>DATBSL010000126.1:0-18405 GCA_036559805.1 Vicinamibacteria bacterium
GGAGTCGCCCACTTCGCGGATTTCTACAGGATCGAGAACGTGCTGGTGCTGGGGCGCGTGACCTCGGGCGAGGGCGGCGACGTGATCGTCGCGACGGCCGCGCGCGTGCTGAAGGACGAGTTCCCGGCGCTCGCCGAGAAGATCCGCCTGCGCACGCCCGACGAGAAGGCGAAGCGCCACGGCCAGGCGATCGCCGCTGCCAGCCTGGCTGAGACACCGCCCAGGGGGGGCCGGGGGGCGCGGCGGTAGAGCGCCCCCCGGAGCAATGCTCAGCTCGTCAACCCAGCGCGCGAGAGTGGAGCTCCTTCCAGAGGAGAAGACATGATGCAGTTCTCCCGACCGGACGCCGACGTCTTCGTGCCGGACGGCGCGCCGTTGCCCGAGGCGCTCGCGCGCGCCACCCACGTCTGCGTCGGCGCGCACCAGGACGACCAGGAGTTCATGGCCTTCCACGGCATCGCCGAGTGCTTCGGGAGGAAGGACAAACGCTATGCCGGCGTCGTAATCACGAACGGCGGTGGCAGCTCGCGCACCGGGATCTACGCGGACTACAGCGACGCGCAGATGATCCAGGTCCGCGTGCAGGAGCAGCGCAAGGCGGCCGCGATCGGCGAGTACGCCTGCGAGATCCAGCTCATGCACCCGAGCGGCGACGTCAAGAAGCCCGGCCACCCCGGCGTCCTCGCCGACCTCGTGGCGATCTTCGAGACCGTGACGCCCGAGGTGCTCTACCTCCACAACCCGGCCGACAAGCACGACACGCACGTCGCGTGCTGCCTGCGCACGCTCGCCGCGATCCGCTCGCTGCCGAAGCCGAAGCGCCCGCGCCGCGTGCTCGGCTGCGAGATCTGGCGCGACCTCGACTGGCTCAACGACCAGGACAAGCAGGTGCTGCCCGTCGACCGCTACAAGAACCTGGCCGCGGCGCTCAACGGCGTCTTCGACTCGCAGATCACCGGCGGCAAGCGCTACGACGCGGCGGTCGCCGGAAGGCGCATGGCGCACGCGACGTTCTTCGAGTCGCACGCGACCGACAAGGTCGACGCGCTGAACTTCGCGATGGACCTGACGCCGCTCGTCCTCGACGATTCGCTCGACGTGTTCGAGTACACCCGCGGTCTGATCCGGAAGTTCGAGGACGAGGTACGCGACCGGCTCGCGCGGCTCGCCTGAGCCCGTCCGCAGCTCGCGTTCCGGGCGCGCGGCTCCTGACGACGCTCGCGCTCGCTCTCGCGCCCGCCGCCTCCGGGGCGCAGCCGGCCGGCGAGAGCGTGCTGCGGGCCGTCCGCGCGCAGGGCGCGATCGAGGTGGACGGCCGGCTCGACGAGCCTGACTGGCTGAAGGCGCCTGCCGCCATTGGCTTCGTCCAGCGCGACCCGGAGCAGGGCCGCTCGGCGAGCGAGGAGACGGAGCTGCGGCTCGTCTTCGACGACCACGCGCTCTACGCGGGCGTGCGGCTGCGCGACAGCGCTCCCGACGCGATCTCGCGCCAGCTCTCGCGGCGCGACGCCGCCTTCGAAGCCGACGCCTTCGCGCTCCTGCTCGACCCGCATCACGATCACCGCACGGGGGTCCTGCTCGAGGTGAGCGCCGCCGGCGTGCAGCGCGACGCGGCGCTCTACGACGACAACTTCGAGGACGTGAGCTGGGACGCCGTCTGGGAGTCGGCGGTGACGCGCGACGCTTCCGGCTGGACGCTGGAGATGCGCGTGCCGCTCGCCCAGCTGCGCTTCACGTCGGCCGCGGCCGGGACGTGGGGGATCAACGCGCGCCGCGTGATCCACCGCAAGAACGAGAGCGCCTGGCTGGCACTCGTGCCGAAGAACGAGAGCGGCCTCGTCTCGCGCATGGCCCACCTGGAGGGCCTCGCCGCCGTGCGGCCGAGCCGGCACCTCGAGCTGCTGCCGTACGCCTCGGCCCGGGCCGAGTACGTCGAGCCGCCGGCCGGCGGCAGCCCGTGGAACGACGGCTCGCGTCACGCAGCCGGGGCGGGCCTCGACCTCGAGTACGGCCTCGGCAGCGGCCTCACGCTGGTGGGCGCCTTCAACCCCGACTTCGGGCAGGTCGAGGTGGACCCGGCCGTCGTCAACCTGACGGCGTTCGAGACCTTCTTCGAGGAGAAGCGCCCGTTCTTCACCGAGGGCAGCCAGGT
This sequence comes from Vicinamibacteria bacterium, assembly GCA_036559805.1. Lineage (GTDB taxonomy): Bacteria > Acidobacteriota > Vicinamibacteria > Fen-336 > Fen-336 > DATBSL01. Next base: position 2,153 of record DATBSL010000126.1, read on the forward strand.
GTTCCTGCGCTTCGGCCGCAGCGGCTCGAGCGACTACACGAGCTTCTTCTATCCGGAGCCGCTTCTGTTCTACTCGCGGCGCATCGGACGCGCGCCGCAGGGCGTCGCGTCGGGCACGTTCCTGGACGTTCCGGCCACGACCACGATCCTCGGCGCGGCGAAGCTCGTCGGCCGGGCTCACGGCTGGAACGTCGGGGTGCTCGAGGCGGTGACGGGCCGCGAGTACGCGCGCGTCGAGACGGACGGCAGCCGGAGCGAGCTCGAGGTCGAGCCCCTGACGAGCTACTTCGTCGGCCGCGCCCAGCGCGAGCTCGGGTCGCGCGGAGCGCTCGGGCTGCTGACGACCGCCACGCTGCGCGACCTGCGCACTCCCGGACTCGAGGCGCAGATCCCCGGGCGCGCCTTCCTGGGCGGGGTCGACGGGCACATCTTCCTGGACTCGCGGCGTGACTGGGTCCTGTTCGGCGGGCTGTCCGGCAGCAGCGTCTCGGGGAGCCGCGCGGCCGTGCTGCGGCTGCAGCGCGCCTCGCAGCGCTACTACCAGCGTCCCGACGCGCCCCACGTCGCAGTCGACCCCCAGGCCACGTCGCTCTCGGGCTGGAGCGGCCGGCTCGGGCTCAACAAGAACAGCGGCAACGTCACCTGGAACGCCGGGCTCTGGGGCATCAGCCCCGGCTACGAGCCCAACGACCTCGGCTTCGCGACGCAGACCGACCGTGGCGGCGCCCACGCGCAGGTGCTCTTCCGCAAGCTCACGCCAGACCGCTACACGCGCAGCCGCCAGCTGGCGGTCTCCAAGTGGTGGACGTTCAACTACGGTCGCGAGTCGCAGGGCGACGGTGTCCAGCTGGCGGCGAGCGCGCTCTTCCGGAGCTTCTGGAAGCTCGACCTCACGCTGGGCAAGTCGTGGAACACGCTCGACGACAAGCTGACGCGCGGCGGGCCGACCACGATCCGCCCCGGGATCGAGACGCTCGGGCTCGGCCTCTCGACCGACGTGCGGCGCCGCTTCTGGGCGACGACGTCCTTCGTCGCCATCGAGCGCGAGTTCGGCAGCCGCAGCCGCCAGGTGCTCGCGACGCTCAACCTCCGGCCGTTCACGGCGCTCACGCTGCAGGCGACGCCTTACTGGCTGAAGAACGACACGGCTGCCCAGTACTTGCAGACGGTGCTCGATCCCACGGCCGCCGTGACCTACGGCAGCCGCTACGTCTTCGGGCGCCTGCAGCAGCGGGAGATCTCGATTCCGCTGCGCCTCAACCTCGCGCTGTCGCCGAAGCTTTCGTTCCAGCTCTACACGCAGGCGCTCGTCTCGGCGGGCGACTACCCCGAGATCAAGGAGCTCGCGGCGCCCCGCAGCTACGACTTCCCGGTCTACGGCCGTGACACGGGCACGATCGCCCTCGACCCCGAGCGGCCGCTCTACACGATCGACCCGGACGGAGGCGGCGAAGCACCCTCGTTCCGCCTCGCGGTTCCCGACTTCAACCTCAAGTCGCTGCGCCTGAACGCGGTCCTGCGGTACGAGTTCCGCCCGGGCTCGGCCGCCTACGTCGTCTGGACGGACCGGAGGCAGGACGGGAGGAATCCGGGCGACGGAGCGTTCGGGCGCGACCTGGGCGATCTCTTCGCGGCGCCCGCGGACGACGTGCTGCTGCTGAAGATCGCCTGGTGGTTCGGCCGCTGATCGCTCAGCGGTCGCCGGCCGCGCCGATCGCGTACAGGTGGCTGCTGGTGCGGATGAAGATCTGCCCCGACGCGGCCGCCGGCGAGGCGACCGTGAAGCCGTCGAGCGCGTTCTCGGCCAGGACCTCGAAGGTGGTGCCGGCCTTGACGACGCTCGTCACGGCCTCCTCGCTCGTCAGGTAGAGCTTGCCGTCTGCGAGCAGCGGCGACGAGCTGTAGGTTCCCATCCGCAGCCGTTCGGGTCCGTAGTGGACCTTGCCGGTCGCGAGGTCCATGCACGAGAGCAGGCCCTTGTCGGTGACGACGTAGAGCAGCGTGCCGTCCGTCGCCGGCGTCGGGACGTCGGGCCCGCGATCGAACGACCACAGGAGCGCGCTCTTCGTCACGTCGCCGCTGCCAAAGGCCTTGAGCACCAGCATCGGCTTGACGCGCGTCGGCGCCACGACGACGTCGCCCGCGGCCACCGGCGAGGCCACGATGCGGTTGTAGGGGTTGTCGTCGGGGTTGAGGCCGTTGGCGCGCCACAGCTCCTTGCCGGTCTTGGGGTCGTGGCCGGTGACCACGTCGCCGCCCGTCACCACGATCTCGACCGCGTCGCCGCGGCGGGCGAGGGTGGGAGTCGTGTAGGCGTCGGGCGATTCGGTGTGGGCTCGCGTCGGGCGCTCGACGCGGAAGCGCGTCTTGCCGGTCGCAGTTTCGATCCCGAGCAGGTACGACGGCTCGTCGGTCTTCATGCCGTGGAGCACCGGCACGTAGAGCAGGTCCCCGTAGAGCAGGGGCGAGCTGCCGTAGCCCCAGTTGGTCCCGAACGTGCCGTAGTCTTTCTGCACGTCCCGCGCCCACAGCTCCTGGCCCGTGGCGTCGAAGCCCTTGAGCGCCCCCTGGCCCGTCATCGCGAAGACGCGCTTGCCGTCCGTCACCGGCGACGGCGTCGACATGTTGTGCTTCTTGTGGGCGTGCCCGGCCGAGGGGCCGAGCGGCTTCAACCAGAGGACCGCCGAGGTCTTTCGGTCGAGGCACCACAGCGACACCATGTCGCCCTCGGCGACGTTCAGGTAGACGCGGTCTCCGCTCACGATCGGCGTCGCCCCGCTGCCGGTGGGCAGCGCCACCTTCCACGCGATGCCTTCGGTGAGCGACCACTTGACGGGCAGGCTCTTCTCGGGGCTCGTGCCGCGCAGCTCGGGGCCGCGCCACTGCGGCCAGTCGGCGGCGGAGAGCGTCGCGGTCGCGAGGGCGAAGGCGAACGAGATGACCAGAAGGCGCGCACGCGGCATCAGGAACCTCCAGGGAGCGCTACCACCTAGCCTAGACCGAAAGCGCTGCGTGGCGAAGGAGTCAACCAAAAGCCTTGCGCAGCACCTCGTAGCTCTTCGGGACCGCCGTGAGCGGGTCTTCCTTGCCTTCCATCTCGAGCGAGACCCAGCCGCGGAAGCCGGCCTTGCGCAGGATCCCGGCGATGCGCGGGTAGTCGAGGTCGAGCGTGTACCACTCGCCGCCGCCGTAGTAGGTCTTGGCCTGGACGATGACGGCGTGCGGCGCGATGAGCTCGATGCCGGCGTACGGGTCGCCGGGGAAGTTGCCGGTGTCGAGGTTCACGCCGAACCAGGGCGAGCGGACTCCCTGGTAGATGCGCAGCAGGTTCTCGGGGCGCGTCGTCAGGCCCCAGTGGTTCTCGAGCGCCAGCATCACGCCTTCCTTCTCGGCGGTCGGCAGGCAGGCCTCGATCGCAGCGGTGCACCACTGGAAGGCGTCGTTGTCGGTGTGGCCAGGCAAGGGGGGCTCGTCCCCCTTCACCTTCATGAGCTCGTCGAAGGACTTGATCGTCTTCCAGCGCCCGGAGTTGAGCCGCACCACGGGGATCCCGAGCGACGCCGCGAGCTCGAGGCAGTGCTTCGTGTGGTCGACGTGCTTCTGCCGCTCGGCCGGGTCGGGGTGCACGAAGTCCTGGTGGATCGACAGCATCGGCAGCGAGAGGCCCGCGCGGAACGCCGCGCGCTTCAGGCCGTTCACGTAGGCCGGCGTCTCGTCGACCATCTGCCGGTGCAGGATCTCGACGCCTTCGAAGCCGACCGCGGCGGCGTGCTCGATCACCTTGTCGATCGGATACTTCTCGGTCCGGAAGTGCCAGTACGAGTAGGTGGACACCGCGAGCGCGACGCGCGCGCGCGTTGGCGCCGCGACGGCCGCGGGAGCGGAGGAGGGCGACTGCCGCTCCGCAGCCAGCGCCGCGCCCGGTGCGATCGCCGCGGCCGCGCCGAGCTCGATGGCCCGCCGACGCGTGATGGCCACGTCAGGCTCCCGCCGGCGCGGCGACCGGCTTCTCGCCCGCGAGGAAGCGGTCGAAGCGCGCCACGACGTCCTTCAGGTAGGCCTCGTCGCCGCCCTGGATCTCGACGGTGGCCCAGCCCTCGTAGGCTACGTCCGCCAGCGCCTTGCGCACCGCCGGCCAGTCGATGTCGCCCTCGCCGAGGTTCTTCCAGGCGAACTTCCCGTTCGGGCGATCGAGCTGGAAGTCCTTGAGGTGCACGCGCACCGTGCGCTTGCCGACGGTGCGGATCCAGTCCTGCGGGTAGCCGTAGAAGACCATGTTGCCGACGTCCACGTACGCGCGCACGAAGGGTGAGGCGAACTCGTCCACGTACTTGTTGAGCTCGAGCGGGGAGAGCAGGAACTTGTTCCAGACCTCCTCGATGCCCACGATCACCTTGAGCTCGGTCGCGAGCGGCAGGATCCGCTCGCGGATCACCTTCTGCGACCGTGTCCACGCGTCCTGGTAGCCGGTCTGAGCGTCGACCACCGCGGGCACCAGCAGCACGACGCCCGCGCCCCACAGCTTGGCGTTGCGGAGCGACGTCTCCATCCCGGCGATGCTCTTGGCGACCACCGCGGGGTCGGCGCTAGACAGCGGCGAGCGCCAGTGCTCGGCGTTCATGACCGAGTGGATCAGCAGGCCGCTCTTCTCCGAGGCGTCCTTGATCGCGTCGGCTTCCTTCGGGTCGCCGATCGTCCCGATCTCGATTCCCTCGAAACCGACCTTGCGCGCGAGCTGGAAGCGCTCCAGGTAGGGAAGCTCCTTCGGGAGCATCGAGAGCAGCACGGCCTTGCGGATCGGGCCCGCCGCGCGCGCCGGTCCCGGCCGCAGCGCGGCGAGAGCCGAGACGGCCGCAGCCGATTCGAGGAACGCGCGCCTGTCGATCGTGGTCATGGGAGGCCCTCCGAGGAAGGAGGCTACTCCCAAGCGCGGCCGCCGCTCAACCGCGATCGACGTCTCGAGCGCGTGAATATGTCCCATCGTGGGCCACTTTCGCGTGCGGGTCATTGAAGGGCGCGACGGCCGGGGACTAGAATGCGCGCGCGACAGGAGCGAAAGAGCATGGCGAAACAGACAGGAAAAGGCATCGGCCGGCGTGAGTTCATCGGAGCCACCGCGGCGGCGGCTGGCGTCACGATCCTGAAGCCGCGCGTCGCGTTCGGCTCGCAGGCAAACTCCGCCGTGCGCCTGGGCCTGCTCGGCTGCGGCGGCCGCGGCAGCGGCGTCACCGCCTCGTTCCTCGAGCACACGGGCGCCGTGCTGACGGCGCTCGGCGACGTCTTCCCCGACCAGCTCGAGAAAGCCAAGGCGCGGCTCGACGAGCAGTCGGCGAAGTTCGGCAAGCCGCCGGTCGGCGCCGCGAACCTGTTCAAGGGCCTGAAAGGGTACGAGGCGCTCTTCGCCAGCAAGGACGTGGACGCCGTCTACATCGCGACACCGCCCTGGTTCCACCCCGAGCACCTCGAGGCCGCGATCGCCGCGAGCAAGCACATCTACCTCGAGAAGCCGGTCGCGGTGGACGTGCCCGGGGCCAAGACGGTCGTGGAGCTCGGCGAGAAGGCGCGCGCGAAGAAGCTCAGTCTCGCAGTCGGCTTCCAGATCCGTCACGCCTCGCCCTACGTCGAGCTCGCCCGGCGCGTGCACGCGGGCGAGATCGGCCCGCTCGTGTCGGGGCAGATCCACTACTTCGCCTCGGCGATCCGGCGGCCCGACTGGCCCGACGCGACGCCCGCGGCGCGGCGCCTGCGCAACTGGGTCCACGACAAGACGCTCTCGGGCGACATCATCGTGGAACAGAACATCCACATCGTCGACGTCACGAACTGGATGCTCAAGGCGAATCCCGTGCAGGCGGTGGGCTCGGCCAGCCGCACCGGGCGCACCGACCAGGGCGATTGCAGCAGCCACTACAACTGCGTCTTCACCTACCCGGGCAACGTGCACGTCAGCTTCGCCTCCACCCAGTTCACGAGCGCGAAGTGGGGCGGCGTCGGCATGCAGTACTACGGGACGAAGGGCTGGGCCGAGGCGCGCTACGACGCGCCGGTGCGGATCTCGGCCGAGAGCGAATGGGAGTTCCCGGGCCTCAAGAAGCCCGAGCCGACCGACGCCGCTGCCGCGGTGACGGGGGCGTTCCGCGGCGCACTGGACGACGCGGACCCCAACAAGCAGAAGGCCTTCGTCGAGTCGATCACGAGCGGCAACCTGGTGAACGAGGCCCAGTTGGGCGCCGACTCGGCCCTCGCGAGCATGCTCGGCCGCGAAGCCGCCTACACCGGCAAAGAAGTCACCTGGGAGAAGCTGCTCAAGTCGAAGCAGGTCTACGACCCGAAGATCGACTGGAAGCCCTTCGCCTAGGACGCCCCGCGGCTACCGCTCGAGGATGTACTGCCCGCAGAGATCGTCGCCTTTGCAGGCCTGGTACTTGCCGCTCACCGTGACTCGGAGCGCCATCGGGTTGTCCGGGTTGTGCTCGCAGGTGCTCTCCTCGATCGTCGTGCACCAGTGGTCGAGGTCGCGGCTCCAGGTCGGGCCGGGCACGCCGGTGTCCTCGGCCTTGCCCATGAGCCACGCCTCGCACGGGCGTCGCTCCGGGTCGCCCTCGAGCCGCACGGGACAGATCACGCGACCGTCGGTGTAGCCGATCTCGCGGCAGAACTCGCCGCTCACGCCCACGAGCGGGGTCGAGTCGAGCGTGAAGTACTCGGGAGCCTTGAAGTGGAGCTTGACGTTGATCTGGATGAGCGGCGGCGGGTACGGCTTGCCGCAGCCGCTCGACTCGGGCGGGATGGAGGAATCGGGCGTGGGAGTCGGCAGCGGGGTCGGCAGCGGCGTCGGCAATGGAGTCGTCGGGTAGGCCGGCGCGCCACCGCACGCGACGTGTCCAGCAACCAGGCTCGCGACGCAAAGGAGGAGGGACGATTTTCTCAAGCTCGGTACTCCGCTAGGCGCCCCCGGTCATTCGAGGACCCGAAAGCTTAGCCGATCCTGCCGGTACCGTCAGGGCTCGGGACGCCCGAAACACCAATTCACAACCTCGGCCGACAGCGGCCTGCCGACGCCGGGGCCGCGCGTTCAGCTCCGCTTCTTGCGGGCTGGGGCCGCGCGATCCGAGCGCGCCGGGCCCGCCTGGCTCTGATCGAGCGAGGCCGCCAGACGCTTGGGCGCCACCGCGCGATAGCTCTCGTCGATCCAATGCCTCAGCATCTCGAGCGGCGGCTTGTCGCGCTTCTCGAAGCGGGCCGTGATCCAGCCGCTCTTGCCGAGGCCGTACGCCGTGGGCGACGTGAACGGCAGCCCGAGCGCGACGTTCGCCGAGCCGGGCAGCTTGACGCTCAGCGACAGGCTCTCGCCCTTGCCGAGGAACAGGAACACCTTCCCGCGCACCTTGACGACGCGCTCGCCCCACGGGAAGTCCTCCTTTGCGTCGGGGTAGGAGAGCGCGTGCGCTCGCAGCGCCGCTTCCGGGGTTCCGGCCTTCGGTGGCTTCACCGTCACTCCTTCGAGAAAACGAGCTCGTCGCCCTGGCGCGGCAGCTCGCGGCCCTGGATCTCGGGCACCGCTTCGCCCGTCTCGTGGTGATACACGACGACGCGACGCGCGTCGATGCGCCCGCCGCCTTTCGTCGCCGAGCGCAGCAGCCACGGGCTCACGAAGGCGACGTCCAGTCCGCGCTGTCGCAAAAGCTCGGACGCGTCCTCCGTGTCGCCGGTGAAGTAGAAGGCGAGCCCGCTCCACTCGACGCGGTAGGAGTAGTGCTCCAGCCGTGCGTGGGGCGTCGCCAGCGGCTTCACGAGGATGGGGCCGAAGGCGGCGCTCTTCTCCGGCTTCAGGGCGCGGTCCGGCAGCGCCGCGGTGACGTCCGCGGGGCCCAGCAGCCGCGTGCAGAAGCGCGCCGCGAGCGCCGCCAGGAAGTGGTCGCGGTGCGAGTGGGTGACCAGGCAGAGCGTCTCACCCGAGGCCGGCGGGACCAGGGCGTCCGTCCAGGTCATGTAGCCGGAGTAGCCCGACTCGTAGGGGAAGTCGCTGCGCAGCGTGACCTTCCCGTCGGTGAGCTGGAGCGCCATGTTGCCGATGAAGCGTGCGCGGATCTCGGTCGCGGGCGCCGCAGCGGCGCAGGCGAGCAGCCACGCGAGCACGAGCGCCCCGTGGCGTGTCGTGGCTTTCATTTCCCGGTCATCCGCTCGGGACGTACCCACTCGTCGTACTGATCAGCGGTCACGAGCCCGAGCTCGAGCGCCGTCTCGCGCAGCGTCTTGCCCGTGGCGTGGGCCGACTTGGCGATGCGCGCGGCGGCGTCGTAGCCGATGTGCGGGCTGAGCGCCGTCACGAGCATCAGCGAGCGCTCCAGGTTCTGCGCGATCCGGTCGCGGCGCGGCTCGATGCCGGCGGCGCAGTGCTCGCGGAAGCTCGCGCAGCCGTCGGCGACGAGCCGGCAGCTCTGCAGCACGTCGTGCGCGATCACCGGCATGAAGACGTTGAGCTGCAGGTGTCCCGACAGCCCGGCGAGGCCCACGGTCACGTCGTTGCCCATCACCTGCGCCGCCGCCATCGTCAGCGCCTCGGCCTGTGTGGGGTTGACCTTGCCCGGCATGATCGAGCTGCCCGGCTCGTTCTCGGGGATCGCGATCTCGCCGATGCCGCAGCGCGGGCCGGAGGCCAGGAGCCGCACGTCGCTCGCGATCTTGTAGAGCGACACCGCCAGCGTGCGCAGCGCGCCGTGCGCGAAGACGAGCGCGTCGCGTCCGCCGAGCGCCTCGAACTTGTTGGGCGCGCTCACGAAGGGATAGCCCGTGAGCTCCGCGAGCTTCGCGGCGCCGCGCCGCCCGAGCTCGGGGTGCGCGTTCAGGCCCGTGCCGACCGCCGTTCCGCCGAGCGCGAGCTCCAGGAGCCCCGGCAGCGCCAGCTCGAGGCGCGCGACACCGTGGTCGAGCTGCTCGGCCCAGCCCGAGAGCTCCTGGCCGAGCGTCAGCGGCGTCGCGTCCATCATGTGGGTGCGGCCGATCTTCACGACGTCGGCGAACGCGGCGGCCTTCTGCCGCAGCGTGTCGCGCAGGCTGGAGACGGCCGGGACCACGTCACGACGGAACGCGTGGGTCGCCGCAAGGTGGATCGCCGTGGGGAAGCAGTCGTTCGTGGACTGGCCGCGGTTCACGTCGTCGTTCGGATGCACGAGCCGGGTCTCGCCGCGCGCGCCGCCCAGGATCTCGCTCGCGCGGTTGGCGAGCACCTCGTTGACGTTCATGTTCGTCTGGGTGCCGCTTCCGGTCTGCCACACGACGAGCGGAAACTCCGCGTCCCAGCGGCCCGCCAGCACCTCGTCCGCCGCGGCGACGATGGCGCGCGCCTTGGCCGGCTCGAGCAACCCGAGCTCGACGTGGACGAGCGCGACCGCCTTCTTGACCCACACCAGCGCGCGCACGAGCGCCATCGGCATCGGCTCGCCGGAGATGCGGAAGTGCCGACGGGAGCGCTCCGTCTGCGCGCCCCAGAGGCGGTCGGCCTCGACCGCGATCTCGCCCTGGCTGTCGCGCTCGATGCGGGTCCGGACCTCGCTCCGGGCGGCGGTCGGTTCCATGCGCGCCTCCTGCGGCTTCGCGGCCGCTTTCGTGGGCGGCCACAGAAAAGAGGATAGGGCAAGACGCGCGCCGGGACACTCCGAGGCCCTTTTGGTAGCCTCGAACCATGAAGGCCTCGCGCGCGCCCGCCGCCTTGCTGCTCCTCTCCGCCTGCCTGGCTTCGGCCGCGGAAGGCCCCCGCTCGGTGGACGACTGGGAGGCCCTGCGCACGCCGGTGAAGCCGTTCGTGGTGAAGGACCTGGGCGGCAGGCGCCTGAGCCTCGCCGACCTGCGCGGCAAGATCGCAGTCGTGGACTTCTGGGCCACGTGGTGCAAGCCGTGCGTGAAGGAGCTGCCCGAGCTCGCCGAGTACCACAAGCGGCTCGCCGAGCGCGGCGACGTGGTCCTGCTGAGCTTCAACGTCGGGGAGACTCGCGCCGAGGTCGAGGCCTTCCTGAAGGCCTCGCCGGTCTCCTTCCCCGTCTACTTCGGCGACTCGCTGGTCGAGCCGCTCGAGCTCGCCGCGTTCCCGACCAAGCTGATCCTGGACGTGCGCAAGCCCGGTCCGGGTGGCACGGCGCTTCTGCGCTACCGGCGCGAGGGGCTCACGAGCGTCGCGAGCATCGAGGCCCGCGTCGAGGAGCTGCTGCGCGAGGCTCCCTAGCTGAGGCTCCTCTTCACGACCACGATCGTGGCGTCGTCCTCCCAGGGCCGCCCGTCGCCCCAGGCGAGCGCCGCCTCGAACAGCCGCTCGAGGATGACGGTCGCGGGCTGCTCCTGGTGCTGCCGCACGAGGTCGCTCACGCGCTCCTCGAAGAACTCGCCCCGGCGGTCGCGCCGCTCCAGGATGCCGTCCGTGAGCAGCAGCAGCACCTCGCCGGGGTGGAGCCGCGCGAAGCCGCGCCGGAAGCGCGCCTCGGGCAGCGGTCCGATCACGGTCCCGCCGTTGCTGAGCTCGATCTGGGAGGGCTTGCCAGGGAGCTCCTCGCGGAAGAACAGGATCGGCGGCTGGTGGCCGGCATTCACGTACACGATGTTGCCGTCCTGCTCGAGCTCGGCGTAGAAGACACTCACGAAGCGGCTCGACAGCCGCGAGCGGTGGATCACGCGGTTGAGCTTCTCGAAGACGTGGGCGACCTTGAGCTCTTTCTCGATTCCCATGCGCAGGCCCGTCACCACGTCGCGGACGAGGAGCGCCGCCGGAAGCCCGTGGCCGCTCGCGTCGCCGATCGCGAGCCCGAGCGTCGTTTCGCCGAGCTCGTGGAAATCGTAGAAGTCGCCGCCCACCTCCTCGGCCGCGACCGAGCGCGCCGCGAGCTCGAAGCCCGCGAACTGCGGCGGCTCCTCGACCAGCAGGCTCTGCTGGATCTCGGCCGCCTCGCGGAACGAGCCGCGCACGCGCGCGTCCACCAGCCGTGCGTCGAGCGAGGCGCGGATCGTGTTGAGCGCGAAGTCCAGCTCCTCGAGCTGCCAGCCCTCGGCGAGCATGAACAGGATCGCGTAGCGGTGTGGCCGCTGGCCGACGATCAGGCCCGCGGCGGGGGCCCGCGGCAGGAGCCCCAGCCGCTGCGGAGAGCCTTCGGCCTCGATCGCGCTGTAGATGTAGACGCGGTGCCGTGCCAGCTCGGCGAGCGGCGTGAGCGTCGGGTCGAACGTCTCGGCGAGCGGCGTGCCCGGCTCGCCCAGCGTCCGGGTCAGCACGAAGTTGTCGCGGCGCTCCGCGTAGACGAGCCCCGCGCGCAATCGCAGGTCGTCCTTCAAGCTGGCGAGCGCCTCCTCGACGAAGCTCTCGACGAGCTTCGGCTGCGATTTGCCCTTCTTCAACGACCCGAAGAGCGCGTCGAGGCGCCTATAGAGGAGCTTGGCTGTAGCCATGAAAAGCTCTCATCTTACCACCGCTCGACAGTCAGCGGCGTGATGTCGCTGCGGCGGACGCGATGACCTCGAGCACCTCGTAGACCGCGCGGTTGGGGGGCAAGGCCGCGAGGCTGGCGCGCATCGCGTCGAGGCGGCCGGGCTCGCCACGCAAACCCGCGACCGCGCCGGGGATCTCGCGCCAGCTCGACACCACGTGGCCGAGGCCGCGCTTCGCGACGAGCTCGGTGTTGAAGCGCTCCTGGGGAATCGTGTGCACGTTGCGCGTGACGACCACCGGCACGCGCAGGTGGAACGCTTCCGACAGCGAGCCGGGCCCGGGCTTGGTGACGAGCAGGTCGCTCGCGGCCAAGAGCTCGGCCACGCGGTCGGTGAAGCCGAAGCGTCGAAGCCGGCCGCCGCTCCTCGAGTCGAGCGGCGCCAGGCGGTCGTAGAGCGGCGGGTTGTCGCCGCACACCGCGATCACGCGAAGGGCACGGTCCCCGTCCAGCAGGCGCTCCGCGAGCGGGACGAGCTCGGGCGAGCCCTTGCCGCCGAAGACGAGCGTCACCGTGAAATCGCCGGGCTCGAGCCCGAGCTCGGCGCGCACGCGCTGCCGCACGCCGGGTCCGCCGTTCGCGTAGAAGCGCGGGTGCAGGATCATCCCCGAGACCCGCGACACGCTCGCCGGCTTTACCCCGAGTGCCACGGCCTGCTCGGCAGCTTCGGCGGTCCCGACCACGACGCGGTCGAGGCCAGGCTCGATCCAGAACCGCGGCGGGAAATCGGCGAGGTCGGTGAGCACCACGACGAGGGGCACGCCGGGAATCGCCTCGCGCACGGCGTCCTGCAGCACGCCGTTGAAGTTGGGAAACACCGAGACGACGGCGTCCGGACGCGCCCCGCGCCGCAGCCAGTCCGCGAGCGTCCTGACCAGCGTGCGCCGCCGCACCCGGATCGCGCCGTGCATCACGCGCAGGAGCGGCACCATGAGCGCGCTCGCCCGGTGCTTGAGGATCAGGTTGTACGCCGTCTCGAGCGAGACGCCCGTCGTCCGCCTCAACAGGTCGAGCGGCAGCAGCACTTCCTGGAAGTTCTCGACCCGGAAGCGAACGGGAGACTGCCTCTCCTCAGCGGCCGCCACCAGCGCCCGTGCCGCCGCCCGATGCCCGCCCCCCGCGTCGATGGTGAACAGCAGCACCACGCGCCCGGAGGATAGCAGACCGACGCACGCGAGCGCGTTCTCTGGTTTGCACAGCGCCCCTGGGACGTAACGGGCTGCGAACGGAGCCGGATTCACTCCGGCGTAGTGAGCGGGGGGATAGGGGGGCGCGGCGCAGCGCCCCCCTACTTAAAGGACGCCCCGAACGAGAGGGTCCAGCGGCTGAAGCTCGCATCCACGAGCTCGATTGCGGGCGGCTGGGTGGGCAGCTCGACTACCTGGGGCAGCTGGCCGTTGCCCCAGGCATATCCCGCGCCGAACGCGAAGGTCCCGGTGCCCTTCTCGAACGTGAGCCCGAACGTGACGTCGGTCAGGTCCCAGGGGGAGAAGGTATCGCGCTCGACGACGTAGGCGGACTGGTTGCGCGCCGCGCCGCCGTAGAGGACCAGGCGGCTGCCGATGCGACGCTCGAGCCCCACGCCGAAGCACACGACGCTCTCGGTCTGGCCCGTGTAGACGAGCGAGACGGTCTCGGGGCGGCCCGACACCGGCGCGGGCTCGGGCTCGAGGATCGCGTAGGGATCCACGGCGGAGAACCACTCCACGGTCGAGTGGATCGCCGAGCGCGAAGTGCGCCAGGTGGCGCCGCCCGCGACCGACCAGGGCGAGTGATACGTCGAGTCGAGGTTTGCCTGCGTGCTCGCGGACACCACCGGGGTGGCGACGTCGCCCGTGATCGAGGCGTTGTAGACGACCTTGCCGTTCGACCACAGCTTGACTCCGGGTGTCGTCACGGTCATGCCCAGCTCCCAGCGTCCAGGCCGCCAGGCGAGGCCGGCCTTGGCGAGCGCGCGCATGTGGTTGTACTCGTGCTCGCGCCCGAAGAACGCCGCGCGCGAGGAGCTGCCGGTGACCTGCTCGACCTCGATCGAGCGCCGGCTGCGCTGGGCTCGGTAGGCGAAGAACGGAGAGATCCCGATCGCGAGGCGGTCCGAGAGCTGGCGTGACCACGTCCCGCCCACCCAGTACTCGACGAGACGCTGGCGCACCCGGCCGAATCCGGCGCTCGCGTCGGGCCGCGCTCCGGAGACATTGGTGGCACTCAGTCCCAGGTCCCAGTCCGAGTCGTGGCGGGACAGGAACGCGAAGGCGAAGCGGTTCTTTCCGTCCTCGTCGCCGATCTGCCCCGCGACCATCGAGGGCACGATGTCGAACACGAGCTGGTCGGCGTCGAGCCCCTCTCCGGCGACGCCGGGGGCCTCGATGTTCGCGAACTCCACCGAGGTGAGGCCGATCACGAAGCGCGGCTTGTCGAGGAGTGCCAGCGCCCCCGGGTTGTAGTAGGTCGCGGACAGGTCGCTCACGCCGCCCACGAGCGTGCCCTCGGTGAGCTGGCCGATCGGGCCGTAGCCGTACGTCCAGTAGTGCGAGTCCTGTGCCGCGGCGGGCGCGGCCAAGGGCATTACGGCCGGCACGATCAGCGCGAGTCGCGCGAGGTGGCGCATCGGCAAGGACCCCCAGTCCGCGCGGATCTTACTACCCGTGGCGCGTGACAGGCCGCTCCGGACTCCCCCCAACGCGCAGTCGAGACTCGCGGCCCATCCCGTGCGGCGAAAGCGTGACGAGGGCGATGCAAGGCGTGACGTTCCCGTGAAGCCCTTGCCTCGCCTCCGTCATCGGATGTTTCCCTGCCGATCACGCCTCCGCCATCGCCGTCGCCTCCAATGAATCAGGCGTGGAGTGGCGGACTCACCAGGGGAGATAGCCATGAACGCGACGGTGCCGAGTTGATGCGCTGCGACCTGCACGTCCATTCCTGGTACTCGGGCGCCGCCGGTGTTCCGGTGCTCGAGCACCTGGGCCGCGAGTGCTATTCCGACCCGCTCGAGGTGTACGAGCGGGCGCGGCGGCGCGGGATGGATCTGGTCACGCTCACCGACCACGACACGATCGAGGGCGCGCTGCGGCTCGCGCACCTGCCGGACTGCTTCGTCGGCGAGGAGGTCACGCTCGAGCTCGCCGCGGGCCGCGAGCTGCACGTGAACGTCTTCGGGATCGACGAGCGCCAGCACCAGAAGCTCCAGTCGCGCCGGCGCGACCCCGACGCATTCTTCGCCTTCGTCGCCGAGGAGCGCATCCCGGCGGCCGTCAACCACCTGTTCTCGGCGCTCACCGGCGAGCGGCTGCTCGCCGACCTGCGCCTGCCGCTCGGACGCCTGCCGCTCGTCGAGGCGCTCAACGGCGCGATGCCCGAGCACCACAACGAACGGGCGCGCCTCGTGGGCCGCGCCGCGGGCATGGCCCCGGTCGGCGGCAGCGACGCGCACTCGCTCGCGCACGTGGCGCGCGCCTTCACCACCGTGCCGGGCGCGCGCGACAAGGACGAGTTTCTCGCGGGGCTGCGGGCCGGCATGAGCGTGCCGTCCGGGCGCTCGGGCAGCTACGCGCGGCTCACCTCGGAGGTGGCGCGCGTCCTCGCCGCGGGCTACGTGGACGCCGCCCGCGACCTCGCTTCGGGGCGAGGCTCCGCGCTGCGGCTGTCGCTCGCGGTTGCGCTCGTGCCGGCCCTGCCGCTCCTGCCGCTCGTCACGCTCGCGATCTTCGCGCGCGAGCTCCGCTTCGGCGCGCGCCAGTTCCGCGCCTTCGAGACCGCGTACGGCTGGCGGCCGCCGCTACGGCGGCAGGCGCCGCTCGGAGTGTCGCTGGGAGAAGCGGCGTGAGCGTCCTCGGCTACCTGCTCGTCTCTGACGACCGACTGCTCGACCGCGTGGTCGCCTGGCGGCCGCCGCGCTGGGTAAGGGTTTGGATGCTCGCGGCCTCGCGCCTCGGCGACGGCTGGCTCTGGCTCGCAGCGGCGGCGCTGCTCGCGGCGGACGGGTCGTTCGGGCTGCGGGTGCTCGGCGCGGGGGTCGTTTCCGCGGCGATCGCCAACGCGCTGCTCCTGAGCGTCAAGCGCCGAGTGCGCCGCCCACGGCCCTGCGAGCGCGCGCGCCCGGCCGGCTTCGACGTCGGTCCGCTGGCGTGGTTCCCGTCGGATCGCTTCTCGTTCCCGTCCGGCCACGCGCTCAACGCCTTCGCGATCGGGAGCGTGATCGCGCTTTCATATCCGCTCACTGCCCTGCCCGTCCTCGCGGTCGCGGCGAGCGTCGCCGCGTCTCGCGTCGTGCTGGGGCTGCACTGGCTTTCCGACGTGCTCGTGGGCTCGCTCGTGGGCGCGCTGATCGGCAGCGCCGTCTTCCTCGTGCTCCTGCGCAGCTAACCCGAGACGTCGAACGACGCCAATGGTCGACTGGATCGCGCCCGTCTCGTCGTGGACCATGGACAAGCTCACGCGTCCTGGCGTAGGCTGAAAAACGTACCGAGGTGCCCGATGGGCGTGACGATCCAGTGGCAGCCGCCGTTGGTGCTGGAAGAGCGCAAGAAAGCCCAGTGGGAGAAGATCATCCGCCTCGAGCTGGGCGAGGTCAGCGATCCGCTGGACGTCAGCCTACGCTTTGAGGAAGAGAACCTGCGCTGGAAGGTCGACGCCACGGCGTCCAAGGCCTCGGGGTCGACCACGGCGGCGCAGACGCGCGGCCGTGTGGTTCAGGCGTTGCGGGCAGCGGGGAAGCCCGTAGCCTAGCGTATACGACCAGTTCCGCCGCAGGCGCTACTGCGGCCGCTTGCCCCGGCCCCAGAT
>DATBSL010000127.1:0-4432 GCA_036559805.1 Vicinamibacteria bacterium
GGCCTCGACCTCGGCCGCGTCGCGCACCAGGCGCTCCTTCGCCTCCTGCCACACGAGCGCGTAGCCGCGGCCGAGCACCGAGAGCGGCGAGAGGCCGTCGAGCGACGCGGCGAGCCGGCCGAGCCGGGCGCGCCGGCGCTCGCTCTGCGAGCGGAACAGCACGGCGAGCCGCTCGCGGTGCCGCTCGAGGCGCTCGCGCCGCGCCGCGAGCTGGCGGTCGAGCCGGAAGGCCTCGAGCCGTTCGCGCAGCCGGCGCGCGTGGGCGCGGCCGCGCTCGAGGCCCCGCAGCAGGCCCGTCTCGGAGCGGCGCGCGAGATCGTCGGTGCGCTGGGCCAGGTTCCGAAGCCGGCCGCGCTCGGCCGCGAACACGCGGTGCGCGGCGGCGGCCTCGACGCGCGCCCGCACGCGCGCGAGGCGAAGGCGCAGCGCGCCGTCGCGGCGCTCGGCGAGCGCCCGCACGCGCGCCTGCAGCTCCTCCTTGGCCTGCACCACGCGCTCGGCCGCCGCCGAGGGTGTCGCCGCGCGCATGTCGGCCACGAAGTCGGCGATCGTGAAGTCGGTCTCGTGGCCCACGGCCGAGATGGTGGGGATGCGCGAGGCCGCGATCGCGCGTGCGAGGCCCTCTTCGTTGAAAGCCCACAGGTCCTCGAGGCTGCCGCCGCCGCGCGCTAGCACGATCACGTCGAGCCCGCCCAGGCGGTTGAGCACACGGACGCCCTGGGCGATCTCGAACCAGGCGCCGTCGCCCTGCACGAGCGCGGGGTAGACGAGCACCTCGAGGTTCGCGTAGCGCGAGCGCAGCACGCGCAGGATGTCCTTGAGCACGGCGCCGCCGGGGGAGGTCACGACCCCGATCCGCCGCGGCAGCATCGGCAGCGGCCGCTTGCGCGCCGCGGCGAAGAGGCCCTCCTTCTCCAGCTTCTCCTTCAGCTCCTCGAACGCCTGCTGCAGCGAGCCCTTGCCGAGCGGCTCGAGCACCTGGACCGAGAGCTGATACTCGCCGCGCGGCGCGTAGACGCGGAGCGTTCCGCGCGCCAGCACCTTCATCCCGTCCTTCGGCTTGAAACGCACGAGCCGCGCGTCCGTGCGCCAGACCACAGCGCGGACCTGGGCCTGGTCGTCCTTGAGCGAGAAGTACCAGTGGCCGGAGGGCGCGAGCTTCAGGTTCGAGACCTCGCCCTCGACCCACACGTCGAGGAACTCCGTTTCCAGCACGCCCTGGATGCGGTCGGTGAGCTGCGAGACGGTGAGAGCGCGGCGCTCTTTGCTCGTAGCACGGGACGGCTCGGCCTCGCGCCCGGCGCCCGGCTGCGGCACCGGGGACTCGGCCTTGCCGCTGCGCGGAGCGCGCTCGCCGTCGAACTCGAAGCCTTTTTGACGCACGAGACGGCCATTCTGATATGGCCCGGCGGGCCAAGTCCAGAAGCGGCGCGCTATGATGGAGCCTCCATGCGAAGGTCGCGCGTTTTTTTCTTCGTCAGTCTCGCCCTCGGCATCGTCCTCGGCCTGGTCGTCTCGACCGGGATGCAGCGCGCGCTGTCGCCCTCGAGCGCCCCGCCCGAGGCCGCCCCGCCCCAGGCCGCCCCGCCCCAGGCCGCGGCCGACCCCGCGATCGCGGCCGCACAGCGCGCGGCGGACACCTCGAGCGGCCTCGATACGGAGGAGCGGCACACGGTCCAGCTCTTCAAGGAGGCCTCGCGCTCGGTCGCGTTCATCACCACGCAGGTCCAGCGCGAGGACTACTGGTCGCGCAACGTCCTCGAGGTCCCCGCCGGCAGCGGCTCGGGCTTCGTGTGGGACGACCGCGGCCACGTCGTCACCAACTTCCACGTGGTGCAGGACTCGGACTCGCAGAAAGTGACGCTCGGCGACGCGACATTCGACGCGAAGACCGTGGGCTTCGCGCGCGACCAGGACCTCGCGGTCCTGCGCATCCAGGCGCCGAGCGAGAAGCTCGTCCCGATCCGGCTCGGCACGAGCGCATCGCTGCAGGTCGGCCAGAAGGTCTACGCGATCGGCAACCCCTTCGGCTTCGACTACACGGCCACGAACGGCATCGTGAGCGCTCTCGGCCGCACGATCCGCAGCCCCAGCAACGCCTCGATCTTCGACGTGATCCAGACCGACGCCGCGATCAACATGGGCAACTCCGGCGGTCCGCTGCTCGACAGCGGCGGCCGCCTGATCGGCGTCAACACCGCGATCTACAGCCCGTCGGGCGCGAGCGCGGGCATCGGCTTCGCGGTTCCCGTGGACACCGTGAGCCGCATCGTCCCGGAGCTGATCGCGCACGGCCGCGTGGTGCGGCCCGTGATGGGCGTGGGCTTCGACGAGCAGCTGAGCGCCGCCGTGACGCGCCGGCTGGGCGTCGAAGGCGTCCTGATCCGCCAGGTCTACGAGGGGACCGGCGCCGACAGCGCCGGCCTCGCGGGCACGCAGGTCGACCGCCGCGGCCGCGTCATCCCCGGCGACGTGATCCAGGACATCGACGGCAAGTCCGTCCGCAGCACGTCGGACCTGCTCGGCCGGCTCGGCAGCTACAAGCCTGGCGACACCGTCACGCTGACGGCTTTC
This sequence comes from Vicinamibacteria bacterium, assembly GCA_036559805.1. Classification (GTDB taxonomy): domain Bacteria; phylum Acidobacteriota; class Vicinamibacteria; order Fen-336; family Fen-336; genus DATBSL01. The sequence continues at coordinate 2,575 of DATBSL010000127.1, forward strand.
CGCGACGGCAAGGCCCGCAAGGTCCAGGTCAAGCTAGGCGCCCCGGAGTAGGGCTCGCCAATCCTGCTGGACTGGCACTTGGGGCCTGGACTCTACCCCTCGTGCGCAAGCTTCAGACGGCGCTGGTGGGCGAGAAAGTTCGCCTCGTCCCACCGCTCCTGGAGGGCGTTCATTGCTTCCACGCTCCGGTGACGGTAAACCCCCGGCGGGAATCGCGGCTGCACGGTTCGCGCGTGCAGCGCCCACACGCGCCGCAGGGCCCGGAACAGGGCCGGGTCGCCCGGCCGGTACCAGTGCGGGCCCTCCATCTCCTCCACGCTGCGGAATCTCCGAACCGGCATCAGTCGTCCTTCAGGTCGAAGCGGCGCCGCAGCATCTCGGCGTCCGCACGGTCCTTCGCTCGCACCGTGTTCCGCTTCATCCGATACAGCGTACGCGGTGAGACGGCACTCACCGTCAGGCCCTCGAACGGGACTCGCACGATCTCGAGGTCCTGGAAGCGGAAGGCCTCTCCCAGCCTGGTCAACACGTCGAGGTGAAAGGCGCCTTCGGGTGGGACGTACTGCACCGCCGGGTAGTCACCCAGGAGGTCGTCGGCGGAGATTTGCTCGATCGAGGGATCCGAGAACACGCTGAGTAGAGCCCTTTTCAACTTCTCGACATTGTCGCCGTCGGGTGCCAGGAAGATGTCGAGGTCCTCCGTCGATCGTGCGAGGCCGTGAATGCCGAGAGCCACGGCTCCGAAGACGGCGTATCGGACTCCTTCGCGCTCGAGCGCATCGAGGACGAGCCTGGCAGGATCGATTTCCACGGAGCCCGACTCCGTCAGAGCCCCAGCCGCTTGATCCAGCGATACAGCGTCCGCGGGGACACGCCGAGGATCTCCGCGGCCTTCTCGCGCCGCCACTTGGCCTTCTCGAGCGCCGCCTTGACCCGCGCGTAGCCCGGCCCGACGTCGTCGTCGTCGCCGTTGTCGTCGGCGGGGGCGGCGTGCGACGGCACGTTCGGCGCCGCGGCGGGCATCGAGACCGACACGCGCCCCGTCTTCTCGACGATCTCGGGCGGCAGGTCGTCCACGTCGATCATCTCGCCCTCGGCGAGCAGACCCGCCCGCTCGATCGCGAAGTGCAGCTCGCGCACGTTGCCCGGCCAGTCGTACTCGCCGAGAGCCGCGAGCGCCTGCGTCGTGAAGCGCTTCTGGCTCGGGAGCTGCTTCGTGAAGTGCTCCACCAGCAGCGGGATGTCCTCGGGCCGCTCGCGCAGCGGCGGGATCACGACCTTGACGCCGTTGACGCGGAAGAACAGGTCCTTGCGGAAGCGCCCCGCCGCCACCTCGCTCTTGAGGTCGCGGTTGGTGGCGCACACCAGCCGGAAATCGGCCCGACGCTTGCGCGTGGCGCCGACGCGGTAGAACGTGCCGGAGTCGAGCACGCGCAGGAACTTCGACTGGATCTCCGGGATCATCTCGCCGACCTCGTCGAGGAAGAGCGTGCCCCCGTCCGCCACTTCGACGAGCCCCGGCTTCTCGTTGGCGGCGCCCGTGAACGCCCCGCGCTCGTAGCCGAAGAGTTCGCTCTCGAGCAGCGACGACGGCACCGCCGCGCAGTTGAGGTCGACGAAGCCCTTGGCCGAGCGCGGCGAGAGCCGGTGGGCGTGCTGCGCGAGCAGCTCCTTGCCGACGCCGCTCTCGCCCTCGATCAGCACCGGCGTGCGCGCGCCGGCCACCATCTCGATCGTGCGCAGCACCTTCTGCAGCACGGGCGAGCGGGTCAGGATGTCGGAGGCCATGTTGCGCTGCACCTGGAAGCGCAGCCGGCGGTTCTCGCGCTCGAGCAGCGTCTTCTCGCCGGCCTTCTCG
>DATBSL010000128.1:0-15694 GCA_036559805.1 Vicinamibacteria bacterium
TCGTCCTCGTCCCCGAAGAAGAACAGGTTCGCGCAGCGCGAGCTGCAGAAAGTCCGTCCGTACTCGCGGCGGCCGCAGTCCATGCAGACCCACTTGAAGCAGATCGGACACTTCTGCAGCGTCTTCTCTTCCTCGGTCTTCTGGCAGGCGACGCAGATCGTGGGAACCACGGTTGTGGGGGCGCAGTATACCATCCGCCCCGCTGCGCCACGGGATTCGTAGTATGCTCCTCCGTTCACCGGCAAGCGCTTTTCGGCTTTCCGGAGTCACCCGTGGCGGTGTAGCTCAGTTGGTTAGAGCACGCGGCTCATATCCGCGGCGTCCGGGGTTCGAATCCCTGCACCGCCACCAATCCGCGGCTCGCGGAGGCCCGATCGCATGAGGATGCCGTCCCTCGTCGCGGCCGTCGACCGGGCGCTCCAGGGCGCCCCCGCGCGCGGCGACGCGCTCGTGGTGGGCCTCTCGGGCGGGGCCGACTCGGTGGCGCTCACCGACGCGCTCGCGTCGCTGCGCCGGCGCCGGGGCTTCCGGCTCGTGGCGGCGCACCTCGACCACGGCCTGCGGCCCGGCTCGGCCGACGACGCGGCGTTCTGTCACGCCTTCTGCGAGGCGCTCGGGGTGCCGCTCCACGGCGGGACGGCGCCGGTGCGCGAGCGCGCCTTCCGCGAGAAGGGCGGTCTCGAGCAGGCCGCGCGCCGCGAGCGCTACTCGTTCCTGCGCCGCGTGAAGGACGACGAGGGCGCCGCGCTGATCGCGGTCGCGCACACGCAGGACGACCAGGCCGAGACGCTGCTGCTGCGCCTGCTGCGCGGCGCCGGCGCCACCGGCCTCGCCGGCATGCGGCCGAGGAGCGGCGACCTGCTGCGCCCGCTGCTCGGAGTGTCGCGGGCGGAGGTGCTCGAGCACCTGGGCGAGCGCGGGCTCGTGTGGCGCGAAGACCCCACGAACGCCGACACGCAGCACCTGCGCAACCGCGTGCGTCACGAGCTGATTCCCTATCTCGAGCAGCGCTTCAACCCGCGGGTCCGCGAGGCGCTCGCCCGCACCGCGGCGCTCGTCGCGGACGAGGCCGGGCATATGGCGACGCAGGCCGAAGCCCTGCTGGCGCGGATCGCCACACGCGACGACGCGGCGCTGGTGCTGGACCGCCAGGCGCTCGGCGCCGCTCCGGCCGCCGTCGCGCGTGCCGCGCTCCGCCTCGCCCTCCAGCGGACGGGCGGCCTCGATGCCGTGGACCAGGGCCACGTGGAGCGCGTGCTGGGCCTCGCGCGCGCGCGCGCGCCGTCCGGGCGACGCCTCGCGATCCCGGGCGGTCGCGAGGCCTCGTTCACGCACCGGAAGCTCAGGCTCGAAAGGCGTCCCACGGCGCCCGCGAAAGCCGTATCATCGTCCCGGACCAGGCCATGAGGGACAAGATCTCCGTGCTCTACAAAGAGGAGCAGATCGCCCTGCGTGTGTCCGAGCTGGGCGAGGAGATCACCAAGGCCTTCGCGGGACGCGAGATCTGCGTCCTCGGGCTGATGAAGGGAAGCCTGGTGTTCATGGCCGACCTGATCCGCAGGCTGCCGCTCGACCTGACCGTGCACCTCGTCCGCGTCACCTCCCACCGCGAGCAGGCGGCGGGACGCGTCCAGACCGAGATCGTCTACTCGACGGCCGTCCCCCTCGAGGGCCGCGACGTGCTGCTCGTCGACGACATCGTGGACACCGGGATCACGCTCAGCTACCTGCTCGCCCACATCCACGAGCACGGCCCCCGTAGCCTCAAGGTCTGCGCGCTCATCGACAAGCCCGAGGCCCGCAAGATCGACGTGCACCCGCACTGGACGGCCTTTCCGGTCCACGAGCCGCTCGCCGACCAGTTCCTGGTGGGCTACGGGCTCGACTGGATGGAGCGCTTCCGGGGCCTGCCGTACATCGGCACGATCCCCCGCCCCGCGCGCACGGGCCCTCCTCAGGAGTAAGCTAGAATCGTAGATTCCCCCGCCGCCCATCGAGGGCCCGGGGGCGTTGGGGACGTCGGGGCACCGTCCGGAGGCTTCTCAGTGAACGCTACGTTCAAGACCGTGATGCTGTGGATGTCGCTGCTGGTGGTCGTGTTCCTGGCCTGGCACTTCGCCCAGTTCCAGAAGCGCGAGACGCCGATGAAGTTCAGCGAGTTCATGGCCCAGGTCGAGGCCGGCCAGGTGCAGGACGTCACCGTCACCGGCAACGAGATCAAGGGCCACACCGTCAGCCGCGAGGCCTTCCGCAGCTTCGGCCCCGGCGGGACGTACGACAAGCTCGTCGACCGCCTGCTCGCGAAGGGCGTCGTCGTGACCTACCAGCCGGACACGACGCCGACCTGGGCGAACATGCTCATCTCCTGGGCGCCGTTCCTGCTGCTGATCGGCTTCTGGGTCTTCTTCATGCGCCAGATGCAGAGCGGCGGCAACAAGGCGCTCTCCTTCGGCAAGTCGAAGGCGAAGCTGCTCGCGAGCCAGCAGAAGAAGGTGACGTTCAAGGACGTGGCCGGCGTCGACGAGGCGAAGGAGGAGCTGCAGGAGATCATCGAGTTCCTGCGCGAGCCGCAGAAGTTCCAGAAGCTCGGCGGCCGGATCCCCAAGGGCGTGCTCTTGATGGGCCCCCCGGGCTCGGGCAAGACGCTCTTGGCGCGCGCGATCGCGGGCGAGGCGAACGTGCCGTTCTTCTCGATCTCCGGCTCCGACTTCGTCGAGATGTTCGTCGGCGTGGGCGCTTCCCGCGTCCGCGACCTGTTCGAGCAGGGCAAGAAGAACGCCCCCTGCATCATCTTCATCGACGAGATCGACGCCGTCGGCCGCCATCGCGGGGCGGGCCTCGGCGGCGGGCACGACGAGCGCGAGCAGACGCTCAACGCCCTCCTCGTCGAGATGGACGGCTTCGAGTCGAACGACGGCGTCATCCTGATCGCCGCCACCAACCGCCCCGACGTGCTCGACCCGGCGCTCCTGCGCCCCGGCCGCTTCGACCGGCGCGTGGTCGTCTCGCGCCCCGACGTGCGCGGGCGCGAGGGCATCCTGCAGGTACACACGCGCAAGATCCCGCTCGCCGAGGACGTCGACCTCTCGGTGCTGGCGCGCGCGACGCCGGGCTTCTCGGGCGCCGACCTCGCGAACCTCGTGAACGAGGCCGCGCTGCTCGCGGCGCGCATGAGCCAGAAGTTCGTCTCGATGAAGGACTTCGAATCCTCCAAGGACAAGGTCCTGATGGGCGCCGAGCGCAAGAGCATGATCATCACGGACGAGGAGAAGAAGATCACCGCCTACCACGAGGCAGGCCACGCCCTCCTCGCCGCGCTCGTTCCGCACGCGGATCCGCTCCACAAGGTCACGATCATCCCGCGCGGCATGGCGCTCGGCCTCACGCAGCAGCTGCCGAGCGAGGAGAAGCACAACTGGTCGAAGGAGCAGCTCGAGGCGCGCATCGCGGTGTGCATGGGCGGCCGCATCGCCGAGGAGACGACCTTCCAGCAGATCACCACCGGCGCGCAGAACGACATCGAGCAGGCGACGGAGATGGCGCGCAAGATGGTGTGCGAGTGGGGCATGAGCGAGGCGCTCGGCCCGCTCACCTATGGCAAGAAGGAAGAGGCGATCTTCCTGGGCAAGGAGTTCAACCGACACCAGGACTACTCGGAGGCGACGGCGCTCAAGATCGACGCCGAGATCAAGCGCATCGTGACCGAGCAGTACGAGCGCGCGGCGAAGCTGCTCACCGACCAGTGGCCCTCGCTGGTGCGGATCGCCGAGGCGCTGCTCGAGCACGAGGTGCTCGACGCGCCCCAGCTCAAGCAGCTGCTCGCCGGCGAGCGGCTCGCCGTCAAGGTCCCGCCTCCTGTGGCGGCGGCGCCGGCGCGCGAGGCGCGCCCGACCGAAGAGACCCGGCCGGCCGGGATCCTGCCGCCGCAAGTGCCGGATCCCCGGCCGACCTCCTAGGCCGCGCGCGGAAGGGGGCGAGCCTGAGCAGCGAGCGCCGCCTCTACCGCATCCCAGTCCGAGGCGCGTCGGTGCTGCTCGGCGAGCGCACACTCGTGATGGGCATCCTCAACGTCACGCCCGACTCGTTCGCCGGCGCCGCCGCGCAGTCGGACGCCGCCCTCGCGCACGGGCTTCGCCTGTTCGAGGAGGGCGCCGACTGGGTGGACGTGGGCGGCGAGTCGACGCGGCCGGGTGCTTCGCCAGTGCCGGCCGGCGAGGAGCGCCGCCGCGTCGTGCCCGTGATCGAGGCGCTCGTGCGCCGCGGCGCGGGGCCGATCTCGGTCGACACCAGCAAGGCCGAGGTGGCGAAGGCCGCGCTCGACGCCGGCGCCGACATCGTGAACGACGTGAGCGGGTTCGGCTACGATCCCGCGATGGCGGCGCTGGTAGCGGAGCGCGGCGTGCCCGCGGTGCTGATGCACCTGCGCGGCGGCTTCGCCGAGGTGCACCGGGCCCCTGCCTACCGAGACGTGATGGCCGAGGTGACGGGCGAGCTCGCGATGGCGCTCGCGCGTGCCGAGCGCGGCGGGGTGCCGCGCGAGCACACGCTCGTCGACCCGGGCATCGGCTTCTCCAAGGACGCCGGCCACAGCCTCGAGACGCTGCGCCGGCTGCCCGAGCTCGCCTCGCTCGACCGCCCGATCCTGGTCGGCCCCTCGCGCAAGAGCTTCATCGGGCGCGTGCTCGACCTGCCGGTCGAGCGGCGGCTGCTCGGCACGGCCGCCGCGGTCGCCGCGTGCGTGGTGCTGGGCGCGCACGTCGTGCGCGTCCACGACGTGCGCGAGATGCTCGAGGTGGTCCGGGTCTGCGACGCGATCCGCGGCTCCGCCGCCGGGAGGGCGGCGTGATCCTCGAGCGGCTCGCCTCGTTCTTCGCCGGCACCGAGCTCGGCTGGTGGGACCTCGTCGACATCCTGATCGTCGCGTTCATCCTCTACGAGCTGCTGCGCTTCCTGCGCGGCACGCACGCGGTGCAGATAGCGCTCGGCGGGGTCGTGCTGGTGCTGCTCTACTGGGCGTCGGTGCTGTTCAACCTGCAGACCGTCAACTGGCTGCTGCGCACGTTCCTGCCGTTCCTGGTCTTCGGCATCATCGTCGTGTTCCAGGCGGAGATCCGCAAGGGGCTCGCCCACCTCGGGCGCGCGCCGTTCCTGGGCGGCGCGGCCCGGCGCCGGCAGGAGGAGGTGGTCGACGAGATCGTGCTCGCGACGACGCGCCTCGCCTCCGAGCACACCGGCGCGATCGTCACCGTCGAGCGCGAGATGGGGCTGCGCAGCTACATCGAAACCGGCATAGCGCTCGACGCCGTGGTGACCTACGACCTCCTGGTGAGCATCTTCCACCCGGCGACGCCGCTCCACGACGGCGCGGTCGTGATCCAGGGCAACCGCATCGCGGCCGCCGCCTGCTTCCTGCCGCTGACGGTCCACCCGGAGCTGAGCCGCACGCTCGGCAGCCGCCACCGCGCGGCGATCGGGGTCTCGGAGGACACGGACGCCGTGGCGATCGTGGTCTCGGAGGAGACCGGCACGATCTCGCTCGTCGAGGGCGGACGCATCCGGCGCGGGCTCGACGGCCCGGGCCTGCGCCAGGCGCTGCTCGCGTCGCTGGGGCTCCACGAGCCGGCCGCGGCCGCTGCCGAGCCGGCCGCCGCGAGCGAGGCCCGCAAGTGATGCTGCAGGCCGACTGGACGCTCCGGCTCGCGAGCCTCGCGCTCGCGGGCGGGCTGTGGTTCGTGATCGCCGGCAAGCAGACCGCGGAGCGCGGCGTGAGCGTGCCCGTCGAGCTGCGCAACGTCCCGCGCGACCTCGAGCTCACGGGCGACCCGGTGAACGCCGTCGACGTTCGCGTGCGGGCCTCGCCCGGGCTGATCAACAGCCTCGAGGCCGGGAAGGTCCTCGCCACGATCGACCTGGCGGGCGCGAGCGAGGGCGAGCGGATCGTGCAGCTCACCGCGGAGCGGATCCAGGTGCCCTTCGGCTTCCGCGTGGTGAAGATCACGCCGTCGCTGCTCACGCTCAACCTCGAGCGCACCCTGCGCAAGCAGGTGCCCGTGCGCCCGCGAGTGATCGGCCGGCCCGCGGCCGGCTTCGAGATCGCGGGTGTCGCGAGCGATCCGGTCGAGGTGCACGTGGTCGGGCCGCGCAGCCGGGTGCGCGAGATCGAGAGCGCCTTCACCGAGCCGGTGACCGTCGAGGGCGCTGTCGCGAGCGTCGCCGAGTCGGTGGCCGTCGGCCTCGAGGACCCGCTGCTGAGGCTGGAGGGCGGCGGCCGCGTGCGCGTGACGGCGCGCGTGCAGGAGGCCGAGGAGACGCGCTCCTTCGAGGGCCTGGCGGTCGAGGCGCGCGGCGGCTCCGCGCGCACGGCGCCGGGCCGCGTGAGCGTGGCGGTCACCGGCCCGGCCTCGCAGGTGCGTGCGCTCGCCGCCTCGGACGTGCGCGCCTTCGTGACCGTGCCGAGCGGGGGACGCGCCCCGGCCCGGCTGCCGGTCGCCGTGGAGATCGCCCCGGGCCACCCGGGGGTGAGTGTCGTCGAAACGCGTCCCGCCGAGGTCGCCTTACGGGCGGCGGGACCGGGAGGAGAGCCGTGAGCCAGTCGCGTGCGCCGCACCGCTCGCTGTTCGGGACCGACGGGATCCGCGGGACCGCCAACGTCTATCCGATGACGCCCGAGCTCGCGCTCGCGCTCGGCCGGGCCGTCACGTTCGTGGCGGGACGGGCCGAGCGCCACGCGCCGCGCGTGCTGATCGGCAAGGACACGCGCCTTTCGGGCTACATGCTCGAGACGGCGCTCGCCGCGGGCGTCACGTCGATGGGTGGCCGGGTGCTGCTGTGCGGCCCCGTGCCGACGCCGGCGGTGGCGCACCTCACGGTCAGCATGCGCGCCGACGCGGGGATCGTGATCAGCGCCAGCCACAACCCGTACGACGACAACGGCATCAAGATCTTCGGCCGCGACGGCTTCAAGCTCCCGGACGCGGCCGAGGCCGAGATCGAGACGCTGATCCGCGAGCCCGAGCGCATCGGCGAGCGCAAGACCGGGCCGCTGATCGGGCGCGCCGCCAAGCTCGAGGACTCGCGCGGGCGCTACGTGGCGTTCGTCAAGAACACCTTCCCGCGCGACCTGACGCTCGACGGCGTGCGCGTGGTGGTGGACGCGGCGCACGGCGCCGCCTACGTGGTGGCGCCGCTCGTGTTCTCGGAGCTGGGGGCGCGTGTCTTCCCGATCGGGGTGCGGCCGAGCGGCATCAACATCAACCGCGAGTGCGGGGCGCTGCACCCCGAGCACGCCTGCGCCGAGGTGGTGCGGCGCGGCGCGCGCATCGGGATCGCACTCGACGGCGACGCCGACCGCGTGATCGTGATCGACGAGAAGGGCCAGATCGTGGACGGCGACGCGGTGATGGCGATGTGCGCCACGCGCATGAAGCGGGACGGCGAGCTCAGCCGCGACACGGTGGTCGCGACCGTGATGAGCAACCTCGGCCTGGAGCGCGCGCTCGAGGCCCAGGGGATCAGCCTGCTGCGCACGTCGGTCGGCGACCGCTACGTGGTCGACGCGATGCGCAAGGGCGGCTACAACCTCGGCGGCGAGCAGTCGGGGCACCTGATCTTCCTCGACCACAGCTCGACCGGCGACGGGCTGATCGGGGCGCTGCAGGTGCTGGCGCTGATGATCCGCACCGGCAAGCCGCTCTCCGAGCTCGCGCGCGAGGCGATGGAGCGCGTGCCGCAGGTGCTCGAGAGCGTGACGCTCTCGGCCAGGAAGCCGCTCGAGGACATGGCCGCGCTGCAGTCGCTCGTCGAGCGGGTCAAGACCAGCCTCGGCCGCGAGGGGCGCGTGCTCGTGCGCTGGAGCGGCACCGAGCCGAAGCTGCGCGTGATGGTCGAGGGACCCGACGAGGGCCGCATCGGGACGATGGCCCGAGAGCTCGTCGACGCCGCCCGCAAGGACACGAACGCGGTCTAGCACCCGCGGAAACCCGCCGCCAGCGGGAAAAATCGGCCCCGCGTCCGTCCAATGCATCTTGTGTGGGTCGCGCGCTTTGTGTAGGGTGGCGCCGCGCGGAGGTGAGATGTCGACGCGATGGCTGGTACGGCTCGGGATCCTGGCGGTTTTGGCCGTTCCGGCTGCGGCCGCCGCCGAGCGCCCGCTGCGGATCGCGGCGGCGGGAGCTGCGGTCGGCGAGTGGTCGGCGCGCGTCGACCGGCTCTTGGGCTCGCGAGAGCTGGTCTCGCGCCTCACCCGCGAAGACACGATGCTCGCGGGCCGCACGCACGAGCGCCTGGCGCAGCTCCACCGAGGCGTCCCGGTGTTCGGCGGCGAGCTGGTGCGCCAGAGCGACGCCGCCGGCACGCTCAGCGTGTTCGGCACCTACCACGAGGGCATCGCCGTCGACGTGAGCCCGGCGCTCGGCGCGGGGCAGGCCGCGGCGCGCGTCGCGGAGCGGGGCGGCAGGCCGTTCGGGCGACGGGGCGGGCCCGAGCTCGTGGTGCTGCCGCAGGGCGGCGGCTATCGGCTGGCCTGGCGCGTGCGCGCGTACTTCGGCGAGCGCTTCGACGTGCGCCAGGTGTTTATCGACGCCGCAACCGGCGAGCTCGTCGCCGAGTGGAGCGACGTCCAGCGCCAGACCGCGGCGATCGGCACGGGGGTGCTCGGCGACCAGAAGAAGCTCAGCGTGTCGTCCGCGAGCGGCGGCTTCACCACCGCCGACCGGCTGCGGCCGCCGCTCATCTCCAGCTACGACTTCCGCTTCTCCGTCAACCGGCTGATCCAGCTCCTGGAGGCCGGCACGCCCGCGAACCTGACGGCCGGCGACCTCGCGCTCGACGCGGACAACGTCTGGACCGACGGGGCGATCGTCGACGTCCACGCCTACTCCGGCTACACCTACGACTACTACTACAGCCGCCACGGCCGCCGCGGCCTCGACAACGCCGACATTCCCGTCCACAGCGTCACGCACGCGATCCGCCGCGAGGACTGGGTGCTCTACCCGACCGACACGGTGCTCGACTACTTCGCCAACGCCTTCTACTTCGGCGACGGTGTCACCTACTACGGCGACGGCCTGCCGCCAAACGTGCTGCTGTTCGGGCAGCGCGTGAACTACCTGGCCACCGGGCTGGACATCGTCGCGCACGAGCTCACGCACGGCGTGACCGAGTACTCCTCAAACCTCATCTACCAGGGCGAGTCGGGCGCGCTCAACGAGGCGTTCTCCGACATGATGGGAGCCGCGGTCGAGTTCGCGTTCCAGCCCGATCGGGCCGACTACCTGTGCGGCGAGGACGTCTTCACTCCCGGCGGGCTGCGCTCGATGCAGAACCCGACGCAATTCGGCGACCCCGACCACTACTCGATCCGATTCACCGGCAGCGCCGACGGCGGCGGCGTCCACATCAACAGCGGCATCGCCAACAACGCCTACTACCTGGCGATCGAGGGCGGGCGGCACCGGCTGGGCGCCGCCGTCCAGGGCGTCGGAGCGGCCAACCGCGCGCAGATCGAGCGCGTGTTCTATCGGGCCTTCACCGCGTTCCTGACGCCCAGCTCCAACTTCGCGCAAGCGCGGGCGGCGACGATCCAGGCCGCGCGCGAGCTCTACGGAGTCGGCGGCGCCGTCGAGGCCGCCGTCACCCAGGCCTGGACGGCCGTCGGCGTCGAGTGAGGAAGCCACGCATGAACCCCAGCGCCCGACGACTCGGCCCGCAAGCCCTCGCCGCGGCTTTCGTGATCGCCTTCGCCGCGCCCGCCCAGCCCCAGACTCCCGTCGCGCCGGGCAAGCCGGGTGCTAAAGGTCGGCCCGCCACGCCCGCGAAGGCGCCCGCGGGACCCGCCGAGACGCGCTTCAGGCTCGTCTTGAACGGCTCGCTGGCGCCCTCGGGCCAGAGCTACAACGACGTGAGGACGCCCGTCGCGTACGCCGAGCCGTCCACGATCCGCACCGCCTACGAGAGCGGGACCGGGTTCGGCTTCGGCGCCGCGATCCAGGCGAGCGTCTACCGCGGGCTCGGCGTCCTGGTCGGCTACTCGCTCGTGAGCCGCGACACCACGGGCAGCGTCGACGTGTCCCGTCCGCATCCGCTCTATCTCAACCGTCCGCGCACGGCTTCCGCCGAGCTCGCGTCCTACGGGTACAGCGAGAGCGCGGCGGATCTCGACCTCGCCTACGCGCGCCGGGCTGGGAAGCTCGACTGGGCCGTCTTCGCGGGGGTCACGCTGTTCCAGGTGGAGGCCGACCTGCTCTCGGCGCCGACCTTCGACGAGCGCTACCCCTACGACACGCTCGCGATCGTCGCGACGCCGGCGGCCGCGGCCGAGGGCGACGCGACGGGCTTCAACGTCGGCGGACGCCTCGACTTCCTCATCGGGCGCTCGCTGGGCTTGGGCTTGCAGCTGCGCTATTCCACGGCCAGCGTTGGCCTATCAGCGGGCGCAGACGCGAGCGACGTGACGCTCGACGTGGGAGGCTTCTCGGTCGGCGCGGGCGTGCGCTTCTACTTCTGAGCGGGCGGCGCCGGATCCAGGGTGCCCGCCATCGGCTCAGGGCACGATCTCGACCTTGACGGCGGCCGAGACGTTGCTGCCCGACACGCGGGCGCGGATCGTGGACTCGCCGCGCAGGGGCGTGTTGCCCGGCGTGAACTCCGCCGTCGCCTGCCCGGCCGCGTCACTGCTGGTGATCGCGCTCCAAAAGCCGAACTCCTGCCCCGTCGCGTCGTGCACCGCCGTGAAGACCACCTCGGTGCCGCGCGTGACGCTGCCGACGTCGCGCACGAGCTGCGCCCGGAGAGTCGCCTTGGTTCCGAAGCTCGCGCTGAGCCTGAGCGAGCCGGAGACGCCGAGGCTCATCGCGTCGGGGTAGGCGTGGGTGAACTCGAGGCTGCGCCGAGCGGTCAGGTTGTTGACGCTGGCCGTGACGGTGCCGGTGGCCGGCGTGCGCGGGCTGACGACGCCTATGGCCGCGATGTCGTCGGTGCCCGCGCGCACCTGCGCCGAGGTGCCGCCGGAAGGCCCCAGCGTTCCGACGGTCGTGGCGAAGGTGACCATACGCTGCTCGGCGGGCAGCGCCGCCGCCACGCGCGCGACGGCGTTCGTCACCGTCTCGCCGTCTGCAGGCGCGCTGAGCGCGCCGAGCTCGAGCACCACGACGCTCGACACCGCGACGGCCTGGAAGGCGACGTCGACGCTGCGGGAGAACTTGACGCTCGCGCCGTCGCGCACCTCGGCGGTGACCGTGGCCGTGCCCGGCTGTGCCGCGCTGCGCAGGACCACGACGGCGCGGCCGCTCGCGTCCGCCGCGGCCACGATCGTGCGCGCCCCGGTGGAGGTCCCGGCCGGGAAGCTCCCGAGCGTCGTCGAGAACGTGATGTCGCGGTAGCGCTCCTCCGTGCGCGGGTCGACCTCGGCGACGACCTGCGCGGACGAGAACCCGTCGGCGGGCAGCGCGCCCGGCGAGATCGTGAGCTGCAGGACGACGTCCTCGGCGGCCGGCGAGTCGAGGTCCGTGCAGGCGGTACCGGCCAGGACGGCCGCGAGCGCCGCGAGTGCCGGTCGCATCCCGCTACTCTCCCCCGAAGAGCCGCCCGACGTCGACGTCGAACGAGGCGGCGACGTAGGGCACGGCGCCGAGCGAGCGGTCGACCACCAGCGGGTTCGGGTCGTTCTTCAGCAGCAGCAGGGCGCCCGCGCCGAGCCGCAGGTTGCGCGTGACGCGCAGCCCCGCCCCGACGATCACGTTCCAGCGATCGCTGATCAGGCTCTCGAAGCGGTCGTCCTCCTCCTGCTGCATGTCCGTGAGCGTGAGGCCGACGGTGAGCGACAGGCGCTTGGCGAGCGAGGCGCCCCGCAGCGGCGCGTCCTTGTTCACGGGCGCGAAGTAGACGTTGACCCCGGCGTGGATCGCCCCGCGGTCGACCTCGAACCCGTAGAGCAGGCCCAGGTCGAGCGAGACGTAGAGGCCCGCCGACGTGGTGCCGCTCGCTGTCGTGAGCTCGCGAACGATTGCGGCGGCGGCCGTCGCGTCGAGGTCGCCGAGCATCCGTTCGAGGGCGCGGTCGCCCGCCACGAGGGCCTGCTCGGCGTCGGCGGCGTGGTCCTCGAGGACGCCGGCCCAGCCCTCCGCGCGCCGGAGAGCGCCGCGGCTCGCGAGCTCGCCGAGCGCCTGCCGCTCGCCGGCGGAGAGATGCTCCGGCCGCGCGGCCGGCGCGGGCCGCTCGGCCGAAGCCGGCGCCAGCAGGGCCTGAAGCCAGTCGCGCAGCTCGCGAAGCGCCCGCGACTCCCGGCGGTGGGCCTCCCTGGCGGCCGCGATCTCGGCAGCTCCCGCGTTCGCCAGCAGCGGCGCGGCCGGCGCCTCGCCCCGTGCCAACGCCAGGGCGTCTTGCGAGAGCGCGAGCGGGCTGCGCGGGTTGCGCGGGTCGAGTTCGGGCTGCTTTTCGAGAGCGCCGAGCAGGCCTTCGAGCGCCTGCGACGCCGCGATCTCGGTCCGCGCACCCGTCAGGCTCGGAACCGCCTCGTCGTGGCGGACGAGCGCCGCCTCGAGGCTGGCGCGCGCGGCCCGGGTCTCGCGGGTCAGGCGGGCGATCGCCTCGGCCGCCTGCGGAGCCGAAGCACCCGGGTCGAGCAGTGGCGCCGCGCTCTTGAGCGTGCGCTCCCGCGCGCTCCCCGCCACGCGCCCTTCCTCGAGGGCACGGTCGAACGCCGCCCGGATCCCGTCGCGCAGCCGATCGTCCGGGCCGGACGCGCCGGCAGCGACCTCGCGGCGCAGCAGCGCTTCGGTGTCCTGCCGGAACAGGCGACGGCCGTTCTCCGTCAGGCTGCGCTCGAGAGCGATCTCGAAGCGGACGCGCCGGTCGGCGGGGAGCGGGCGCACCTGGAGCGCGAAGCGGCCGGCGCTGTCCGTTCCGGACACGGAGGCGCCGTCCGCTTGGACGGCATCTCGTTCGCGGGCAGGCTCCAGCGCGGTCCGCAGCTCCACACGCGAGGTGCCGGCCGGCGCCGTGCCCTCGAGGAGAAAAGGAACGTCGAACGGCAGTCGCCGGCCCACGGATCCCGACGAGAGGTCGAGGGGCACGGACTGGTCGGCCGGCCCCGCCCACGCCGGGGCGGCCAGCAGCAGGGCCGGCAGCAGGAGCCTCCGGAGCAGTCTCGTTGGATGGTCGGAGTCGAGCCTCATTCTGCGTCTGCGCGGCTCGAAGTGTACAACCGTGGTGTAGCATCCGGCCTCCACGATCGGAGGAGCCATGCGCCGCAGCACTCCAGCCTCTCTCCTGTCCGGCCTGCTGCTGGCTGCCGCGGCGGCGGCCGCCCAGACCGCGCCGGCGCCGCCGAGCGACGCCCAGGTCGCGGCGCGCGTCGACAAGCTCCTGGCGCAGATGACGCTCGAGGAGAAGGTGGGCCAGCTCAGCCAGGCCGGCGGCATCGCCATCCCCGGCATGCCGAGCCCCGAGGAGTCGCTGCGCAGGGGCGCCGGCTCGGTGCTCTGGGTCAACGACACGAAGCGCTTCAACGCGCTGCAGAAGACGGCCGTCGAGGAGTCGCGGCTCAAGATCCCCCTGCTCTTCGCGCTCGACGTGATCCACGGCTACCGCACGATCTTCCCGATCCCGATCGGGATGGCGGCCTCGTGGGACCCCTCCGTGCACGAGCGCGCGGCCGAGGTCGCGGCGCGCGAAGCGCGCGCGGTCGGCATCCATTGGACCTTCGCGCCGATGGTGGACGTCGCCCGCGACGCGCGCTGGGGCCGCATCGCCGAGGGCGCAGGCGAGGATCCCTACCTCGGCGCGGCGATGGCGGAGGCCCAGGTGCGCGGCTTCCAGGGGCCGTACCTGGGCGCGCCCGACCGGCTGCTCGCGACCGCGAAGCACTTCGCAGCCTACGGCGCCGCCGAGGGCGGGCGCGACTACGACCCCGTGCACGTCTCGGAGAGCGAGCTGCGCAACGTCTACTTCCCGCCCTTCGCGGCGGCCGTGAAGGCGGGCGTCGGCTCGTTCATGAGCGCCTACATGGACCTGAACGACGTGCCGGCCGGCGCGAACTCCTGGCTGCTGCGCGACGTGCTGCGGGGGGAGTGGCGCTTCTCCGGCTTCGTGGTGAGCGACGCGTTCGGCCCGCGCAACCTGCTGGCCCAGGGCTTCGCGCGCGACGGCCGCGACGCGGCCGTGCGCTCGCTCCTCGCCGGCCTCGACGTGGACATGGCCAGCGGGACCTACGCGCAGAACCTCGTCGCGCTCGTGAAGGACGGAGCCGTGAAGGAGGCGCAGGTGGACGAGGCCGTGCGCCGGATCCTCGCGGCGAAGCTGCGGCTCGGGCTCTTCGAGCAGCCCTACGCGGACGAGGCGCGCGCCGCCGCCGTGCTCGCCGACCCGAAGGGCCGCGCCGAAGCCCGCCGCGCCGCGCAGCGCTCGATGGTGCTGCTGAAAAACGACAAGCAGCAGCTGCCGCTCAAGGCGACGGTCGCGAGCGTCGCGGTGATCGGACCGCTCGCCGACTCGAAGGCGGACACCGAGGGCTCCTGGATGGTCTTCGGGCACCAGCCTGCCGCGGTCACGGTGCTCGAGGGCCTGCGCGCCCGCCTCGGCAAGGAGAGGGTCAGCCACGCGCCCGGCCCGGAGATCCGCCGCCAGATCCCCTCGTTCTTCGACGCCTTCATCCCCGGGCCGAAGCCCAAGCCGCAGACCGCGGAGGAAGGGGAGGCCGCTTTCAAGCAGGCCGTCGAGACGGCGCGCGGCGCCGAGCTCGTGGTGGCCGTCATGGGCGAGAAGGCCGACATGAGCGGAGAGGCGGCGTCGCGCTCCTCGCTCGAGCTGCCCGGCCGGCAGCAGGAGCTGCTCAAGGCCGTGCTCGCGCTCGGCAAGCCGGTGGTGCTGGTGCTGATCGGCGGCCGGCCGCTCGCACTCGAGTGGGAGGCCCAGAACGTACCCGCGATCCTCGAGGCGTGGCAGCCCGGCAGCGAGGGCGGCCACGCCGTGGCCGACGTGCTCTTCGGGGACGTCAACCCCGGCGGCAAGCTGCCGGCGACGTTCCCGCGCAAGAGCGGCCACGCGCCGCTCCACTACGCGCGCACGCTCACGCATCAGCCCGAGGGCTCCCCGATGTACCAGTCGCGCTACTGGGACGGCCCGACGACGCCGCTCTACCCGTTCGGCTTCGGCCTGAGCTACACGACGTTCGGCTTCTCGAGCCTGAAGCTCGACACGCCGCAGCTGAAGCTGGGCCAGGCCGCCACGGTCTCGGTGGACGTGACCAACAGCGGTGCGGTCGCAGGCGACGAGGTCGTGCAGCTCTACGTCCACCAGAAGGCCGGGAGCGCCTCGCGGCCGATGCGGGAGCTCAAGGGCTTTCGCCGCGTCACGCTCAAGCCGGGCGAGACGCAGACGGTCCGCTTCCCGCTCGGCCCGGACGAGCTTCGCTACTGGAGCTCGGCGGAGCGCAAGTGGGTGCAGGAGTCCGAGGCCTTCGACGTCTGGGTAGGCTCGGATTCTCAGGCCGCGCTCCGCGCCGACCTGGCCGTCGTTCGCTGACATGCACCGAAGGCAGGAGGAGAACATGACTCTTCGCATCGCCGGCGCCGGGCTCGCGTTTGTCGCTCTCGCGGCGACGCTCGCCGCCGCGCCGGTCCGGACCGGGAGCGGGCTCGTCTCGGGAGCCGTCGCGGACGGCGTCCAGTCCTGGAAGGGCATCGCGTTCGCCGCG
>DATBSL010000129.1:0-4835 GCA_036559805.1 Vicinamibacteria bacterium
CTCAGCCGGGTGAGCGTGCTCCGCCGCAACAGCGCGTGCAGGAGCGCGTGGACCGCCCCCGCCGCGTAGAAGACGAGGGTTATCAGGAGGTAGGCGCGCGAACCCATGAACCCGAGGTCAATCTACCACGCGGGCTCGGCGGGCCGCGTTATCGCTCCTGCCAGCGCCCACCGCGCCACAGGATCAGTCGCACGCGAGCGCTGCCGCCGTTGACGCGAACGGCGGCCTGCACCGAGTCGCCGGCCAGGTAGAACGTCCCGGGAGTCGCCGTCCCCATCGGCGAGAACGACAGGATGTCCGACCTGCCGAAGCGGATGGGGTCGCCCGAGAGCAGGCCGTTGCCAGGAGTCGGATCCGGGACGCCGGGGTTGATCCCGACGCGGACTCCGGGCGCTCCCCCCGAGAGGGGGTACGGACCCGCGATGCGAGCGTCGCGCCCGCTCGCGATGTCGACGGACAGCACGCCGTCGCCGTCTCCGTCGGAATAGACGGAGTAGAACACCCGTCCGTCTGGAAGCCGCTCGAAGCGGATTCCCGTGTAGACGTTCGAGCGCACGGCCGTCGACGACGCGAGCCGGAACTGCGCCTTGAACTGCTGGCCCGCGCCCAGGATGTGGGTGTCGGCGAAGCGGGCCCGGAACACGGGAAACGCGACTGCTGCCATCACGAGGATGATCCCGCCCGTCACCGTCAATTCGAGCAACGAGAAGCCACGCTGGCTCATGTCGGACTCCGAAGCAGAGGGCGGCCCACCGCGCGCCCGCGCGAGCGCGCGCGAGGGGGCCGCCCGCCCAGGTCTACTTGGCCGCCGGCTTCGGCGCTTCGCCGACCGTGAGGAAGGGCTCGAGCTTGGCGAGGTTCTTCTCGCCGATGCCCCTCACGCTGAGCAGCTCCTGCGTCGAGCGGAAGCTGCCCGCCTTCTGCCGGTGCTCCACGATGCGCGCGGCGAGCTGCGCGCCGACGCCCGGCAGGGCCTCGAGCTGCGCGACGCTCGCGGTGTTGATGTTGACGCGCCCGGCGGGCTGGGGCTTGGACTCTGCGCTCGCGAAGCCGGGAGCCACGAGAACGGCGAACGCAACGGCGAGAACGGCGGCGACGATGCGACGGGTCATGGAATCCTCCTATGGTTTCAAGGGCGCCGCGCGGCGGCTCGCGCGGAACAGGCTGCGGCCTCGCGGACCGCCTTCCCGACTCCGCGTCGAGGCGTCACGACGCCCGGAGCGCCGTCTCTCCCAGCCGGCCTCCGGGCGCCGTGCCGCCGCACGACGCTTCAGGAAGGGGCAAGGGCAGTGCCATGGGAGCCGATCCCTGGATCTACGCCATGGCCAGTGGCTTACGCGATGTGCGTTCGGTTCGGCGCGGTCGCGCGCGTCAAGCCAGGTTGACGAGAAGCGGCTGCTCCGAGCGAAAGCGTCCCGCTCTCAGTTGCTTGCGGGACGTCGCGCGCTGCTGACCGAGCCGCGTTGAAAATTGACGCCGTGCCCGACGGCTATTCGCGGGAGAAGCGCTTCAGCCAGCCCTCGATGTCCTTCTCACGTTCGGGCTTCTCACCCCGCGCGTCGCCTGCGGGCGCTCGCGGCTTCGCGTCGCGTGCCAGCTCGTTCCACTCGCGGGCGCTCAGGGCGCGCGCCCCGCGCGAGCGGGCGTGCGAGTACACCGGCTTGTCGGAGCTCACCACGATGATGTCGCCCGGCCGCTCCGCCTCGTCCACGATCTGGCGGATCAGCACGTCGGCCTCGACGCCTTGCGCAGGGAAACGGATCGTCACCCCGCCCAGATGCTGCTCGACGAGCTCGGGCCGGAACGGCGCTCCGTCGAAGACGACGATCGCGCGGGAGCCTTTCGTGCGGCAGAAGGCGGCGACACGGCGCACCACCTCGTGACGCCCGTCGCCCGCTACCGCTGGCCCGCCCCACGAGCCGAGCAGGTTGTTGCCGTCGATGAGATACGGCACGAGCCCAGTCCCCGCGCTAGATCCGCAGCAGGCCGCGAAGGAAGCTCTGGCGCTCGGACTGCTTGCGCACCAGGAAGAGCTGCTCGAGCTCGCCGGCGTCCACGAAGAAACCCTCGCAGAACGTGCAGCGGTCGATCTCGATCCCGTCGAGGGCCTCGACCTTCAGGTCGTGGCCGCACTTCGGGCACTTCATGTAGTGCAGGTCCTTGAGCCGCTGGCGCTCGGCCGCGCCCTCCTTCGCCAGCCGCTCGGCCTCGCGCGCCTCGCGCGCCTTGCGGGCATCGTCGAGCAGCTTTTTCTCGTTCTCGCGAAACCAGTCGTCCTCACGCCGCCTGCCGGTGTCGTCCACGCCCGCACCTCCCCTCCATGCAGTCTAACGGCCGTCTCGAAACCATGTCAACAAATGTAGGCAAACGTGCTATGATTTCTGGACATTTCGGCTGGTCAATCGGCCGAGAAGCCGGAGCAGCAGCGGAGGGTGAGGATGGCGGACGCGTTCCCGGTCAACGGGAACATTGACCCTTTGTCGTTCCCGCACCTCCTGGTGGACCTCCACCGCCACGGGGCGACGGGCTCGTTGAAAGTCACGGGGCCCCTGCACCCGAAGGCTCTCTACTTCCGCGGCGGCCGCGTGCTGTTCGGATCGTCCAACGACCCGCGCGACCAGCTGGGATCGATCCTGATCGAGACCGGACGCATCACGCGCGAGCAGCTCGACGAGGTGAACGCCAAGGTCGGGCCCGGCAACCCGCTCGCGAAGGTGCTGGCGGAGAGCGGCTTCGTGAACCAGCGCGAGCTGGGCGAGGCGGCGCGCGTGAAGGTCGAGAGCATTCTCGCCGACGTGCTGTCGTGGAACTCGGGCAGCTTCGAGTTCGAAGACGGCGTGTTGCCAAAGGGCGCCGTCGACCTCAAGCTCTCGACCGAGAAGCTGCTGCTCGCGGCCGTCCAGCGCAGCAGCGATCGGGCCTTCGCGCTGCGCCACGTCGAGCTGCAGAGCGTGCTGGAGCGGTTGCCCGACGGCGAGTCGGCGCTCTCCGAGGTGCGCGCCGACGTCTGGCCCCTGCTCGAGCGGCTCGACGGAAATCGCACGCTCAAGGACGCGATCGCGCTCACGCGACTCGACGAGTTCGAGGCCGTGAAGACGTCGTGCGCGATGTTGTTCCTGGGAATCGTGCGCAAGAAGGAAGTCCGCGCGGCAGGCACGGAGCTCGACCTCGCCGAGCAGGCCCAGAGCGGCTTCGGCGAGGAAGACTCGTCGATGTACACGGTGCCGCTCACGCCCGTGGCCGTGGCGGACCTGCCGCCGTCGACCGGCTTCGCCTTCGCCGACGCCACACCCGGCTATCCCGTGCCCGAGTCGGAGCCCGAGGCCGAGCGCAGCGGCGAGGCGCTCGCGGCGCCGCCGCAGCGGGACGAGCCCTTCCCCGAGGTCGAGCCCGTCTCCGACGAGCACGAGCCTCCCGTCTTCACGGCCGAGACCACGATGCTTCCAGGCGCCGCGCCCATCTTCACGATGGCCGACTACCTGAAGAGCGCGCAGGCCCAGCCGGAGCCCAAGCTGGCTTTCGAGCCCAAGACGGAGGAGCCGCAGCCCGAGACCGCCTACGCCATGCCGGTGTCCTCGGTGGTGCTCACTCCCACGGCGCCGCCGCCTGAGCCCGTCTACGCCCCGCCGCCGCCGAGCCCCGAGCCGCCCGAAACGTCTTACGACCCTTTTGCCACCGTGGCGTTTCCGTCGCCCGAGCCGCCCGTCCCGGTTGCCGAGCCGACGGTGGTGCTGCCTGAGGAGCCGGCTGGGGTGCTCCCCGAGGGAGTGGCCGCCCAGTCGCCCGACTCGACCTACCCGCCCGGCAGCGCCGCGCCCTCGCGCCCGAGCCAGGAGGATCTCGCGGCGCTCGACGCGCTGCTCAATCCCGCGACAACCGGCAGCCGCCCGGCTGCGGAGCGTTCGCCCCAGGAGAGGTTCGAGCCCCAGTTCCGGCCGCCGACGCAGCCGCCGCGCAAGGCGCCAGCGCGCCCGGCGGCGTCGGCGCGCTCGCGCATCCCGCTCATTGCCGCCGGCATCGCCGGCGTCGTGCTCGCGACCGTCGCGGCCTGGTACTTCCTGTTGCGGAACCCGGAGCCGCGCCCGACGCCGGGACCCACGGCGCCCACCACGATGGCCGCCGTGCCGACGACGACACTGCCGCCGCCCACGCTCGCACCGAGCCCGATGCCCACTGCGCCGCCCACGGTCGCGCCTCCTCCCGCGACGACTGCTCCGGCGCCCACGCCGGCGCCGACCGTGGCTGCCACGCCTGTTCCCACTCCGCGTCCTCCGACGCCGCGCCCCCCGACGCCCGCGCCCGCCGCGGCGTCCTCGTCCGCGGGCGACGGACGTGCGCTCCTGCGGCAGGGAGCTCCTGCGGAAGCGGCGCGGGCCTTCGCCGCGACGCTCGCCCCGACGGCGCGCGGGCGCTTCAGCCACCAGCTCCTCACCGCCTGCGCGCCGGAGACGATCGCGAAGGCGGTCGAAGCCGTCCGCGCTGACGACCTGTTCATCCTGCCCGTGACGTTCCAGGGCCGCAGCTGCTACAGGCTGTGCTGGGGCGTCTACGACAGCCGCGCCGCCGCCGAGGCCGGACGGGCGAGTGTCCCCGGCTACTTCCGCCAAAGCGGAGCCACGCCCCGCCTTTCGCCCCTCCACGAGCTCCTGCCCTGAACGTGCGCCGGAGCCTGCTCGCGGCTGCGCTGCTGGCGGCCGTGCGCTCGGCCGCGGCCGATTCGATCGTCCTCACCAGCGGGCGCGTGATCGAGACGGAGCACGCGTGGATCGAGGGGGCCGAGGTCCGCTACGTCCGCAACGACACGATCTACTCCGTGCCCCGCGACCTCGTGGCGC
>DATBSL010000130.1:0-27606 GCA_036559805.1 Vicinamibacteria bacterium
GAACACCTCGTTGCCCTCGAAGACGATCTGCTTCACCTTGGCCTTGGGCCCGGCGTCGATCACGAACGAGAGCTGCTGGCCCGAGGCGCCCACGTTCTTCGCCTCGTGCTTGACCGTCGCGAAGGGCAGCCCCTTCGCCGCCAGCATCTCCTTGATGATCGCCTCGACCTTGCGCGCCTTGGCCGGGTCGTAGAAGCTGTCCATCTTGATCTGCGCGTCGCGCTTCTTGAGCTCGTCGTCGATCGTGCTGCTGGTGAGCTCCTTCGTCCCGCGGTAGTCGACGATCTGGATCCGCTTGCGCTCGGTGACGAAGAACGTGACGACCTTGCCGCGCGGTCCGTCGACCGCCTCGATCCGCATGTCGTCCAGGAAGCCCGTGTCCCACAGCCGTTTGAAGTCGTCGCGCAGCTTGCGCTCGTCGTAGGGGTCGCCGGGTTTGCTCGAGATGTAGAAGAAGAGCGTCTCGCGCTGCAGGAACTGGTTGTTCGCGATCTCGATCCGTTCGATCACGGGCGGCGCTCCCGCGGCCTGCGCGAGCGCCGGCCGCGGCGCCGCCGCAGCGAGCGCCACGGCCAATTGGATGGATACGGCGAGCACACGCCTCACGACGACAGCGTACCGCCCTGCTCGTCCTGCTGGTACCACAGCCCTCCGTCCTTTACCCCCACGGCGATCGGACGGCCGCCCCGGATCCGGCCACGGATGAACGCTTCCGACAGGGCGTCCTCGACGTGGCGCTGGATCGCGCGCCGCAGCGGCCGGGCGCCGTAGCTGCGGTCGCCGAGCGTGCGGGCGAGCAGCCACTCGATCGCGTCGTCGCCGATCGAGATCACGATGCCCTTCTCCTTCAGGTTCTGATTGAGCTGCTCCACCAGCAGCCGCGTGATCGCGACGAGGTCCGGGTCGGTGAGCGCGTCGAAGATGATGATCTCGTCGATGCGGTTGATGAACTCGGGGTTGAAGGTGCGCTTCACCTCGCCCATCACCATCTCGTTCGTCGCCTGGACCACCTCGGCGCTGCCGCCGGCGGCGAAGCCCATGCGGCCCTTCTTCTCGATGAAGCGCGCGCCGATGTTGGAGGTCATGATCAGCAGGGTGTTCTTGAAGTCGACGGTGTTGCCGATGCCGTCGGTGAGGTGGCCGTCCTCGAACACCTGCAGCAGCACGTTGAAGGTGTCCGGGTGCGCCTTCTCGATCTCGTCGAGCAGCACGACGCAGTAGGGGTTGCGCTTGACGCGCTCGGTGAGCTGGCCGCCCTCGTCGTGGCCGACGTAGCCGGGCGGCGAGCCGATCAGCTTGGAGACCGAGTGCTTCTCCATGTACTCCGACATGTCGAAGCGCACGAGCGCCCGCTCGCTGCCGAACAGGAACGCGGCGAGGCCGCGCGCCACCTCGGTCTTGCCGACGCCGGTCGGGCCCAGGAACAGGAACGAGCCGACCGGGCGGTTCGGGTTCTTGAGCCCCGCGCGCGTGCGGCGGATCGCCCGCGCCACCGCGCTGATCGCGCCGTCCTGCGAGACGATCCGGCGGTGAAGCTCCTGCTCCATGCGCAGGAGCTTCTCGGATTCCTCTTCCTTGAGCGACGTGATCGGGATGCCCGTCCAGCGCGAGACCACCTCGTCGATGTCGCCCTTGCCCACCGCGTGGCGGCCTTCGCCGCCCAGCGTCCACTGCTCGGAGAGCACGTGCACCGGCTGGCTCGAGGCTTCCTCCTCGCGGAAGAAGCCGCCGCGGCCCTCGGCCTCGGCCTCGAGCACCACGCGCACGCGGCCCGAGAGCTCCGGCACGAGCGCCGGCGCCCCCGACTCGCGCAGCTTCACGCGGCTGCCGGCCTCGTCGATCAGGTCGATCGCCTTGTCGGGCAGGAAGCGGTCGGTGATGTAGCGGCTCGACTGGTAGACGGCCGCCTCGATCGCCTCGTCGAGGTAGAGCACGTTGTGGAACTTCTCGTAGCGCTCCTTGACCCCGCGCAGGATCTCGACCGTCTCGAGCTCGGTCGGCGAGGCGACCTTCACCGCCTGGAAGCGGCGCTCGAGTGCTCTGTCCTTCTCGATGTGCTTGCGGTACTCCGAGGGCGTCGTGGCGCCGATGCACTGGATCTCGCCGCGCGAGAGCGCCGGCTTCAGGATGTTGGCCGCGTCGAGCGAGCCCTCGGCCGAGCCGGCACCGACGAGCGTGTGCAGCTCGTCGATGAAGATGATGATGTTCGGGGTCTCGGTGAGCTCCCGCATGATCGTCTTGAGCCGCTCTTCGAACTGGCCGCGGTACTTGGTGCCGGCTACGATCAGCGAGATGTCGAGCGCCAGCACGCGCTTCTCGGCGAGGTAGATGGGCACGTCGCCGTGGACGATCTTGGTCGCGAGGCCCTCGACGAGCGCCGTCTTTCCGACGCCCGGCTCGCCGATCAGCACCGGGTTGTTGCGGGTGCGCCGGCACAGCACCTGGATCACGCGCTCGAGCTCCTCGTCGCGCCCCACGAGCGGGTCGAGCGCGCCGCGCGCGGCCGCCTCGGTGAGGTCGCGCGAGAACTCGGAGAGCAGAGGCGTCTCCTTGGCCTTGCCGGCGGCGGCCTTCTCGTTGAGCAGCGCCAGGATCTCCTCGCGCGTGGTGGTGAGCCGCATGCCCTTCTCGCCCAGGATCACCGAGGCGACGCTGCGCTCCTCGCGCATCAGGCCGAGCAGGATGTGCTCGGTCCCGATGTAGTTGTGGAGCATGCGCTCGGCTTCCTCGGCGGCGTGGCCGAGCACGCGCTTGCTCTCGGGCGAGAGCGGGATCTCGACCGAGGTCGAGACCTTGCCGCGGTAGGGCGAGCGTCCCTCCACGTCGCGGCGGATCTGCTCCATCGACAGGTGGCTCTTGGTGAAGAGCCGGGAGGTGAGGCCCTTGCCCTCGCGGATGAGCCCGAGCAGCAGGTGCTCGGTCTCGATAGCCGCGCTGCCCAGCTGGCTGGCCTCATAGCGGGCGAAGAATATGACCCGCCGCGCCCTCTCGGTATAGCGCTCGAACATCTCTAAGGTTACCCCGGACTCGTTCGCAGACGAACGAATATGATAGCCCAGAACCAGCACGCCGATCGCCTCGAAGCGCCCCTGCTTTAGACGCGGCGAGCTCGTAAACGTCGGATCCGCTGCGCTTTTCGCTTCAAGCCGGCGCGAGGCGGCCCGCGTCCAGCCGGAGCACGCGGTCGCAGGAGGCCGCCAGAGCCGCGTTGTGGGTGGCCAGCACGACCGTCAGCCCCCGTGAGCGGGCCAGCTCGAAGAGCAGGCCGGCCAGTCGTTCCCCGGTCGCGGCGTCCAGGTCGCCCGTCGGCTCGTCGGCCAGGAGGAGACGCGGAGAACCGGCGAGGGCGCGCGCCACCGCCACCCGCTGCTGCTCGCCCCCCGAAAGCGTACCGGGCCGGTGCTCGGTGCGCTCCCGCAGCCCCACTTCGTCGAGCAGCTTCCGAGCGGCCGCCTGCGCCTCGCCGACCGGCTTGCGCGCCAGCAGCAGCGGCATCGAGACGTTCTCGAGGGCGCTGAACTCCGGCAGCAGGTGGTGGAACTGGAACACGAAGCCGAGCGTTCGATTGCGGAAGGCGCAGCGCTCGGGCTCGGGCAGCGCGAAGGCGTCGCTGCCCGCGATCGTGAGCGCGCCGGCGTCGGCCCGGTCGAGCGTGCCGAGCACGTGCAGTAGCGTCGACTTCCCCACGCCCGAGGCGCCGACGATCGCCACGCGCTCGCCGGCTGCGACCTCGAGGTCGAGGCCTTGGAGGACGTTCACCGGGCCCGCCGGGCTCCGGTAGGCCTTCGCGAGCCCGCGCGCGACGACGAGCGGTTCGGCCATCACTCGTACCGAAGCGCCTCGGCCGGGTCGAGCCGCGCGGCGCCGCGCGACGGGTAGAGCGTCGCGAGGAAGCAGATGAGGAGCGCGAAGCCGAGCACGACCAGCGCGTCGCCGGTCTGCAGCCGGAACGGGACCCAGGCGATCTGGTAGACGCTCTCGGGTACGCGCACGACCCGGAAGCGGTCGAGCACGTAGCACGCGCCGATACCCAGGAAGCCGCCGATCGCGGTCCCGATCAAGCCGATCACGGCGCCCTGCAGCATGAAGACGCCCATGATCGAGCGGCGCGAGGCGCCCATCGAGACCAGGATCGCGATGTCCTTGTGCTTCTCCATCACCATCAGCACGAGCGTCACGACGATGTTGAGCGCAGCGACCGCGACGATGAGCCCAATCGCGATGCCGACGGCGACCTTCTCGATGTACAGCGCCGAGTAGAGCGCCTGGTTCATCTCGATCCAGTCGGTGCTGACGTAATCGCCGCC
Source organism: Vicinamibacteria bacterium (assembly GCA_036559805.1). Taxonomy (GTDB): domain Bacteria; phylum Acidobacteriota; class Vicinamibacteria; order Fen-336; family Fen-336; genus DATBSL01. The sequence continues at coordinate 4,308 of DATBSL010000130.1, forward strand.
GAGCGCCTCGAGGATCTCGCGCGCCTTCCTCTTGACGGCGAAGATGTCGTCGAGCCGCACCTCGATGTGCGCGGTGCGGCCCTCCATGTCCAGGATCCGCCGCGCCGCCTCGACGGGCAGGTAGCCCCAGGTCGCGTCGAACTCGTAGAGGCCGGTCTTCACCGTGCCCACGACGCGCGCCCGCTTGGGCATCGGCAGCATCCCGAAGGGCGACAGCCTCCCCTGCGCCGAGAGGATCGTCACCACGTCGCCGACCGAGACGTTGAGCGTGTCGGCGAGCGCGCTGCCGACGAGGATCGGCGGCATGCCGTCGCCGGGCGGGGCGCCCAGCTCGTCGGCGCTGCCGGAGACGAGCTTCGATACCACCTCGGTCACCGTGCGCTCCTCGGCGGGCACGATGCCCTTGAGCGTGACGGCTGCGGCCCCCGTCGGTGTCGAGACGAGCGCCTTGCCGTAGACGGAGCGCGCGGCGCCCGCGACGCCCGGCACGCGCCGCACGGTCTCGAGAACGGCCGCGAGCTCGTCGAGCGTCGCGCCCGGCGTCCGGAAGAGGCTGAGGTGCGCCGTGGCGCCGAGGATGCGCGAGCGGATCTCGGACTGCAGGCCCGTCATGAGCCCGAGCGCGATCAGCACCGCCATCACGCCGATCGAAACGCCGAGCACCGCGACCGCCGAGATGACCGAGACGAACGCCTGCTTCCGGCGCGCGGTCAGGTAACGCAGCGCGACGCGCAGCTCCCAGGACATCACGCGCCTAGCCCGGCTCGTCTTCGCGCGCGCGGCCGGCCTCGGGCCGCATGTGCGGGAACAGGATCACGTCGCGGATCGACGACTGGCCGGTGAGCAGCATCGCCAGGCGGTCGACGCCGACCCCGCAGCCGCCGGTCGGCGGCAGGCCGTGCCCGAGCGCGCGCACGTAGTCCTCGTCCATGCGGTGCGCCTCGAGGTCGCCCTTCTCGCGCGCGGCGATCTGGTCGAGGAAGCGCTGGCGCTGCTCGAGCGGGTCGTTGAGCTCGGAGAAGCCGTTCGCGATCTCCATGCCGCCGGCGAACAGCTCGAAGCGGTCGGCGACGCCGGGCCGGTCGGGGTGCGCCTTGGCGAGCGGCGAGATCTCGACCGGGTAGTCGACCACGAAGACCGGGTCGAAGAGCCGGGTCTTGTCGGCGTCCCAGCGGCGCTCGACCCAAACCTCGAAGAGGTGCGCGACGCGGCGGCCGTGCGACATGGGCGCGAGCCGCAGCTTCTCGGCCTGGAAGACCTCGAGCTCGCGGCTTCCCGCGGCGAGCCCGCTCGGCGTGCGGGGTGCGCGCACCCACGCGTCGAGCGTCGCCGGGTCGCTGAGAGCTTCCTCGTCCAGGCCGAAGCCGAGCTCGCCGGCCACCTCCGCGATCGCCTCTGTCATCCGCACGCGCCGGAACGGCGTCTTGAACGAGACGGCGCGGCCCTTGAACTCGAAGGGGCCCGGTCCCGCGGCCGACGCCGCGGAGGCTGCGATGAGCTCCTCGGTCGTCGCCATCACGTCGCGGCAGTCGAAGTAGGCGGTGTAGAACTCGAGCATCGTGAACTCGGGGTTGTGCATCGCCGAGATGCCTTCGTTCCGGAAGTTGCGGTTGATCTCGTAGACGCGCTCGAAGCCGCCCACCACCAGCCGCTTCAGGTACAGCTCGGGTGCGATGCGCAGGTAGAGGTCCACGTCGAGCGCGTTGTGGTGCGTGACGAACGGCCGCGCCATGGCGCCGCCGGCGACCTGCTGCATCATCGGCGTCTCGACCTCGACGTAGCCGCGCTCGTCGAGGAAGCGGCGCATCGCCGCGACCATGGCGCTCCGCGCGAGGAAGGCGCGGCGCACCTCCGGGTTCGCGATCAGGTCGAGGTAGCGCTGTCGGTAACGCGCCTCGACGTCGGTGAGCCCGTGCCACTTCTCGGGCGGTGGCAGGAGCGCCTTCGAGAGCAGCGTCAGCGTTCGCGCCTGGACGCTCAGCTCGCCCTTGCGCGTCCGCATCACCGTGCCCTCCACCCCGACGAAGTCGCCGAGGTCCAGGAGGTCGAAGAGCTTGTAACCGTCTTCTCCGACCGCGTCCTGGCGAACGTAGAGCTGGAGCGTCGACTCGCCGTCGCCGATAGTGGCGAACGACGCTTTGCCGTGGCCGCGCTTCGTCAACACGCGGCCGGCGACGCGCACCGAAGCGCCGAGCGCCTCGAGCTCCTCGAGCGTGCGGCCGCCGTGGGCGGCCACGATCTCGCCGAGCCCGTGGCTGCGCTCGAAGCGCGTCGGGTAGGTGGCGTGGCCGAGCTCGCGGATCGCGCGGGCTTTCTGCAGCCGCTGCGCCGACTCCTCGGGCCAGCCCGGGACGGGCGGCGCCCCTTCGTCGCTCATGGCCGGGTCTCCGCCTCGCCGCGCACGCGCCTGCGGATCGCGTCGAGCACGCCGTTCACGAACGACGGCGAGTCCTCCTCGCCGAAGCGCTTGGCCAGCTCGACGGCCTCGTCGAGCACCACCGCGGCCGGGGTCTGCGTCTCCGCGCCGAGCTCGTAGGCTCCCAGGCGCAGGATCGTGCGGTCGACGGCAGCGATGCGGTCGAGACGCCAGTGCGTCGCGGCCTCCGCGATCTGCCGGTCGAGCGCCTCGGCCTGCGCCTGCGCGCCACGCGCGAGCCGCTCGGCCATCTGCTTCGCCTCGGGCGTCCCCGAGCGAACGCGCCAGAAGCCGTCGACCACCGCGCTCATCGGCTCACCCGTGATCTGCCACTGATACAGGATCTGGAACGCGCACTCGCGGGCCTTGCTGCGGCGGCCCACGCGTCAGCCCCGGCGGCCGCGGGCCGTGAGCGACCGCAGCGTGTGCACCGCGAAGACCGCCGCGCGCGCGGCCTCCCGGCCCTTGTTGTCGCGCGTGGCGCGCGAGCGCGCCCGGCCCTGCGCCGCGCGCGGCAGGGTCAGCACCCCGAAGCCCACCGGGACGCCGGTCTCGCGCGCGACCGCGGCCAGGCCCGAGGCGGCCTCGCGCGCGATGTGCTCGTAGTGGTCGGTCTCGCCGCGGACGACCGCCCCGAGCGCGACGATCGCGTCGAAGCGGCGCGAGCGCGCGGCGGCCTGTGCCACGAGCGGCAGCTCGAAGGCCCCGGGAACATCGAATACCCTGACGCGGCCGGGGTCGGCGCCTAGCTCGGCGAGCGCTTCGCGGGCGCCGCGCACGAGGCCGTCGGTGATCCCGGGGTTGTAGAGGGCGCGCAGGATCGCGATGCGGAGCCCGCGCGCCGAGCGCGCCTCGATCGGGGCGGCCTTCATGCCTCGCCTCTCGCCTGGATGCACGAAATCGCGACTATATCACCGACCGGCGCCGGCCTTGACTCCGGCGAACGCGCGGGGCTAGGCTCCGCTCATGCCGCGCATCCTGCTGGTCGGCCTCGCTTTGCTCCCGGTGGCGTGCGGCAACGACAACGGGAATCCGTTCGCGGCCTCGGCTCCGGCGCGGCCGCCCTCGGCCAGCGCCGCGATCGTGTTCGTGACGGGCTCGTGGTCCGCGCAGGCCGGCGCGCCGCGCGAGATCTTCGCGATCGGCGCGGACGGTGCGAACGTCGAGCAGCTCACGACCTGCGGGCGCGCCTCGCAGCCGTGCGACATCCTGCAGGTGGCGCCGTCCCCCGAGCGCACCCGCATGATCGCCGTGCGCACGACTCCGGATGCCGAGCCGGGCGCCCAGTTCCTGTACTTCATGGACCTGAGCCGCTCCGTCGAGTCCGTGATCTTCGCGCGCCGCCGCGTCGACTCGGCCGACTGGTCGCAGGACGGCACGTTCATCCTGTTCGCGTCGCCCAACGCCCAGACCAGCAACGAGGACCTGTTCACCTCGCAGCCGGACGGCAAGGAAGAGCAGAACCTGACGGAGTCGCTCGACGTACGCGAGCGCCACGCCCGCCTCGACCCGTTCGGCCGCACGGCGGTCTTCGAGCGCATCGACGACGCCGGGGTGAGCCGCATCTACTTGTTCCGCGAGACGCCGCTCACGACCGGTCCGGCGCCGGGGCCGCCCCTGCCCGGCACGCCCTACGTCGTGGGCTCGGACGCGGACCCCGCTTTTTCGCCCGACGCCACGCAGATCCTGTTTCGGCGCCTGACGGGTGTCGGCAACGGCGGGCTCGGCACCTGGGACCTCATGGCGACGACCGGCACCGCGAACGGCCTGCAGCGGACGCTCGCCACGGGACCGGTCTACCGCGGCGCCGCCGACTGGGGAGCCGGAGGGATCGTGTTCGTGGAAACGGACGCGGCGGCGGCGCGGTCACAACTCGTCGTGATCGAGCCGGACGGCAGCGGCCGACGCGTGCTGCGCAGCGAGAGCTCGTCGTTCCGGATGGCTGCGCCGCGCTGGCTGGACTAGCGCGGAAACGGGTTCGTGAGCCACCCGATCACGAGGGTGGAGAGCACGAACGCCGCGAAGGCCATCGCCCCGAAGCGCAGGCGCTCGCGGGTCGTGTCGCGCAGCAGCGTGGCGAAGACGGTCGAGACCAGGAACGCGAAGAGCAGCAGGTTCAGCAGGTGCGAGCGCATCACTTGCCCCGCACTCCCCGGGCCGTGTCGAGCGCGTCGAGCAGCACGAGGATGTTGAGCAGCCCCGCGACCGCCGTGAAGGTGTTGCCGTACTCGTAGGTCGGGGACGTCACGAGCCCCGCCTCGTAGCCGAGCAGGCGCGCGATCACGTACGGGGCGCCGATCCCCATCTGGGCGGCGCTGAAGAGCAGCGCGAGCGGGTCCTCGAGCCCGAGGTGGAGCTGCAGGCGCGAGTCCATCATCACGCCGAGCACGAACAGCGCGAGGATCGAGCCCATCAGCACGAGGCCCTTGCCGCGCCGGCCGAGGAAGAGGTGGCCGAGGCCCGGGAAGACCCAGGCCAGAAGGCCAGCGGCCAGGGTGCGCGACGAATCACGGGCCGCCGCGGCGGCCCTGGTCTCGGACACTCGCTCTCCTCGATCGCTCCCGCACTCGGCGCCGCACGGGTCGAAGTCTGATCCGACCAGCCTAGCGTGGCGCGGTTCCGGCGGTCAAGCGAGCGTTGCGCGCGGTTGCCGGTGACCCTAACATGAGCCGATGCCACCGCGGACGCCCGTCCTCCTGCTCGCAGGTCTTCTCGCGGGGGCGGCGCTTCCCTCCACCGCTGCGGCCCGGCCTGAGACTCCGGCTCCCGCGATCCTGCCGCTCTCCGAGGTTCGTCCGGGGATGGAAGGCGAGGGGCGCACGGTCTTCGAGGGCGCCACGATCTCGAGCTTCCGCGTGCGGATCCTGGGAGTGCTCGAGAACGCGATCGGGCCCCGCCACAGCCTCGTGCTGGCCCGGCTCTCGGGAGGGCCGCTCGCCGAGACGGGTGTCATCGCCGGAATGAGCGGCAGCCCCGTCTTCGTGGACGGGCGCCTGCTCGGCGCGATCGCCTACGCGTTCCCGTTCGGCAAGGAGCCGATCGCCGGGATCACGCCGATCGCCGAGATGCTCGCCGCCAGCAATCCCGGAGCGCCGCGCGCGGCTTCGGCACGCCTGCGGCTGCCCTCCCAGACCGCGGCTCTCGCCGCCCCGCTCGACAAGGACGCGGTCGCGGCGGCGTTCGCGCGGCCGCAGCCGGGGCTCGTTCCCGGCGCGTTCCGCGGCGAGGCCCTGCCCCAGGGGCTCGCCGGAGCCACGCTTCACCCGCTCGCGCTGCCGCTCGTGTTCTCGGGCTTCGAGCCCGACACGTTCGCCTGGGCGCGCGGCGTCTTCGCCTCGATGGGCTTCGCTCCCGTGATGGGCGGCGGCGCGGCCGGCTCGAGCCCCGGCCCCGTGCCGGACCTGGCGCCCGGCGCGGCCATCGGCGTCTCGCTCGTCGAGGGCGACCTCGACCTGTCGGTGAGCGGCACCGTGACCCACATCGACCAGGGCCGGGTCTACGCGCTCGGCCACCCCTTCTACAACCTTGGGCCCACGCAGTTCCCGATGCGCAAGGCCTGGGTCCACGCGGTCTTCCCCAGCCTGCAGGTCTCCTGGAAGATCGCCTCCGCGCTCGACGCGATCGGCACGCTCGACCAGGACCGCACGACCGCCGTCTCGGGCCGGCTCGGACCGCTGCCGCGCATGATGGGTGTCGTGGTCCGGCTGCGCTCGCCGCGCGCGAGCGAGCGCGTCTTCCGCTTCCGCGTCGCCCAGGACGAGCTGCTCACTCCGCTCGTGACGTATGTCTCGCTGCTCTCGGTGCTCCAGGGCCACGAGCGCGCGTTCGGCGCCGCGACGCTGCGCGTGGAGGCGCGCCTGGCCCTCGCCGGCGGGCGCGAGGTCCGCTTCGAGGACGTCGTCGCGAGCGAGCAGCCGGCCCAGGCGGCGGCCGCAGTCGTCGCCGGCCCGCTGGCCGTGCTCGCCGCGAACGACTTCGAGCGCGTGGCGGTCGACGAGCTCTCGCTCACGGTCGACGCCGTCGAGGGCCGCGAGGCCGCGACGCTCGTGCGCGCCTGGCTCGACGCCCCGCTGCCGCTGCGGCCCGGCAGCGTCGTGCCGCTGCGCGTGCAGCTGCGCACGCGCCGGGGCGAGACGCTCACGGAGACGCTCTCGCTCGAGGTTCCGGCGAGCGCCACCGGCGGCAGCTACACGCTGCTGATCGCCGACGCCAGCACCATGGACCAGATCGAGCAGCGCGAGATGCGCCAGGCCTTCGCGCCGCGCGACCTCGACGCGCTCGTGCGCGCGCTCAACAAGCTGCGCCCCGGCAATCGCGTCTACGCGCGGCTCACGCGCCCCGCGGGCGGCGCCGTCGTTGGCGGCGAGTACCTGCCGGCGCTGCCGCCGTCGGTGCTCTCGGTGCTGAGCTCGGCCGACCAGGGAACGAGCGTCGTGCCGCTGCCCTCGGCCCCCGTCTGGCAGGGCGAGATCCGCGCGCCGCGCGCCGTGAGCGGGTGGCGCCAGCTCAACGTGCCGGTCGAACGGTAGAAGAACAGCCGAGGGCGGGACAACAGGAATGCTCACAACGAGAAACGGGCGACGGGTAGCGGCGGAACCGGAGGGCTCCCTCGGCGGGGCGCAATCCCGAGGCGTTGACCCGCCGAGGGATCCCGGGCCGCCGCGGAGAGAGTGGCTCGTCGCCCTGCTCATGCTCGGCTTGGCGACGAGCGCGTTCGCCGCCACTCCCCAGTTCTGGCGCATCGAGGGCACGCGCGCGTTCCTGGAGGGCGAGCTCGAGTCGGCTTCCGTCGACTCCGACGGGCGCCTGCGGCTCGGCCCGACGGCCCGGCCGCTCTTCGACCCCGAGGCGCCCAACGCGTGGTGCGTCGTGCGGGACGCGCGCGGCGCCCTGTACGTCGGCACCGGGAACGAGGGGCGCGTCGTCCGGATCGAGGGCACGAGGGGCTCGGTGCTGTTCGACGCCGAGGAGCTCGCCGTCCACGCGCTGGCCGTGGGGCCCGACGGGCGCATCTACGCCGCGACCTCGCCGGACGGGGCCGTGTGGGCGATCGACGCGGCCGGCAAGGCGGCGCGCTTCTTCGACCCCGCCGAGAAGTACATCTGGGCGCTCGCGTTCGACGCGCAGGGCGCGCTCTACGTCGCGACCGGCGGCGAGGGCCGTGTCTACCGCGTCCAGAAGGACGGCAGCGCGACGACGCTCGTCGCCTCGACCGAGACGCACATCCTGTCGCTCGCCGTGGCGGGGGACGGCCGCGTCTACGCGGGCAGCGCTCCCGAGGGCCTCGTCTATCGCCTGTCGCCGGGGAGCCGCCCGTTCGTGATCCTCGACTCCGTTTTCCGCGAGATCAAGGCGCTGGCGTTGGGCGCCGACGGCTCGGTCTACGCCGCCGCCATCGACGGGCGCGCGCCCGAGACGACGCCGCGCGCCCCGGCCGCGCCGGCGCAGCCGGCGACGGGCCAGGTTTCGGCCGAGGTCACCGTGACCGAGAGCTTCGCGATCGCGCCCGCTCCCACGGTTCTGGGACCCGTCGCGCCGGGCGCGCAGCCGGAGGCGCCCCCGAAGGGCGCTCTGCTGCGCATCCTCCCCTCTGGCGACGTCGACACGCTCTGGACCTCGCCCGACGACGTGCCCTACGTCGCGGCGCCGACCTCGGGGGGCGTTCTGGTCGGCACCGGCGGGCGCGGCAAGGTGTACCGGGTCGGCGACGACCGGCGCTTCGAGCTCGTCGCGACGCTGCCGGCCGAGCAGGTGACGGGCATCGTCGCGACGGCTGGGCAAGCCGCCGCGCTCGTCACGGCGAACCCGGCCCGCGTGCTGGCCCTCGACGCAGAAGCCGCGGCCCGCGGCAGCTTCGTGTCGCGCGTCAAGGACGCCGCGTCGCTCGCGAGCTGGGGGCGGATCTCCTGGGAGGGCACGGCTCCCGAAGGCACCGGGGTGAAGGTCGAGACACGCGCCGGCAACACCGCGACCCCCGACGCGACCTGGACCGACTGGACGGCTCCCGCCGCGGGATCGCCCGCGACGGGCGAGAAGGCGCGTTTCCTCCAGGTGCGCGTCGCCCTGAGCGGAGGTGCCAACCGGACGCCGACCGTGGAGGCGATCAACGCGGCCTACTTGCAGCGCAACCTGCCTCCCGTCGTCCGCTCGCTGCTCGTGCATCCGGCGGGCGAAGCGTTCCAGAAGCCGATCAGCGCCAGCGGCGAGCCCGAGATCCTCGGCCTCGAGGTCGACCCGCTCAGCGAGCGCGCGGCCGCCGCGCGGCCGCCGGAAGGCACGCCTCCCGCCATCAGCTTCAGCCGCAAGCTCAACCTGCGCGGCCTGCGCACCTTCTCCTGGCAGGCCGACGACCCCAACGGGGACATGCTGCTCTACGACGTCTTCTACCGCTCGCTGGACGAGAGCGAGTGGCGCGTGCTGCGGCGCGGCCTGAGCGAGCCCGTCTTCGCGTGGGACACCGCTGCCGTGCCGAGCGCTCGCTACATGCTGCGCGTCGTGGCCTCGGACTCCCCCGCCAACCCGCGCGCGCTCGCGCTCACGGACTCGAAGGAGACGGCCTCGTTCGAGGTCGACAACGCTCCGCCCCGCATCCAGGCCGCCTGGGACGCCGCGGGTGTCGTCCGCGTCACGGTCCAGGACGACGCGAGCCCCGTGCGGCGGCTCGAGGTCTCGCTCGATGCCGGCCCGTGGGAGGACGTTCACCCGGAAGACGGCATCGCCGACGCGACGAGCGAGAGCTACAGGATTTCCGTGCCGGCCGAGGCGCGCGGACGGCGGCTCGTCGTGCTGCGGGCGAGCGATTTGCTCGGCAACGTCGCCACCGCGCGCGTGGACCTGCCTTAGAGCACGCTCGCATGGACGTTGTGCTGGTGCGCGCCGGCGCCCTCGGCGACCTGCTGCTGCTGCGTCCGACGCTTGCAGCGCTTCGCGCCTCCGGACACCGCGTTCACCTGCTCGCGCCGCTCGCGCCGGGGCGGGCGCTCGTCGGGCCGGGCGCGGCCGACACGCTGCACGCCTCCGACGGCCCCGAGCTCGCGGCCGCGCTGGCGGACGGGTTCGCCGACGGTCCGATCGCCCGCGCGCTGGCCGCGGCCGACGCCGTCGTCGCGTTCACGCGCAGCGAAGCGCTGCTCGAGCGGCTCGCGGGGCGTGCGCGGCGGCTGATCGCGCACGACCCCGCGCCGCCGGCAGCTGGCCCGCACGCCGCCGCCTGGCTGGCCCGAGCGGTCGCACCGCTTGTCGGTGAGCGCGAGCTGGCGGCGGCCACGGCGCTCGAAGCGCCGCCGCTCGTGTTCACGGACGAAGAGCGGCGCAAGGCCGAGGCGCTCGTTCGCGACCTGCCCCAAGGCTTCGTCGCCCTCCACCCGGGCAGCGGATCGCCGAAGAAGAACTGGCTGCTCGACCGCTGGCGCGAGGCCGCCGCGCAGCTCGCGAACGGAGCGCCCTGGCTCTTCGTGGTGGGACCCGCGGAAGCAGCGCTCCTTCCACCCGAGGGCGCGCTCCTCGCCCGCGAGTGGCCGCTGCGCACGCTCGCCGCGGCCCTCTCGCGCGCGGGGATCTTCGTCGGAAACGATGCGGGCGTCTCCCACCTCGCGGCCGCCGCGGGCGCGCCCACGCTCGCGCTCTTCGGCCCGACCGACCCGGCGGTGTGGGCTCCGGTCGGCACTCGCGCTTTGGCGCTTCGCGCACCCGACGGATCGCTCGAAGGCCTCGCGGTCGCGGACGTCGTCGCCGCCGCGTGCCGGCTCAGGGCCACGGCGGTCGGACCTCCATCCGGCTGACTTTCACGAGGCCCTATACTTCGGAGCTTCGAACTCATCCTCGGTCTTCGGACGACATAGCGCAGGGACCCAGTGCAGCAGGCTATCCAAGACATCTTGCGGCGGATTGAAGGCGTGGACGATGTTCGCGTCTTGTATGCCGTTGAGTCCGGAAGTCGCGCGTGGGGCTTTGCATCTCGTGATTCAGACTGGGATGTGCGCTTCATCTACATCAGGCGTCCGTCCTGGTACCTCTCGGTGCAGCGCCGTCGCGATGTGCTCGAGTACCCGCTCGACGGTGACCTCGATGTCAGCGGCTGGGACGTCAAGAAGGCCCTGGGGTTGTTTGCCAAGTCGAACCCCCCATTGCTCGAGTGGCTCCGCTCCCCAATCGTGTACCGGGAGGCGTTCTCGGTGGCGCAGACCCTACGCAGCCTGTCGGCGCGGTACTTCTCGTCCCGCTCCTGCATGCACCACTACTTTCATATGGCGGAGGGCAACTACCGCGAGTACCTCCACGGCGATCCGGTTCGAGTCAAGAAGTACTTCTACGTGCTGCGTCCGGTCCTCGCCTGCCGATGGATCGCCGAACACGGGACAATGCCCCCCATGGAATTCGCCTCGTTGGTGAATGACCAATTGCCCTCCGACCTTCGAGCGGTTGTCTCTGCCCTCTTGGAGCGGAAGCGCTCCGGGGAAGAGCTAGCCACTGGACCTCGAATTCCTGCGATCAACGAGTTTCTTGACTCTGAGATGAGGGGCCTGCGAGATACCCTGTCTGCTATCCCGCGCATTCCGGCACCCGATTGGGAGGCGTTGGATCGCGTGTTTCGAGACAGCCTGGGTGAGGTGTGGGACGGCGTCGTCGGACAAGCGGAGCAAGCAGACGAAGCCCGGTAACCTCGGAACTTCGCAGCTCAATTCCAGTATCCGACGGATCTCAGCAACAACCAGCCAGCGATTACTGGCTGTCAAAGAAGGGAGATCTGTCAGGTCCGCGGCGGGCGGACCTCCATTCGGCTGATCAGCCGGTAGACGCTCACCGCCACGCGGCGGCCGCGGTAGCGCACCGGCTCGAAGCGCTGCTGGCGAAGCGCCTCGACCAGCGGCTGTCCCGCACCGGTGTCGCCTTCGAGCAGTGTGACGCCCGCGACCGAGCCGTCGCGCGCGACGACCGTCTCGAGGAAGAACGAGTCCTCGCCCTTGCCCGCCAGCATCTCGGGCGGGAGCGACACGGCCGCGAGCTGCTGCGGCAGCAACACCTCGGCCGACGGGAAAAGCGGGTTGGCCTCGGTGCCCGAGGCGGGCACGACGCTCCAGGCGGCGCCCGGGGCCAGCCTCACCTCGGGCAGCGGGCCGGGATCCAACGCGAGCAGGGCCGCGACGCCGAGCAGGAGAACGCAGGCCGCGGGCACCAGGCTCGGGAAGATGAAGGGCCTGGCGGCGGCGACGCCGCGGAACAGGACTGCAAGGCCTGGGCGACGCGCGCCGCCCGCGAGCTCGAGCCGCAGTGCGACCGGCGCCTCGACGGGGTCGACGGCCTCGAGACGCGGCAAGTCGGCGAGCAGGCCCGATACCGCGCGCAGCTCGGCCGCGCGCCGCGCGCACGCGGCGCAGCGTTCGAGATGGGCGGACAGCGCCCGCGCCTGCGCGGCCTCGAGATCTCCGTCGAGCCACCCGGACAGCCTCCGGCGGACAGCACGGCACGTCATGACGCCACCTCTCCTTCGAGCAGGGTCGCGAGCCTGCGGCGCATCGCTTCGCGCGCCCGCGACAGCCGGCTCTTAACGGTCCCCTCGGCCACGCCGAGCGCCGAGGCGACTTCCTCGCACGTGAGGCCCTCCACCTCGCGCAGCACCAACACCGTGCGGTGCTCGAAGCGCAGCTCCAGGAGCGCGGCCTGCACGATCCGTGCGCGCTCGCGCCGCAGCGTCTCGTGGTAGGGGCTCTCCCCGCCGCGCCGCTCGAGCGCCGCGAGCGGTGCGAGCACGCGCTCGTCGATCGGCAGCTCGCGGTCGCGCCGCCGCCGGTGCCAGAAGCGCCTGCGGTTGTGGCACTGGTTCACCGCGATGCGATAGATCCAGGTCTTGAGGCTGCTGCGCCCCTCGAAGGCTCCGAGCCGCTTGTACACCTGGAGGAAGACCTCCTGCGCGACGTCGCGGGCTTCCTCCGGGTCCCCCAGCAGGCGCGCCGAAAGGCTCACGACCATACCCTCGTGGAGCCGCACGAGCTGGGCGAAGGCCAGCGCGTCCCCGGTGCGGCAGGACGCGACGAGCTCGCCCTCGGGAAGCCTCCCGGCGAGCGACCCCGCGTCGAGCGACATCTCACTCGTGGCCACGCTTCGCCCCCCGTCGCCCTCGAACCACTTGGACACCGAGCCGGCCCGCACCGTTCCCGCCCCCTGGTCAATGGTACTCCCGAGGGACGGGCCGGATTCCAGGGATTCCGGGAGCCGGCGGCCTCAGCCGCGGGGCGCGAGCCCGCGGCGGGCGACGAGCGTCGCGGCGGTGGCGAGACCGCCGAGCACGGCGAGCACGACGAGGCCGGCGGTCGTCGTCCAGTCGGCGATCGTCCGGGGTCCGAAAACGCTCGCGAGCGCCGGCCCGGCCGTGAAGCCGCGGCCGGCGCGCACCCCCGACAGCCCGGCGGCGAGGACCAGGCCGCCGAGGGCCACGAGGAAGGTCGCGGCGGCCCCCAGGGCAACGCGCCACGCCAGGGCGGCGCGGGTCAGCGGATCTCCGCGAGACGGCGCCAGCACCTCGAACTCGACGTCGCGCGCCCGGAAGGGTACGAAGCGCGCCAGCATGACGAGCCCCGGGATGCCGAAAAGCACCGTGAGCACGAAGAAGTCGCGCCAGCCGATCGCCTTGGCGAGGACGCCCGTCACCGGGCCGGCGAGCACGCGCGGCAGCGTGAACAAGCTGGAAAGCAGCGCGTACTGAGTCGCCGAGAAACGCTTCTGGGTGAGCCGCAGCAGCAGCACGCCGAAGGCACCCGAGCCGAGCCCGGTCGAGACGTGCTCGAAGGCCTGCGCCGCGTACATCACCGGCCGGTTCACCCCAACCTGCGCGACGACCGCGTAGCCGAGGTTCGAGACGATCTGCAGCAGCCCGAAGATCCAGAGCGAGCGCCCGAGCCCGATGCGGTCGGTAAGGACGCCCCCGACGAACGTGCCGCCTACGGAGGCCACCTGGCCGATGGTCGTTCGCGCCAGGCCGACGTCCACGTCGTCGAACCCGACCTGCACCAGGAACGGCCCGGTGAGCGACTGGGTGAGGTTGTCGCTCAGCTTGTAGAGCACGACAAAGGCGAGGATTTCGAGCGCGCGGTGCTGGGCGAGGAAGCCCACGAACGGCCCCCACACCGCCTCGCGCAGCGTTCGTGGCGCGGGCGGCAGCTCCGGCGGCTCGGGCGCGAGCACCGTCACGACCATGAACGGCAGATAGAGGAGAGCGAGCAGCAGGTTGACGAAGGCCCAGGACGTCTGCGCGGCGAGCGTGATCGACGCGCCGCCCGCAACCAGCATCGCGGCCCGGTAGAATGCGGTGCGACTGCCGGTCGCGATCCCCTGCTCATTCCGCTCCAGCACCTCGACCGCGTAGGCGTCGATCGCGATGTCCTGCGTCGCCGAGGCGAACGCGATCGCGAGGGTGAGCCCGCCGATTACCCACAGGGCCTCGGGCCGGTCCGACACACCGGCGAGCCACAGCGTGACCGCGAAGAGCGCGACCTGCCCGACCAGGATCCAGCCGCGCTTGCGCCCGAGAAAGGGCGGCGGGAAGCGGTCCATCCACGGGGACCAGAGGAGCTTGAACGACCACGGGGCCTGGGCCAGCGTGAAGAGCCCGATCACGCGGATGTCGACGCCCTCGCGCGCCATCCACGCCGGGATCGCGAACCACACGAGCCCTAGCGGCAGCCCCGAGACGAACGACAGAAGCGACACCGAGAGGAGCCGCCAGCTCCCGACGACGGAGCGCAGCCCCGCGTTGCTCCCGCCCGACTGTTTCTGCTCCTCGGCCAACTGGGCGGCGAGAATAGCACCGGCTTACAACAAGCGTCTTTTCTTGGCCCAAAGCGCCTGGCGCGTGATGCCCAGCGCGGCCGCGGCTCGCGCCTGGCAGCCGGAGTGGCGGGCGATCACGTCGCGAAGCATCTCCGACTCGAACTGTCGAAGAGCCGCTTTCAACGTCCCGGAGGTTCGTGACACCTGCGCCGCGATCGCGCGGGACAGCTGCTCCGGCTCCACGAGCTGGCCGGCCGCGCGCACGACCAGCCGACGCATCTCCTTCTCGAGCTCCCGCACGTTGCCGGGCCAGGAGTGCGCCAGGAGTGCCGCCTCGGTCGCGGCCGAGAGCCGCGGCGGGTCCACTCGGCGGCGCGCGGCTTCCCGGATCAGGAAGTGCCCGGCCAGGAGCAGCACGTCCTCCCCGCGCTCGCGCAGCGGCGGCACCACGATCGTGTCGTCGTTGAGGCGATACAAGAGGTCTTCCCTGAACCGGCCGGCCTCGACGCGCCGCCCCAGGTCGGCGTTCGTCGCGCTGATGATCCGCACGTTCGCCTTGCGCAGGGTCGTCTCGCCGAGCCGCTGGTACTCCCCTTCCTGCAGGAAGCGCAGCAGGCGCGCCTGGCCCACCCCGGACAGCTCGGCCACCTCGTCGATGAAAAGCGTGCCGCCTTCCGCCTGCGCGACGTATCCCGTCCGCTCGCTCACGGCGCCGGTGAAGGCACCCCGCGAGTGGCCGAAGAGCTCGGCCGAGAGCATGTCGTCGGTGAAGCCGGCTCCGTTTACCGGCACGAACGGGCGCGCGCGCCGTGGCGACAGGTCGTGCAGCGCGCGCGCCACGCGCTCCTTGCCCGTGCCCGTCTCGCCGAACACGTGCACCTTCATGTCGTCCGGGCCGAGCTGGGCCAGCTCCCGCCTCAAGGACTCGATCGCCGGGCAGCGTCCCACGAGCCCGGCGAGCGCTCCTCCCTCGCTGTGCATTGCTCCTCCTAGAGTCAGTCGATCGGTGGAACGGAGGCTAGAGCGGAAGGAGGCGCTCGCTCGCGGGAGTTGTCACACAACCGCGAGCGTCACAGCGCGCGCGTTCCTTGACAGTACGCAATGCGTACTCCACGATGGCGCACGTGCTGCGCTTTCTCACTGCGGGCGAGTCGCATGGGCCCGCCCTGACCGTCGTGGTCGAAGGCCTTCCCGCGGGCGTGCCGGTCGAGCGCGAGGCAATCGACGCCGACCTGCGCCGTCGCCAGGGCGGCTACGGCCGCGGCGGCCGCATGCAGATCGAGCACGACCAGGTCGAGGTGCTCTCGGGCGTGCGCCACGGACGCACGCTCGGCAGCCCGGTGGCGCTGCTCGTGCGCAACCGCGACCACGAGAACTGGAAGGACGTGATGTCGCCCGAGCCGCAGCCCGACGCCGCGCGCGAGCGGCGTCGGCTCAAGTACCCGCGCCCGGGCCACGCCGACCTGGCCGGGGCGCTCAAGTACGGCACCACCGACCTGCGCAACGTGCTCGAGCGCGCGAGCGCGCGCGAGACCACGGCGCGCGTCGCCGCCGGTGCGCTCGCGAAGGCGCTGCTGCGCGAGGCGGGCGCGCTCGTGCGCAGCCACGTGCTGCGGATCGGGAACGCGGCCGTCGAGGCTTCCGTCGTGCCCTGGGACGACCTCGCCGCCGTCGACGCGAGCCCGGTGCGCTGTGCCGACGCGCGAGCGGCCGAAGCGATGATCGCGGAGATCGACCGCGCCAAGAAGGACGGCGACACGCTCGGCGGTGTCGTCGAGGTCGTGGCGCGCGGTGTCGTGGCCGGCCTCGGGGCCTTCGCTCACTGGGACCGGAGGCTCGACGGCAGGATCGCCCAGGCGCTCATGTCGATCCACGCCGTCAAAGCCGTCTCGATCGGCGCGGGGCTCCTGGGCGGCGAGACGCGCGGCGCGTCTTTCCACGACGAGATCCTCTGGGACGCGGAGCGCGGCCTCGAGCGGCCCACCAACCGCGCCGGCGGCCTGGAGGGCGGCGTCACGAACGGCGAGGAGATCCGCGCCTGCGCGGTGGTGAAGCCGATCCCGACCCTGCTCCTGCCGCTGCGCTCGATCGACCTGCGCACGCGCGAGCCGCAGAAGGCCTCCGTCGAGCGCAGCGACACCTGCGTCGTGCCGGCCGCCGGTGTCGTGGCCGAGGCGATGCTGGCGCTGGTGCTGGCGGACGCTCTGCTCGAGAAGACCGGCGGCGACTCGCTCGAGGAGCTGCTCGCGCACCTCCAGGCGACGCGCGCCGCGCAGCAGCAGCTCGCCGGCCCGCGCTAGCAGCGGCGCCGGAATCCGCGATAATCGCCGGTCGATGCCCATCCGAACGATCGTGAAATACGGCGAGGCGGTGCTGCACGAGAAGGCCGCGCCCGTCGCCAACCTCGACGGCGAGATCCGCGCGCTGTTCGACGACATGGTCGCGAGCATGTACGCGGCGCCCGGCATCGGGCTCGCGGCGCCCCAGATCGGAGTGCCGCTGCGCGTGATCGTGATCGACCTTTCGATCGGGCAGGACGCCTCGCAGCTCGTCCGGCTCGTGAACCCCGAGATCGTGGAGCGCGAGGGCGAGCAGAAGCACGAGGAGGGCTGCCTCTCGATCCCCGGCTACGCCGGGTCCCCCGTGCGCCCGGCGCGCGTCGTCGCGCGCGGGCTCGACCCCGACGGCAAGGAGCGCGTCTACGAGGCGACCGAGCTCCTGGCGCGGGCGTTCTGCCACGAGATCGACCACATCGACGGCCTGCTGTTCGTCGACCGGCTCTCGCCGCTCAAGCGCGACCTGATGAAGAGACGGCTGCGCAAGCGCGCTCGGGAGGGCTGGGAGGAGTAGCGCGTGCGCGTGGTATTCCTGGCGACCGGCGCCTTCGCGATCCCGAGCCTCGAGGCGCTCGCGGAGGCCGGGCACGATGTCGCGGCGCTCGTCACCCAGCCCGATCGCGAGAGCGGGCGCGGGCGCGTGCTCACGGCTCCGCGGGTCAAGCCGGTGGCGGAGCGGCTGGGCATCCCGGTGCTGCAGCTCGAGCGCGTGCGGGCGCCCGAGGCCCAGGCGGCGCTGCGCGAGCTGCGGCCCGAGCTGCAGGTCGTCGTCGCCTTCGGCCAGATCCTGCCGCGCGCCGTGATCGACATAGCACCGCGCGGGACCGTCAACGTCCACGCCTCGCTCTTGCCCCGCTGGCGCGGCGCCGCGCCGATCCAGTGGGCGGTCGCGAGCGGAGACGCCGAGACGGGCGTCACGACGATGCAGATCGACGAAGGCCTAGACACCGGGCCGCTTCTGCTGGCGCGGCCGCTCGCGATCGGCCCGGACGAGACGGCCGGCGAGCTCGAGCCGCGGCTCGCCCGGCTGGGCGGCGAGCTGCTGGTCGAGACGATCGCGGGGCTCGAGCGCGGAACGCTCGCGCCGGCCGCCCAGGACCCGAGCCGCGCCACGCACGCGCGCATCCTCACCAAGGAGGACGGGCGCGTGGACTGGACGCTGCCGGCGCGCGTCGTCGCCTGCCGCGCGCGCGGCTTCCACCCCTGGCCGGGCGCCTTCACGTCCCACGAAGGGCGGCTCGTCAAGCTGCTGCGGGCCGTCGAAGCGCCTCGCGTGGTCGTGGCGCCGCCCGGCGAGGTGGCGGTCGTCGACGCGCTCGGGATCAGCGTGGCGTGCGGCGGCGGCTCGCTGCTGCGGCTCGAGGAGGTCCAGCCCGAGAGCCGGCGTGCGATGCCGGCGGCCGCGTGGGCTCAGGGGGCGCGCCTCGTCCCGGGCGTGCGGCTCGGCTGAGCGTGGCCTCGGAGGCACGCCGGCGCGCGCTCGCGGTGCTCAAGGGCATCGAGCGCGGGCGGCCGCTCGCAGCGCGGTTCGAGAAAGCCGTGGCGGGGCTCGAGGACGAGCGGGACCGGGCCCTCGTCCACGAGCTCGTGCTCGGCTCGCTGCGCCGGCGCGGCTGGCTCGACCACGTCCTCGCGGGCCTCAGCAGCCGTCCGCTTCACACGCTCGCCCCGGGCGTGCGCGAGGCGCTGCGGCTCGGCGCCTACCAGCTGCTCTTCACGCGCGTCGCGCCGCACGCCGCCGTTTCCGAGTCGGTCGAGCTCGCCCGCGAGGAGGAGCCTCGCGCCTCCGGGTTCGCGAACGCGGTGCTGCGCCGGCTCCAGCGCGACGGCCCGCCGGCGGAGCCCGACGCGAGCGCCGACCCGCTCGCCTGGCTGCGCACGGCGGGCTCGCTCCCGGCGTGGCTGGCCGAGCGCTGGCACGCGCGGCTCGGGCCCGCGCGCGCAATCGCGCGCGCCCGCGCGGCACTCGAGGCTCCCGCCACGTTCGTGCGGCTCAACCCGCGGGTCGCGACCGCGCGCGAGGAGCTGGCCGCCGCCGGCGTCGAGCTCGCGGCCGCGCCGGTTCCGGGTGCCTTCCGCGCCACGGGCGCGCCACTCGGCCCGTTCGCCGAGCGTGGCCTCCTCTACGTCCAGGACCAGGGCTCGCAGCTCGTCGCGCGTCTCGCGGCGGCCGAGGGCCTGGTGCTCGACGCCTGCGCCGCGCCCGGAGGGAAGGCGATGCTCCTTTCCGATCTCGCCGAGCGTCCGACGACCCGCGTGGTCGCGGCCGAGGTCTCGCTGCCCCGCATGGCGGTGCTGCGGCGGCTCGTCCGGCGCTGGGGCGCGACACGGGTCCTCGAGGTCGCGGCCGACGCGCTGCAACCGCCCTTCCGGCGCGAGTTCGATTCCGTGCTGCTCGACGCTCCCTGCAGCGGCCTCGGCACGCTCGCGCGGAACCCCGACATCCGCTGGCGGCTCGCCCCCGCGGACGTCGAGCGGCACGCGGCGCGGCAAAGGGCTCTCATCGCGAGCGTCGCGCGCTGCGTACGCGCCGGCGGGCGGCTGGTGTACGCCGCCTGCTCGCTCGAGCCCGAGGAGACGAGTGGGTTGGTCGACGGCTTCCTCGCCGCGCAGCCGGGCTTCGTTCGAGAGCCGCTGCCCGACTGGGCGCGGCCCTTCGCGCACGGCGTCGCGCGCGGCGGCCACGTCGAGCTCGAGCCTTTCGATCACGCGAGCGACGGCTTCTTCGCCGCCGGCCTGCGCCGCCTCTAGTTCCGCACCCCTTGTGATAATCTCGAAAGCCGCCCCGAGAGCGGTTTTCCACGCCTTGAAAGCTAGCCAGATCCTACGCCTGCTCGCCCAGAACGCGCTCGTGGGCATCGGTCTCGTCGTGACGCTTGCGGCGAGTGCCCTCGTCACGATGCGAGTGGTGCTCGACTCGCGCGACGTGGCCGTGCCCTCGCTCACCGGCCGCAGCGTTCGCGAGGCCGAGGCGATCCTCGCCCCGCGCGGGCTCGCGATGCGGATCGAGGGACGCCGAAACGACCCGGGCGTCCCGGCCGACCGCGTCGTGGCCCAGGAGCCGCCGCCGGGCGCGACGCTCAAGAGCCACCGGGCCGTGCGGCTGTGGCTGAGCCTGGGGCCCAAGCGCGTGTCGGTGCCGCGCGTCGAAGGCGAGTCGGTGCGAACGGCGCGCGCGACGCTCGAGCAGGCGGGCATCCCGATCGCGCGCGTGATCGAGGTGCGCGACCGCGCCGCCGAGGGCACGGTGCTGGTGCAGCGTCCGCCCGCGGGCGAAGCCGACCTCGCGAGCGACGGAGCCTCGCTGCTCGTGAGCCGCGGGCCCCGCGACGTCGCCTACGTGATGCCCGACCTGATCGGCCGCGACGCACAGCAGGTGCTCGCGATCCTCGAGCGGGCCGGGCTCAAGGTGACCGACCTGCGCTATCGCAGCTACCCCGGGATAGCCCCCGGCATCGTGCTGCGCCAGAGCCCCGCCGCCGGCCAGCGCGTCAACGCGCGCGCGGCGCTCGCCCTGGACGTCAGCAGGCCCGCCTCGTGATCGTCGCCCCGTCGATCCTGGCCTGCGACCTCGGCCGCCTGGCCGAGGAGATCCGCGCGGTCGAGCGCGGCGGCGCCTCGATGATCCACGTCGACGTGATGGACGGACGCTTCGTGCCCAACATCACGTTCGGGCCGGCGATCGTCAAGGCCTGCCGGCAGGCCACGCAGCTGCCGGTGGACGCGCACCTGATGGTCGCGGACGCCGAGCCCTACCTCGACGCCTTCGCCGACGCCGGCGCGTCCTCGATCAGCGTGCACGTCGAGGCGGTCCAGCACCTGCAGCGCGCGATTGCGCACCTGCGCGAGCGCGGCGTCTCGCCCGGCGTGGCGCTCAACCCCGCGACGCCGCTCGCCGCCCTCGAGGAGATCCTGCCGGAGCTCGACTACGTGCTCGTGATGTCCGTGAACCCCGGCTTCTCGTACCAGAAGCTCCTGCCCGGCACGCTCGAGAAGCTGCGGCGTCTCCGGGAGACCGTCCGCGCGCGCGGCCTGTCCGCGAAGCTCCAGGTGGACGGCGGCGTGCATCCCGGGAACATCAAGAGCGTCGTCGAGGCCGGCGCCGACATCGTCGTGGTCGGCGCCGCCGCCTTCGCGGCGGGCAATCCCGAGCAGGCCGTGCGCGGGCTGATCGAGGCCGCCGCGTGAGCGCGCTGTCCGTGTCGCGGCTGCGCGTCCGTTACGCGGAGACCGACCAGATGGGCGTCGCGTGGCACGGCAGCTACTTCGCCTGGTTCGAGGTCGGCCGCACCGACCTGTTGCGCGAGCGCGGCATGACGTACCGTGAGCTCGAGCAGCAGGACCTGTTCCTGCCGGTGATCGAAGCGCGCGCGAGCTACGCCCGGCCCGCGCGCTACGACGACCTGCTCGAGATCCGCACGCGCGTCGCGTCGCACTCCGGGGCGCGCGTCGCGTTCGAGTACGAGGTTTGCTCGGAGGCGCACGCGGCCGCGCTCGCCACGGGCTTCACCGCCCACGCGGCCGTCGACGCACGCGGCAAGCCGCGGCGCCTGCCCGCCGAGCTGCGCAGGCTGCTTTCGTGAAGGTGGTCGTCACCGGGGCGGCCGGGTTCATCGGCTCGCATCTGGCGGGCAGCCTGCTCGCGGACGGGCAGGAGGTCACGGGGATCGACTGCTTCACCGACTACTACCCGCGCGCCCTGAAGGAGGCGAACCTCGCGCCGCTGCGCGCGCACGGGCACTTTCGGCTGGTCGAGGAGCGGCTCCAGGACGCGCCGCTCGCGCGGCTCCTCGAAGGCGCCGACCAGGTGTTCCACCTCGCGGCGCAGGCCGGGGTTCGCGCTTCCTGGGGCCGGGAGTTCGCCCACTACACCGAGCACAACGTGCTCGCGACGCAGCGCCTGCTCGAGGCGGCGCTCGAAGCCGGACGCCCGCGCATCGTCTACGCGTCGTCGTCCTCGGTCTACGGCGACGCGGCCGAGCTGCCGCTGCGCGAGGACGGCCCGTGCCGGCCGGTCTCCCCGTACGGCGTGACGAAGCTGGCCGCGGAGCACCTGGCGCAGCTCTATCACCGCAACCACGGCCTCGCGACGGTGAGCCTGCGCTTCTTCACCGTCTACGGCCCGCGGCAGCGCCCGGACATGGCCTTCCATCGCTTTTTGAAGGCCGCGCGCGACGGCGCGGCCATCACCGTCTACGGCGACGGCAGCCAGACACGCGACTTCACCTACGTGGACGACATCGTGAGCGCCGTGCGCGCGGCCGCGTTTTCGGGCCGGCCGGGCTGCGTGTATAACGTGGGGGGAGGCGAGCGAGTCGCCCTCAACGACGTGCTGGGCCTCATCGAGAGCGTCACCGGACGGCGCCTCCGGGTCGAGCGCCAGGAACCCCAGAAGGGCGACATGAAAGACACCTTCGCCGACACATCCAGGGCCGCCCGAGACCTGGGCTTTCGCTCGACGGTCCGCCTCGAGGAAGGCCTCGAGCGCGAGTGGCAGTGGATCCAGGGGGCCGCGTGAGGCGCTCTGCCCTGGCCGTGGTGGCGGCTCTCACGGTGCTCGCGGGCTGCTCGGGCCATCAGCTCGACATGGAGACGCTCTCGAGCGCCTCCGACGACATCGTCTGGGAGGCCGGGGCCAAGGCCTTCGCGAAGAAGGACTGGGAATCGGCGCGCCAGTACTATCGGCGCCTGATCGAGGCCTTCCCCCAGAGCCCGCACCAGCCCGACGCGCGCATCGGCCTCGCCGACTCCTACTTCGAGGAGGGCGGCGCCGGGAACTACGTCCTCGCCGTTTCCTCCTACCGGGAGTTCCTGACGCTCTACCCGCAGCACCCCCGCTCGGACTACGCGCAGTACAAGGCCGCCGAGTCCTACTTCAAGCAGAAGAACACCCCGGACCGCGACCAGACCTCCACCGGGCAGGCGCTCGAGGAATACGAGCGCCTGCTGGACGTCTATCCGCAGTCGCAGTACGTGGAGAAAACCCGCGAGCGGATCCGCGACTGCCGCCAGACGCTCGCGCGCTCGCACTACCAGGTCGGCTACTTCTACCAGAAGACCCGGCGCTCCTGGCGATCGGCGATCGGGCGCTACGAGACCATCCTGTCGCAATATCCGGACTACGAGAGGATCGACGAGGTGCTCTTCCGCCTGGGCCAGGTGCTGTCGTTCTCGGGCCGCTACGCAGAGGCGCGGCCCCACTTCGCGCGGCTCAGGGGCGAGTTCCCGAAGAGCCCCTATATCGCCGAAGCCGACGAGCTCGAAGCGGCATTTCCACCCTCCGTTCCGGAGGCGGCGACGCCTGCTCCGGCAACCCCTCCGCCCTCGCCACCTCAAGTGGAACTTTGAGGATTTGGGGGAACACCCCTTGACGAAACGCCTTTTTTCCTGATACCGTCCCGCAGACTCACCCCGCCACGGGCGGGACTCCGAGTCCGTGAGGACGGCGCCTCATCCGTCCGGGAGGAAAGGCAGTGAGACCGAAGCTGATCCTTGGTGCCCTCGCGGCAGTCGCGACGCTGTCCGGGGCGGTGACCGCCCAGACTCCCGACGGGGTTTCGCAGCAAGCCCCAGCCGCGGAGCCGGGACTTTCGGTGGGACCGGCAACGATCGCCCCCCACTGGACCAAAAACCCGGACTACCCGACCTCGATCCCCGAGGGTACGGCCTACTACATCGTGGTCCGCGGCGACACGCTGTGGGACATCTCGGCGCGCTTCCTCAAGAACGCCTACCTGTGGCCGCAGGTCTGGAACGAGAACAAGTACATCAAGGACGCGCA
>DATBSL010000131.1:0-1575 GCA_036559805.1 Vicinamibacteria bacterium
GCGCAGGAGATCATGCGCCTCTTCCTCGACGTGAACGCGCGCGGGACCACCGTGGTGATCGCCACCCACGACCGCGAGATGATCCAGCGCATGGGCAAGCGCGTGATCTCGCTCGAGCGGGGCCGCGTGGCCCACGCGTGATCGCCTAGCCCTAGCGCGCGAGCATGGCGCGCACGCGCGCCACCACCGCCTCGAGCGCCACCTCGTTCTCGGCGCCCTCCGGGATGATCAGGTCGGCGTAGCGCTTCGACGGCTCGACGAACTCGAGGTGCATCGGGCGCACCGAGTCGAGGTACTGCCGCTGGACCGACTCGAACGAGCGTCCGCGCTCCTGGATGTCGCGCTGCAGCCGCCGCAGCAGCCGAACGTCGGCGTCGGTGTCGATGAAGAGCTTGATGTCCATCAGCCGCCGCAGCGGCTCCTCGGCCAGCACCAGGATGCCCTCGAGGATCACCACAGGCTTGGGCTTGAGCGGGTCGGGCAGGACGCGCCGCGAGTAGCTGGCGTGGTCGTAGGTGAGGCACGGGACCGGCCGTCCCGCCCGCAGGTCGCGCAGGTCCTGGACCAGGAGCGTCGTGTCGAAGGCGTCGGGGTGGTCGTAGTTGATCGCGGCCTGCGCGGCCTTCGTGAGCGTGCTGCCGTCCTTGTAGTAGGCGTCCTGCGCCAGCAGCAGGCAGTGCTCCTCGCCGACCCGGTCGCGGACCTTCACCGCGAGCGAGGTCTTGCCCGAGCCGGTGCCGCCCGCGATGCCGACCAGCACGCTCATGCGCGCGGATTATAATCCGGCCGCTCCATGGCGCTGCTCCGAGCGGTCTCCTACTTCGCGTCCGAGGCGCTCACCAGTCTCTGGCGCAGCCGCATGGTGAACGCCGTCTCGATCGGCACGATCGCGATCAGCCTGTTCGTGCTGGGCGCGTTCCTGACGGTCGCGAGTGCCCTCTCCGGGCTGGTGACGCGCTGGACCGAGACGGTGCAGGTGATCGTCTACCTCGAGGACAGGCTCGAGCCGCGCGTTCGCGAGAGCCTGGAGAACCGCCTGCGCGACGACCCCGCGGTGGCATCGCTCCAGTACGTCAGCCGCGAGCTGGCCCTCGAGCGCTTCCGCGCGATGTTCCGCGACCTGAGCTCGCTGCCGGAGGACCTGGGCGAGAACCCGTTTCCGGCGTCGCTCGAGGTCAACCTGCGGCCGGAGCGGCAGTCGCCGGCCGAGGTCGAGCGGTTGGCGAAGGCTTTCGGCGAGGTGCCCGGCGTGCGTGAGATCCAGTACGACCTGCTCTGGATCGAGCGGCTCTCGACCGGCGTGCGGCTCGTGCGGGCGGTGGGCGCCTTCCTGGGTGGCGTGCTGGTGCTCGCCGCCGTCTTCACGATCTCCAACGTGATCCGCCTGACGATCTACGCGCGCGAGGACGAGCTCGACATCATGCGCCTGGTCGGCGCGACGCGGGCCTACGTCAAGGGCCCCTTCGTGACGGAGGGCGTGATCCAGGGCGGCCTCGGCGGCCTCGTCGCGTCGCTCCTGCTGTGGACCACGCTCTCCTGGCTCTCCGGCAACCTGGCCACGTCCGACCTGCTGCC
>DATBSL010000132.1:0-11434 GCA_036559805.1 Vicinamibacteria bacterium
TGCCCTCGGCCTTCACCACCTCGAGGGCCTTCTCCAGGATCGCGTCGGACTTGCCCTCGGCGGGCTCGTCGTCGTCGTCCTGCGACACCGGCACCGACGGCACGAGCCCCTCGCCGTGGATCGCCTTGCCGGTCGGCGACATGTACTTGGCCACGGTGAGCACCATGCCGCCCTCCGGCAGCGGTACCGTCTTGGAGACGGCCGCCCGTCCGAAGGTGTGCTCGCCCACGAGCTTCGCGCGCCCCGCCTCGACGAGCGCCGCCGCCACGATCTCGCTGGGGCCCGCCGTGCCGTTCGTGACCAGCACCGCGAGCGGTCCGGACCAGGCGCTGCGCGCGACGTCGGCCTGGATGAGCTTCTCGTCGACGCGCCGGCCGACGAGCTTGGCCACCGGTCCGCCGTGCAGGAAGAGCTCGGCGACCGCGACGCCGTCGGCCGGGGCTCCCCACGCGGCGTCGCGCAGGTCGAGCAGGAGCCGCGTCGCCCCCGAGCGCCGCAGCGACTCGATCTCGGCCCTCACCGCCTGGGCCGTCGCGGGCGTGAACTCCGGGACGCGGACGTAGCCCGTCCCGCCCTCGAGCATCCGGCCCTCGACGGGCGCGGGCTTGAGCCGCTCCCGGACGACACTCACCTCGAGCGGCTCCGCTCCCGCGCGCAGCACCGAGAGCTTGACCGACGAGCCCGGTGCGCCGCGCAACAGCCGCTCGGCGATGATCGCGGGCGTCGGGCGCGTGTGCCGCTCGTCGATCGCCTTGAGCAGGTCGCCGGGCCGCAGCCCCGCCTTCGCGGCCGGGGATCCCGCGCGCGCCGCGACCACCATCAGGAACGAGAAGCGCCGCGTCAGCACCAGACCGACGTCGGCGTCGCTGTCGGCGACGGGCTGCTGCAGCAGCTTGTACTGCTCGGCGTCGAGGTAGGAGCTGTCGCCGTCGAGCGAGTCGGCCATTCCGAGCCGCGCGCCCGCCATCGCCCGGTCGAGGTTCACGGGCTCGACGTACGCGTCCAGCACCAGCCGCACGACCTCGTTGAAGATCGCGAGCTGGCCGTAGCTCGTGTCGCCGAGCGCTTTGCCGAGCAGCGATCCCACGGCGACGTAGCCGATCAATCCCGTGGATGCGAGCGCGACCAGCAGGCGCGATTTCGGGCTCATGAAATCAGGATATCAGGGTTTGGCCAGCCAGCCCTCGGGATCTTCGGGGCGTCCCTGGTAGCGCATCTCGAAGTACACGCCCGGCCCGTCCGCTCCCGCGGGATCGGCCGTCCCCAGCACCGCGCCCGCGTCCACGGCCTCGCCCGGGGCCACCTGCACCGCGCCCAGCTGGGCGTAGAGCGAGTGGTGCTTGCCGCCGTGGTCCACGACCACCATCAGCCCGTAGCCCTTGAAGCGCTCGGCGAACACCACGCGCCCGCCGTGCACCGCGCGCACCGCGGCTTCGGGCGGCGCCTCGATCTCGAGCCCGTTGTGGATCGTGTAGGTGTCGAAGCGCGCGTGCTTGCGGCGGCCGAAGCCGGCCCGCACCGGACCCGCGACCGGCCAGGGCAGGCTGCCGCGGAAGGCGCCGAGCGGCACCTCCACGTCGCCGGCGCCGAGCCCGGCGAGCAGCAGCTGCAGCCGCGTCTCGGCTTGCGCCAGCTCCTCGACGTAGGCGGCGTTCAGCTCCTTGCGCTCGACGAGCGAGGTGAGCAGCGTCGTCTTGCGCGCGCGCTGCTCGTCGAGGCCGCGGCGCGCGGCGGCGAGCCTGTTCCGCAGCGCCACGGACTCGCGCGTGCGCTCCTCGAGCGCGGCCTTCTCGGCGCTCCAGGCCTGGAGGTCGGAGCGGAAGCCCGCCACGCGGGCGTTGTCGCGGCGCGCGAGCGTCGTGATCAGCCGGTAGCCGCGAAAAAAATCGGACGGCCGGTCGATCGAGAGCAGCAGGCGCAGGTAGCTCGTGTCGCCGAGCTTGTAGAGGGCGCGCGCGTGGCGCGCGAGTGCGGGGCGCGCCTCGGCGAGGCTCGTCTCGAGCGCCGCGACGCGCGCCACGGTGGCGTCGAGCTGCGCGCGGGTTCGAGCGAGTGCTATCTGGATCTCGGTGAGCTCCTCGCTGCGCAGCGAGAGCTCCAGCTCGAGCTGCTCCACCTCGCCGAGCAGGCTCTTCTCCTCGCCGCGCATGCGCGCGAGCTCCTGCTCGAGCGCCGCGCGGCGCTGCTGCACCTTCTGCAGCCGCTGCTCGTCGCCCGCCGGGGCGGCGGGCGCGGGCGACGCCTGCGGCGCGTCCTGGGCCGCCAGCGCCAGCAGCAGCGCGACGGCCGCCGTCGTCACCAGAGCGCCTTCCCGTCGTAGTCGGCCGGGACCTGGACCTCGAGCAGCTTCAGGATCGACGGCGCCAGGTCCATGATGTGCGGCTCGGCCGCCGCGATCCTGCGGTTCGCGAAGAAGACGCCGTGCGAGATCTCGGTCGCGGTCGCGCAGTGGTCGCCCGACCACTTGCGGTTGTTGTTCTCGACGACGCCGCGGCGGATCGTGCCGAGCGTGTCCTGCCAGCCCACGCGGTAGCCGTCGAGGAAGCCCACCTGCAGGTCGGGCGCCATCTGGATGTACTCGCCCTTGTAGATGTCGTCGCGCTCGTAGACGTCGGCGAAGATCCGGTCGCCCGTCTCGGGGTCGGAGAGCGGCAGGAGCTTGGTGCGGATCTCGTCCTGCAGCTGGCGGTACTCCTCGCCGGCGGACACGACTCCCTTGGCCTCGCGCCCCTTCAGGTTGAAATAGATCTGCCCGAGGCCCACCGCGTAGGCCCGCGTCTTCGACCAGTCGACGCCCTCGAAGAACTTGCCGCGGCCAAAGAGGTCCGCGAGGCCCTTCTCCTGGCTCTGGCCCTGCACCACCATGTAGCCGTTCTGTACCAGCCAGGTGTTGAGGTTGACCTCGCGCCGGAACGAGTGGAAGCCGTGGTCGGACATCACCATGAACACGGCGTCCTTCGGCACCTTCTGGCGCAGCCGTCCGACAAGGTCGTCGGCGCGCCGGTAGACCTTCTCGATCGCGTCGCCGTACTTGGCGGCGAGCGCCTGGTCGTACATCGGGTGCTTTGGGTCGATGAGGCGCCACATCATGTGCGAGATGCGGTCGGTCGTCTCGATCGCGGCGACGAACAGGTCCCAGTCGTCCGTCTCCAGCCGCTTCAGGATGATCTTCTCGCGGTCGTCCATGGCGCGGTCGGAGTCGTAGAGGAACTGCGCCTCGTCGAGCCGGCCCTCGTTGAGCGGCTTGTCGCCGGACTCGGCCCAGCCGAGCGTGCGGTAGAGCCCGATCTGGTCGGCGAGCTGCTTCGAGAACGCGGCGGGGTAGGAGATCGGCAGCGGCGGGTTGCGCGGGTCCATGTTGACGGGGGAGGCGAAGATCCGCAGCTCGCGGTCGGCGTCGAGCAGCGCGAACTGCGTCATGCCGTGGATGCGCAGGAGCGCGTTGATGCGGAACGTGAGCGGCACCCACCCGCTCCACTCGCCCTGCTTGAGCTGGAGCTTCTGGCCCTGGATCTCGATCTCGGCGCTCTTCTGGCCCTCGCTCCAGCGCACCGTCATCGGCAGGTTCAGGTCCTTGCCGGTCGCGAGCTCGTCGAGCCGCGACTGCTCGCGCTCGGAGAGGCTCCCGCCCCGCTTCTTCTTCAGCAGGGCCGCTTCCTCCTGCTTGAGGATCGGGCTCTCCGGCCCCTTGAGCAGCGTCTCGGAGACGCCGCCGTCGAGCAGCAGCCGCTTCAGGAACCCGCCGAACTCGGTGTTGCCCTCCTCGTACGAGGAGAGGTCCGTCGCCCAGTAGTAGAAGGTCCCGAGCGTGCCGCGCAGGTCCGGCAGCGGCAAGCCGCCCAGCATCTCGCCGTGGTGCAGCTCCTCGGGCGGGAACGTCACCGGCACCGTGAGCACCACGGACTTGATTCCGTCCGCGGAGGCCGTCTTCCAGAAGGAGGTCCCGCCGCGCATCGACGTGATCTTGGGCGCCTTCGTCGGAATCAGCCCCCAGAGGAACTCCGGCGGCTCCTTCTTGATCATGTTGAAGTCCGGGAAGTAGGTTTCGAGGTCGCGGATCAGGAAGTCGTAGATGCTGTGCTTGCCCGGGTTCACGCCGGTGGCGAAGCTCGACCACGCTGTGGGGGACTCCGAAGGCTGCGTCGAGCCCAGCCGCGCGAAGACGCCCTCCTCGGCGAGCGCCTTCAGGTTCGGCAGCTTGCCCTCGTCCAGGTATTTCCGCGCGAGCGTCGGGTCCATGCCGTCGAAGCCGATCACGAACACGCGCTGCTTGGCGCGCCGCAGGGGCTTGCCGCCCTCGGGCCCGCTGCGGCAGGCGAGGAAGGGAAGTGCCAGGCCCAGGAGCAGGGCTAGCACGGCCGCGCGGGCGAGAAGGGATCGCAGACGCTCACACATCATTCGAGGACACCGCCGGGAGCGAAGAGTCGGTTCAGACGGCCGAAAACAGTCTACCCGACGCCTCGCGCCGGCCGGTACAAGGGTCGCGTTACTCCGTCCGGACGGAGTACGCGCTCTTCTCGGCAGTCCCCGGACGGCCGTTCTAGCGCGCCGCCGGCCCGCATCCCAGGGGCAAGCTCAGCCGCCACAGCCAAGCGCGAAGCCCAATGCGTGACACACCTCGCGCATGCGCGGGGGCTCGAGCGAGCAGAGGCGCCGGCCAAGCCCCCCTTTCGCCACTGTGACGACATTGTGCAGGTTGACCGCGCAGGGGTGCTTCATTCCGTCGTCGGGGCCGAGGATCACCTCGGAGGGGACACCGCGGATCGTGGAGGTGATCGGCGCCACGGTGATGCGTGAGAGGTAGTCGATCGCCGAATCGCGAGTCAGCACGAGCACCGGCCGGGGCTTGTCGGGCGCCGGGAACGCGAACAGTCGCACGTCGCCGCGCTCTACTCTTCCGGCCACGCAGCGACCTTCTCCCACATGGCCAGCTCCGCCGCACGGTCAGGCTGACGCTCGTACCCAGCGCGATCGGCCCGCTCGAGCTCGAGGCGCCGCATCGCGTCGAGATGCGCGCGCAGCGCCTGGCGCACGAGCGCCGAGCGGTTCAGCTTCAGCCGGCGCGCGGCCCGGTCGGCCGCCCGCAGCAGCTCCTCTTCGAGCACCACCTGGATCGTCTCCACACTGTGGAGTCTGCTCCACAATAGACTCCACAGTCAAAGGACGTCGGCGGGCGGCCGCTTCCTGGAGACCGTGGATGGCCGCGACGTGGGATGGTTGAGGGCCTGATCGCATCGCCTGACGAAGCGGCTTCAGCGGTTGGCGAGGATCGGGCAAGCCTTCGCCTCGATCAGCGTGTCGTCTGCGGTCACCAGGGTCAGGTCGTAGACCAGCGCCGTGGCCACCAGGAAGCGGTCGGCGGGGTCCGGGTGCGGCAGCGCCACGTCGCGGCTGCGGAGAGCCACTTCGTGGTTCAGCACGGCCTCCTCGAGCGGCGCCCGCTCCAGGGCCTCCCGGACCCACGCCCGGGGCTCGGCGTCGAGTCGCAACCGGCCACGCTCGGCGAGAACGAGCAGCTCCCAGACGCTTATCGGCGATAGCCAGACGCCGTCCTTCGCCCGCTCCAGGCGACTCCTCACCCTGCGTTCGAGATTGTCGGGCGCCGTGAGGCTCCAGAGCCAGACATGCGTGTCGAGCAGCAGCCTCACCGCCGCAGCGCTTCCCACTCCCCGGCGTCCGCCGCCGGGGCGACGACGTCGCCCGTGATCCTGGCCCGGCCGGCCATAACGCCGATCCAGCTGCGCTCGGACTCTGCGATCTGCGGCGGCACGACGTCGGCGACCGGCTTGCCGAAGCGGGTGATCCGAACCGGCCGGCCCGTCTTCTTCACGCGCTGTAGCACCGCCAGGCAGGTCGCCTTGAACTTCGACACCGCAATGGTCTGCATGACTAGTTTTACCATGGTCAATGACCATAGTCCAACAACCGGGTGGTCGCCAGCGGACGGTCGTCGGTCTTCGAAGCCAGTGGCGAAGCGAGCTACTTCTTGGGGGGCTCCGGGGGAGTGCGGGCCGATCCCGGCTTGGGCGTCTCGCCGCGCAGCACCACGCGCTCGAGCGGCGAGCCGGCGCGGGTGACCGCGCCGTCGTCGAACGGCTCGGCGCGCATCTCGTCGCCCAGCGGGATCAGCGTCGGCTCGCGATCGCGCGGCTCCGCCTCGTCGCTGACCCTGCTTTCGCCGAAGACGGAGCCGAGATAGTGCTTGAGCGTCAAGTTGGTCGGCCCGTAGCCCTTGTCGTAGAGGAAGTGCTCGCAGGCCTCGCCCATCGCCGCGGCGGAGGGGAAGCGGCGCGCCGAGGCGCGCTCGAGCGCCCGCGACAGGATCGCCTCGACCGGCTCGGGCACGAGCGGGTTGATCGACCTCGCCTTCGGGATCTCGCCGGCCACGACGCGTTCCAGGATCTCGGCGGTCGACTCGCCCGTGAAGAGCCGCTCGCCCGTCAGCATCTCGAACAGCACCGAGCCGAGCGAGAAGATGTCGCTGCGCTGGTCGGCGCGCATCTCGACCACCATCTCGGGCGCCATGTAGGAGGGCTTGCCGGCCAGGTAGCTCTCGCGCGTGCCGCTCCTCGCTGCGATCCCGAAGTCGATCAGCTTGACGGTCCCCTCGCTCGTCATCATCACGTTGCTGGGGCTCACGTCGCGGTGCACGATGCCGACCTTCTCGAAAACGTACTGCAGCCCGCGGCAGACCCGGCTCGCGATGAAGACCGTGAGGTCCACGTCCGCCAGGTAGCCGAGCTCGCGGTGCCGCTCGAGGTACTCGATCAGGCTCCAGCCGTCGATGTACTCGAGCACGATGCACAGCTCGCCCGCGATGCGCTCGAAGTCGAAGATGCGGCCGATGTTCTCGTGGTCGAGCACCGCGTAGCGGCGCGCCTCCTCGACGAAGAGGCGCAGGTGCTCCGGGTCGGGCGTGCGCAGCTGTTTGATCACGATCGGGCGCTGGAAGCCCGACTGCCCCAGCAGCAGCCCCTTGCGCACGGTGCCCATGCCGCCGGCGCCCAGCTCGTGGAGGATCCGGTACTTCGACTCGGCCAAGCGCGAGAATCCTCCCGAAAGGGCAAGGGGAGGATTGCAGAGCGCTCCAGGGGTGTCAAGGCTTTGCGAAATCGGGACGCTATACTGACCGCACGGTGCGCCTCCTGGCTCTCGACGTGGGGGACGTGCGAATCGGGGTGGCCGTGTCCGACGAGACCGGCACCCTGGCCTCGGGGCTCGCGACGCTGCGCTCGCTGGGGCCGCGCAAGGACGCGCAGCAGGTCGCGGCCCTCGTGCGCGAGCACTCGGTCGCCGAGGTCGTGGTGGGGCTGCCGCTGCGCCTCGACGGCTCGCAAGGGTCGCAGGCCGAGAAGGTGCTCGGGTTCGTCGAGCGGCTCCGGCGCGTGCTGCGGATCCCGGTCGCGACCCGCGACGAGCGGCTGACCTCGGTCGCGGCCGGCGAGCGCCTGGCGGAGGCGGGCGTGCGCGGCCGTGCGCGCCAGGCGCGCCTCGACCAGGCGGCGGCCTGCCTGCTGCTCCAGGAGCTGCTCGACGAGCGCAAGGCGAGGGCCGGCGGAGTGACCGCTTGATCCAGAAGACCCCGCCGCTCAGCGCGCGGGGGGAAAAGGTGACCCGGCGCGATCGCGGCGGGAGGAGCGCCGCGCCGCTGCTCGCCTTCGCCGTGCTGGTGTCGGCTACGCTCGCGGCGGCCTGGCGCTACGAGATCTCCTCGACGAAGATCGAGGCCGGCGCGCCGCCGGTGAAGCTCATGGTCGCGAACGGGGCGACGGCGGACGGCGTCGCCCGGCAACTCGAGGCGATGGGCCTCGTGCGCCACCCGCTCGTCTTCGGGCTGCTGGCGCGCCAGCGCGGCGTGTCGAGTCGGCTGAAGGCCGGAGAGTACGCGCTCTCCGGGCCGCTCTCCGTGCAGGGCATCCTCGACGCGCTCGTGCGCGGCGACGTGGTGCGCCGCGACCTCACCGTGCCCGAGGGGCGCAACATCGACGAGGTGGCGGCGCTCGTGGTCGCGGAAGGGCTCGACGTCTCGGGCTTCCTGGCGGTCGCCCGCGACCCGCTGCCGGTGCGCGACCTCGACCCGGCGGCGACGAGCCTCGAGGGCTACCTGTTTCCCGACACCTACGACGTGCCGCAGTCGCCGGAGGCCCCGCGCGCGCTGGCGCTGCGCATGCTCGAGCGCTTCCGCGAGGTGATCGAGCCGCAGCTGCCGCGGATCCAGGAGCGCGGGCTCACGGTGCGCCAGGTGGTGACGCTCGCGTCGATCGTGGAGCTCGAGACCGCGCGCAGCTTCGAGCGGCGGCGCATCGCGAGGGTGTTCCTGAACCGCCTGGAGAAGGGCATGCCGTTGCAGACCGACCCGTCGGTGATCTTCGTGCTCAAGCTCCAGGGCCGCTGGGACGGCAACATCCGCAAGCGCGACCTCGACATCGACTCGCCCTACAACACCTACAAGCGCCGCGGCCTGCCCCCCGGGCCGCTCGGCTCGCCCGGCCGCGAGGCGATCCTCGCGGTGATCGAGCCGGCCGAGACGAAGGAGCTCTACTTCGTCAGTCGCAACGACGGCAGCCACGAGTTCAGCGAGACGCTCGCGGCCCACAATCGCGCCGTGAACCGCTACCAGCGGCGGCGCACGAGCTCCTGAGCCATGGGTGTCCGCGCTCACGGCTCCGACACGCCGTTGCAGCGGGTGCGCTCGCGCGGCCCGAGCCTCGTCGCGACGCTCGTCGTGGCCGTGATGGCCTTCGCGCTGCTCGTCGCCAACGGCCGTCCGCTGCCGGCCCCGCCCGCGACCGGCGCCTCCGCGCTCGTGCTGTCGCTCCTCGTCTGGCTCGCCGGGCTCGTGTTCGAGCTCGACGCGATGGGCATGGCACTCGTCGGCAAAGCCGCGGCCGCGCTCTTCGCCGCGCTCGCCGCGGGCGCGCTCTTCTCCGCGGTCGCGCGCCGTCACGGCCCTTCCGAGGGACGCTGGGCCGGCCTCGTGCTCGCGCTCGGCACGACGCTCGCGGCCGCCGCGCAGGCCTGGTCCGGCGAAGCCGCCGCTACGGCCGCGGTGGCCGCGGCCGTGCTGCTGCTGGTGCGGGCCGTGGAGGACGACAGCGCCGCAAGTGCCATCGCCGCGGGCCTGCCCCTGGGTCTCGCCGTGGCGCTCCAGCCCTCGTCCGCAGCGCTCGCGCTCGTCCTGATCGCGGCGGTGCTCGTGCGCTGGCGCGCCGCGGGGCTGCTCGTCCTCGCGGCCGCGGCGCCGGGCCTGCTGCTGGCGCTCTTCGCGGGCTCGACCGCAGGCGCCGACGTATCCGGCGCGGCGCCGGCTCCGGGAGGGGGCGTGCTCGCGCTCCTCGCCTCGCCGGCGCGCGGCATCCTGCTCTTCACGCCCGTCGTGCTCGCGGCGCTCGCCGGGGTCGTTCGCGTGCTGCGCGCCCCCCGCAGCCGGCTCTGGGACCAGGCCCAGCCGGGCCGCTTCCTGCCGGTCGCGTGCCCGCTGGCGGCGGTCGCGCACGTCGCGTGGCTCGCGCTCGCCGGCGGCTGGGACGGCGGACCCTTCTGGGGACCGCGGCTCGTGGCTCCGGCGTGGCCGTTGCTGCTGCTCTTCCTGCCGGAGGGCTTTGCGGTGCTCAAGACCGGGGCGACGCTGCTCGCGCTCGGGTCGATCGGAGTCCAGGCGCTCGGCGTGCTGAGCTACGACGGCCGCTGGGACAAGCTCTACGGGGCGCAGGCGCCACGCCCGGCCGGGGCCTGGGACTTCGCGAAGAGCCCGATCGTGTTCCATGCGCGCGAGCGGGTGGCGCGCGTGGCCGTTCCGGGCCTCGAGGGCCGGCGTCTCACCAGCCACCCGCGGACGCTCTTCTCGCCCCGGAGCGCCGCCGGCTCGTTCGTGTCGTTCGAGCGCCTGCCGCCCGTGCCGACCGGAGCCGACGCGACCTTCGACGGCCTGCGCTTCGAGAGCGAGGCGCGCTTCGAAGCGGGGCGGCTCGTGCTCTCGAAGGACGGCGACGGCCTGGCGTTCCGGGTGCGCGAGGGCGCGCGCCCGCGGCGGCTCGAGATCCGGGTCGTGGGGCGCGGCCAGGGCCGGATCGGCGTCGCGGAGAGCGGCGGCGGCAGCGGCTCGCGCTGGCGCGACGAGACGGTGTCCGGGTCGTTCCGGATGCGGCTGCCCTACTTCTTCGCCGACTCGGGCGGGCCGGACGTGCGCGTCGTGCTGCGCTCGGGCGGCCCGGTCGCGATCGAGTCGGTGTCGCTCGTGCCGCCGAGCGAGCCCGGCAACGTGCTGCGGCTGCCCTGAGCGTCCACGAGGTCGGGAAGCTGCGCCCGCCGTCAGCGGGTCGTTGCCAGCTCGGTCTGGCTGCGGTGTTGGCTGACGAACCGGGCCAGTTTTGTGCGCGTCGGTCGGACGCCGGACGACACGACGACGCCGTCGAAGAGAATCAGTGGCAGGCAGCGCTCACCTTGCCTGGCCAGAGCCTCAATGACGGTGGGGAAACGTGCGGCCTCGGCGGGTTCTCGATATGGGTCGAACCGCTCCACGAGGAACCCGCCCGCGTCGAGCCAGTCGAGCGTCTCCTCGAAGCCCTGGTACGTGGGATCGGGCACCACGCCGCACACGCCGATGAGCGGCGGCGGCACGCGTCGGAACACGGTGACGGTGGTCATGAGACACCTTCCTGTGACAGCCCGCACCTCGATGGCTTGAACGGCCATGGATGACTCCTATGCCTCGGGCGATGAAGCTGGCCCGAGGACTCCCGCGGCGACGGCCGGCTCGAACCAGCCGCGCGTCGCGACGCAGAAACGGCAAACGGAGAGCATGACGGGGACCTCGACCAGCACGCCGACCACCGTGGCGAGCGCGGCTCCGGAGCCGGGGCCGTAGAGCGCGATGGCCGTGGCCACCGCCAGCTCGAAGAAGTTCGAGGCGCCGATGAGCGCGCCCGGAGCGGCGACGCCGTACGGGACGCGGAAGGCCTTCATCAGCCCGTAGGCGAGGCCGGAGTTGAAGTAGACCTGGATCAGGATCGGAATCGCGATCAGCACGACGTGGAAGGCGCGCGTCGTGATGTTCTCGGCCTGGAACGCGAAGATCGCAACGAGCGTCAGCAGCAGGGCGATCACGGTCACGGGCTGGAAGAACGGGAGGAAGCGCTCCGCGAACCACTCAGGGCCTTTCCTTCCGATGAGCACGCTGCGGCTGACGGACCCTGCCACCAGCGGGATGACCACGAAGATCAGAACCGAGTAGAGAAGGACGGCGAACGGCACGTGGAGACCGGAGGCTCCCGAGACGAGGAACTTCACGACCGGGGCGAAGGCGACCAGCATGATCAGGTCGTTCACCGCCACCTGCACGAGCGTGTAGGCGGGGTCGCCGTCGGAGAGGTACGACCAGACGAAGACCATCGCCGTGCAGGGCGCGGCGGCCAGGATGATGACGCCCGCGATG
>DATBSL010000133.1:0-10020 GCA_036559805.1 Vicinamibacteria bacterium
GCCTCCGACCAGATCGTGAGCTTCGTCGCCACCGACAACTACAAGGGCGGCGTGCTGGCGGCCGACGCGCTCGGCCAGGCGATGAACGGCAAGGGGCGGACGCTGCTCCTGCGCTACGCCGAGGGCTCGGCCAGCACCGCCGACCGCGAGCGCGGCTTCCTCGACCGCCTCAAGGAGAAGTGGCCCGGGCTCGAGCTCGTCTCCTCCGACCAGTACGCGGGCGCCACGCGCGACACCGCCAAGCGCGCGTCGGAGAACCTGCTGAACCGTTTCGGCCGCGATCTGGACGGGCTGTTTGCCTGCAACGAGTCGGCCGCCTCGGGCATGCTGCTGGCGCTGCAGGACGCGGGGCTCGCCGGCAAGCTGAAGTTCGTCGGCTTCGACTCGAACCAGGCTTTCGTGGACGCGATGCGCGCCGGCCAGCTGCAAGCCTTCGTTCTGCAGAACCCCTTCCACATGGGAGGGCTCGCGGTCGAGACCCTGATCGACCACCTCCAGGGCAAGCCCGTGGCGAAGGTCATCGATACCGGCGTCTCGATCGCCACACCCGAGAACCTCGACTCGCCGGAAGTGCAGGCGCTGCTCAAGCCCCCGCTCGCCCAGTATCTCGCTCCCGGCGAATGACGGCGGCGCTGCGGCTCAGCGGCGTCGTGAAGCGCTTCGGCGCCACCCACGCGCTCGACGGCGCCTCGCTCGAGGTCCGGCCCGGCGAGGTCCACGCCCTCCTCGGGGAGAACGGCGCCGGCAAGAGCACGCTGCTCTCGGTATTGGGCGGCCTCCTGCGCCCGGACTCCGGCAGCCTCGAGGTGGCCGGCCAGGCGTACGCGCCGCGCTCGCCGCGCGACGCGCGCGCCGCCAGGATCGCCCTCATCCACCAGGAGCTGTCGCTTTTTTCGCACCTCACCGTGGCCGAGAACGTGCTGATGGGCAGCGAGCCGTCGCGGCGCGGCCTGTGGGACCGCGAGCGCGCCCAGCGCCAGACGCGCGAGGTGCTCGCGGAGTTCGGGCACCCCGAGGTCGACCCCGACGCCGTCGTCGGCCGGCTGCCGATCGGCGCCCGCCAGGTGGTCGAGATCTGCCGCGCGATCGCGACGCGCGCGCGCGTGGTGCTGATGGACGAGCCCACGAGCAGCCTGGCGCGCGGCGACGTCGATCGGCTGTTCGCGCTCGTCGCCCGGCTCTCGGCCGCGGGCGTCGCAGTCGTCTACATCAGCCACTTCCTCGAAGAGAGCCGCGCCGTCGCCTCCGCCTACACCGTGCTCCGCGACGGGCGCAGCGTCGGCTCGGGCGCCCTCGCCGCCACCGGCAACGACCAGCTGATCGCGCTGATGGTCGGACGCACGGTGGAGGAGCTTTTCCCGCAGCGGCGGCCGGTGCCGGAGGCCGACGTGGCCCTCGAGGTGCGCGGACTTTCGGCTCCCGGGCTGCGCGAGGCCTCGTTCACGTTGCGCCGCGGCGAAGTGCTCGGCATCTTCGGCCTGATGGGCTCCGGCAGGACGGAGATGCTGCGCGCGCTCGTGGGCCTGGCGCGCCCGACAGCCGGAAGCCTGGGCGTGCTCGGCCGCGAGCGGCCGCTCACGGCCCCGCCGGCCGCGCGCCTCGGGGCCGGCCTGGGCTACTTGAGCGAGGACCGCAAAGGAGAAGGACTCGCGCTGCCGCTATCCGTCGCCGACAACGTCACGCTGACTCGGCTCTCGTCGTGCTCGCGCGCCGGAGTCCTCGACCCGCGAGCGCAGCGCGCGCAGGCCGAGGAGCGGGCGCGCGAGGTGGACGTTCGGATGCGCGGGGCGGGCCAGCCCGTCCGGACGCTCTCCGGCGGCAACCAGCAGAAGGTCGCCTTCGCCCGCATCGTCCACCAGCAGGCCGAGGTGCTGCTGCTCGACGAGCCCACGCGCGGAATCGACGTCGCGAGCAAGGCGCAGCTCTACGCGGCCATCGTGCGCGCCGCCGAGGCCGGCCGCGCGGTCCTGATGGTGAGCTCGTACCTTCCGGAGCTCCTGGGCGTCTGCGACCGCGTCGCGGTCATGTGCCGCGGCCGTTTGGGCGCGGCGCGGGCGGTCGCGGACTGGACGCCCGAGAGCGTCCTCGAGGCGGCGATCGCCGGATGAGCCCCGAGCTCCGCCAGCGGCTCGTGCGCCTCGGCCCTTTCCTGGGCCTGGCGCTCGTCGTCGTGTTCTTCGCGATCGCGAGCGGCGCGCCCGAGCGATACCTCTCCGCCAACAACCTCCGGGTCGTGCTGGCCCAGACCGTGATCGTGGCGATCGGCGCGATCGGCATGACGCTCGTGATCGTGGGCGGCGGCATCGACCTCTCGGTCGGCTCGACGATCGCTCTCACCGGCGTCATCACCGCGCTCGCGATCCGCGACGGCTGGTCGCCCGTGGGCGGCGTCCTCGCGGCCGTGCTGGCCGGCGGCCTCGTCGGGCTCCTGAACGGGCTCGCGATCACGCGGCTGAAGGTCGTGCCGTTCATCGCCACGCTCGGCATGCTCGGCGTGGCGCGCGGGACGGCGAAGTGGCTGGCGAACCAGGCCACGGTCAACCCGCCGGCCACGTGGGTCAACGAGCTGGCCGTCACGTTCCCGCCGTTCTCGTGGATGCTGGTCGCACCCGGCGTCTGGATCGCGCTCGTGCTGGCGCTGGCCATGGCGTTCGTGCTGCGGCGCACCGTCTTCGGCCGGCGCGTGTTCGCGCTCGGCTCGAGCGAGCCCGCGGCGCGCGCCTGCGGCATCCCGATCGAGCGCCTCAAGCTCCAGGTCTACGGGATCGCGGGCCTGCTCTTCGGCCTCGCCGGCGTGATGCAGATGTCGCGCCTGCGCCAGGGCGACCCGACGGTCGCGGCCGGCACCGAGCTCGACGTGATCGCGGCCGTCGTGATCGGCGGCGGCAGCTTGAGCGGCGGCGAGGGCACGATCCTGGGCTCGATGATCGGAGCGCTGGTGATGGCGTTCCTGCGCAACGGCAGCCAGCAGATGGGCTGGCCCAGCTACGTGCAGGAGATCCTGATCGGAGTGATCATCGTCGTCGCGGTCGCGATCGACCGCTGGCGCCACGCGCAACAGGGGGAAAGCGAATGAAGCTCATCCGTTTCGGCCCGCCGGGGGGCGAGAAGCCCGGCCTGCAGCTTCAGGACGGCGCGCGGATCGACGCGTCGGCCTTCGGCGAGGACTGGGGCGAGCGTTTTCTCGAGACGGACGGCCTGCACCGCCTCGCCGCCTGGGCGAAGGACAACGCCGCCAAGGCTCCACGCGTCGCCGCGGGCACGCGCCTTGGCTCCGCGCTCGCGCGCCCGAGCAAGATCGTGTGCATCGGCCTCAACTACGCCGACCACGCGCGCGAGACGAACGCCAAGCTCCCCGAGGAGCCGGTGATCTTCTTCAAGGCGACGACGGCGCTCGCCGGACCCGAAGACGACCTGCCGCTGCCGCGCGGCTCCGTCAAGACCGACTGGGAGGTCGAACTCGCTGTCGTGATCGGCACGCGCGCGCGCTACGTATCCGAGGCCGACGCCGCGGCTCACGTCGCCGGCTACGCGCTCCACAACGACTACTCGGAGCGCCAGGACCAGATCGAGCGCGGTGGGCAATGGTCCAAGGGCAAGAGCCAGGACGGCTACGCGCCGCTCGGCCCCTTCCTCGCGACGCCCGACGAGCTGGGCGACGTCGCGGCGCTGCCGATGTGGCTAACGGTCAACGGCGAGAGCCGGCAGAAGAGCAGCACGAAGGAGATGGTCTTCCGCGTGCCGTTTCTCGTGAGCTACCTGAGCCGCTTCATGACGCTCTTGCCGGGCGACGTGATCAGCACTGGAACGCCCGCCGGCGTCGGCCTCGGCATGAACCCGCCGACGTTCCTGAAGGCAGGCGACGTCGTCGAGCTGGGCATCGACGGCCTGGGCACGCAGCGCCAGCGCATCGTGGCGTCGGTCTAGCGGAGGGGTCAGGTCTTGAATTTTGACGTGCCTCCAACGCGACCGGGAGGCGAGCGGCGTTGAAGCGCTTCGGGCAGCTGATCGGCCTCCGGCCTGAGAGGCTCGAGGAATACAAGCGCTACCACGCCGCCGTTTGGCCCGAGATCCTGGCTGCGCTTCGCAAGGCCGAGATCCGCAACTACTCGATCTTCCACTTCGACGGGCAGCTCTTCGCCTACTTCGAGTACCACGGCCCGCCCGCGGAGCTCGACGAGCGGATGCGCCAGATCGCGCGCTCGCCCCGCATGCGCGAGTGGTGGGGCGTCATGGACCCGATGCAGCGCCCCGTGGAGGGCCGCGACCCCGGCTCCTGGTGGGGCAACATGGAAGAGGTGTTCCACGCCGACTAGCGAAGCTCCGGAGGTGGCTCCCCAAGAACGTGGGTAGCAGAGGGGGGAACGGCTAACGAGGCTGTTGCTCCCTTCCTTGTTCTGGCGGGTGCGAAGCGCCCCCCAGACCCCCCGCGCCCCCCGGACCCCGGGCTATCTCCGCTCGCCGCCCGCGAGCCGCGCGGCTTCGCTCGGCCAGTTGAGCACGAGCGTCACGCGCTCGCCCTGCCGCGAGCGCGACATCAGGAAGCGCTGATCGTCGGCCGACAGCTTGAAATCGGTCGACAGTCCCGCGCCGCCCGGCACCACGAAGAGCAGGCGTGGCGTCGCCACCTCGAGTCCGCCACCGCGCGCCGAAACCGCCACGGACATCATCCGGTCGCGCGACCTGTAGAAGATCTCGCCCCCGCGCGACCAGGCCGGCAGCCGCCCGCCGTCCGTCGACACCTGCCATCGCCCCTCGCCGGCGGGGAATGGCCGCACGTAGACTTCGGAGCGGCCCGTCTCGTCCGACTCGTACGCCAGGAAGCGGCCGTCCGGCGAGAAGCTCGCGCCGAAGCCCTGGTTGCCGCCCGCCTCCAGCCAGACGGTGGCGGGACCCGAGCGGTCGAGCGGGAGCAGCCACAGGTCGGCCTTCGTGCCCACGCCGTGCGCGAGGAGCACGAAGCGGCCGTCCGGCGAAACGACCTTGGGGTTCTGGGTGACGTCGACCTCGGTCAGGCGCTCGGGCCGGCTCACGCCGTCGGCCGCGACCCGCCAGAGGTTCCACCTTCGACTCTGGAGCAGGGTGGCGAAGATCACGCGGTCGTCGGGCGTCCAGACGGCGCTCAGGGCATCCACTCGCTCGGACATCAGGCGCGACGTCGAGCCCCTAACGAGGTCGCAGACCCACAGCTCGCCGTAGCCGCCCCGCATCACGTTCACGACCGCGCGCCGGCCGTCCGCCGAGACGCCGAACGCGCTCATGTCCGCCACGCCGACGTTGGCCAGGCCGGGCACCTCGGCGGCCGTCTCGATCGCGCCGCTGCGGCTCACCCACACGAGCTCGGAGGGCGCATCCGATGCGCGCACGTATGCGAGCGAGCCATCGCGCGCGACGCTCGGCGCGGATGCGCCCGCGGCGACGGGAAACGGCGCCCCCGACACGGCCAGCCGGTCGAGCGAGAACGCGATCGCCCAGACGCCGGGGCTGGTTGATTCCCGGCGGTACAGGATGTGGCCCGTGGGGGAAAACACGGGAGAGCGCAGGCTCTCGCCCGGGAGCTGGACGAGCACGCGACGCGCGCCCTGCGTCAGCAGCTCGATCGTGTCGAGGCCCTCACCTCGGTGCACGGTGAAGAGGAAGCCGCGCCCGCCGGGAAGCGCGCTCACCTCGTGGAAGTCCGACTCGCGCGCGGGGTCGAGCTTGAGCAGCTCGCGGGCCTCGCCGCCCTTGGCGGGAATCGACAAAAGCCCGATCGTGTCGCTGCCGGCGGCGACGATCTGGCCGTCGTCGCTCCAGGCGGTGCCGCCGGAGCCGACCAGGTCGGGTGGCACGGCGCCCACCTCCGACGGCGCGCCGCCGTCGACTCCGGCGGTCCAGAGCCGGCTGCGCTGGACGTAGGCGACCTGGCGCCCATCCGGCGACCAGCACGGATAGGTGGCTCCCTGCGTGTCCGGCAGCTCGCGGGCCTCGAACTCCGCGAGATCCCGGATCCAGAGCCGGTCCGAGGCGTGATACAGCAGCCTGCGGCCGTCCGGCGACAGCGCAGGCATGCGCCCGAACGCGCTGAACTCGAATGCCGTGATCGCCAGGTCGAGCTTGCGGACGGGCGTGTCGGGCGGCGCGACCGGCCTCCATCTCGAGTAGAGCGCGAGCAGCACGAGCGCCGCCGCGAACCCGGCCGCCGCCCACAGCCACGGGCGCGCCGCGGCCCCGCGCCCGGCGGGCGCGCCCGTGTCCTCCGCCTCCGCTCCGGTCGCGAGCGCGATGCGGGCTTCGCCGATGTCGCGCAGGCGCTGCTTCGGGTCGCGCTCGAGGCAGCGCTCGAGCAGGCGCCTCACCGCCCGCGGCGTCCCGGCGGGCAGCGCGGCCCACTCCGGCTGGCGCGTGAGCACGGCGGCGAGCACGTCGCTCACCGTCTCGCCGTCGAAGAGGCGCCGACCCGTGAGCAGCTCATAGAGCATCGCGCCGAAGGCCCAGGCGTCCGAGCGCTTGTCGACGGCCTTGCCGCGCGCCTGCTCGGGCGACATGTAGGCTGCGGTGCCCAGGATCAGGCCAGCCTCGCTGCTGGTCCGCGCGAGCGTCGGCGACTGCGACAGATCGGAGGACGACGCCGAGCCCGTCGCGAGGTCGCCCGACCAGGCCTTGGCCAGCCCGAAGTCGAGCACCTTGACCTTTCCATCGGGCGTTAGCTTCACGTTTGCAGGCTTGAGGTCGCAGTGCACGATCCCGCGCTCGTGGGCTTCCTCGAGCGCCTCCGCTACCTGTCTCGCGACGCCAAGCGCCTCGTCCACGGGCAGCGGACCGCGCTTCAGCCGCTGCGCCAGGTCCTCGCCGGGAACGAGCTCGAGCACCAGGAACGGCTGGCCTTCCGCTTCCTCCAACCCGTAGATCGCCGCGATGCCCGGATGGTTGAGCGCGGCCAGGAGCTGCGCCTCACGGCGAAAACGCGCGAGCCGCTCGGCGTCGCCGGCGACCGCCTCGGTCAGGAACTTGAGCGCGACGTCGCGGCCGAGCCCCGTGTCCCGCGCCTGCCAGACTTCACCCATGCCACCAGCGCCGATCGGCGCCGTGAGCTGATACGCGCCGAGCCGCGCGCCGGCCTGATGGGGCATGAGTCGGGGGGATTCTAGAACGGCTTGCGGCCGGTGAGCTTTTCGTAGGCGGCGAACTGCTCGCTGGCCTTCGCGACCTGGCCGAGCCCGCGGTAGGCCATCCCGAGCGCCAGCCGCAGGTCGGGGCTCGACGCCAGCTCGGGATCGCGCTCGAGAAGCTCGGCCGCCTTCGCATGCGCGCCGGTGTTGAGCCAGGCCATCGCCAGCATCCGCCGCAGGTCGGCGTTGCGCGTGTCTCCCGCGAGCGCCCGCGACAGCGGCTCCGTCGCCTTGTCGAACTCGCCGGTGTTGAAGCGCGCCACGCCGAGCGCGTACTGCACGCCGGGGAATTCCGGCGCGAGCTCGCTCGCCGCCGCGAACAGCTCCGCCGCACGCGCGAGCTGCTGCTGCCGCGCCTGCATCACGCCCAGGTTGAGGTAGGCCTGCGCGAGCGACGAGCGGACCTCGGCTGCCAGCTCGCGGCGCCGGGCCTCGGGCACTCGAGCCAGGGGCGACGTCTCGGCGACCGCGGTGGAGGCGAACCCCGGCCGCGTACCGGCAGCCCCGGCGGGCCCCACCGTCGTCACGCGCCGTGAGGCGTCCGTCCAGCGCGCGGCCAGCCGCCGTGCCTCGTCCAGATGCGGCTTCGCCTCGGAAGCCGCACCCTGCCGGCTGAGCGCGATACCGAGCTGATAGTGGATCTTCTCGAGCTCGACCTCTCCCCCGCCCTGGCGGCTCGCGAGCTCCAGCGCGCGCCGCTGCGCAGCCGCCGCGTCG
Source organism: Vicinamibacteria bacterium (assembly GCA_036559805.1). Classification (GTDB taxonomy): domain Bacteria; phylum Acidobacteriota; class Vicinamibacteria; order Fen-336; family Fen-336; genus DATBSL01. Next base: position 7,869 of record DATBSL010000133.1, read on the forward strand.
GCGGCGCGGCCGACGGCAAGCAGAGCCCGCCCGAGGTCGTAGACGTAGAGGGCGCGCGCCTCGACGCGGACGGCCGCCTCCAGCACCGGCACGGCCTCCTCGGCCCGCCCGGCCTCGACGAGCTGCGTGCCGAGCTGGTCCAGCACGAGCGGGTCGTCGCCCGAGACGCGCAGCTCCTCGCGCAGCTCGGCGATCGCCGTCTCGATCGGGTCCGGGCCGGGCGCGGGATCCGACGCAGCGACCGTGCCCAGGTAGTAGTGGGCGCGTCTCACGGCCGGGTCGATCTCGAGCGCCCGCCGCAGCTCGCGCCGCGCGCGGTCGTACTCCCCCGCGTCGCGATACGCCCGCCCGATCAGCACGTGCGTCAGCGCGAGCGGCCGCTGCGCGACGACCCTGGCGAAGAGCCGCTCGGCGGCGTCCACCTGCTTGAGCCACAGGTACTCGCCCGCGATCACGAACGCCGCCTCGGGGTCGTCGGGCGCGGCGGCGGCTCCGGCTTCGAGCGTCCGCAGCGCATCCTCGGTCTGCCCCGCCGACGCCTGCGCGCGCGCGAGCACGCGCGTCGTCTCGAGGTCGCGGACTCCCGGCGCAAGATGCGCCTGAAGCACCGCCACGGCCTGCGCAGCGTCGCCGGCCTGGAGCTGGGCCGAGGCGAGCGCGAGCGCCGCGCGCGGGTCGTCCGGCACGAATGCCGACGCCCGGCCGAGATCCCGCCGCGCATCCTCGACCCGCCCCTCCAGCCGGTCGAGCGTTCCGAGCAGCACCAGCCCCTCGAAGAGCGCGTCCCGGTAGAGCCGCTCGGCCCCGGGCAGATCCCCTGCCGCGAGACGGCTCTCCGCCGAGGACATGGCGCGTGCGAGCGCAGCCGTCGGCTCGCTTTCGGCCTGTCCCAGGCTCGAGGCAAAGAGCACCCACCTCAGCAGAGCGAGGGAGAACAAGGCGTCATTCTATCCCTTGCATTCCGCGCGCACGGGCGCTACGGTCGGCCCCGATCTTGAGTAACGCTCGAAAGGCCTTCGCCTGCGTGCTCGTCGGCTGTGCCGTCGGCTCGCTGACGCTGGGGGCCGCGCCACGGGACCAAGCACCGGTCGACCCGGTCGTCTTCGACGAGATCGCCGTCGAGCGCGGGATCGATTTCGTCACGCACTCCAGCCGCTCCGCCCGCCGCTACCAGCCCGAGACGATGGTGGCCGGCGTCGCGCTCTTCGACTACGACGACGACGGCTGGCTCGACCTGTACGTCGTCAACGGGGCTCCGATCCTGACGCTCGAGAAGAACGAGCCCAAGTACTGGAACCGCCTCTACCGGAACAAGGGCCAGGGCCACTTCGTCGACGTGACCGAAAAGGCGGGCGTCGCCGGCAAGGGCTACGACCTGGGCGTCGTGGCCGCCGACTACGACAACGACGGCGACCGCGACCTCTTCGTCGCCGGACTCAGAAGGAACACGCTCTACCGCAACAACGGCGACGGCACGTTCACCGACGCGACCGCTGCCGCGGGCCTCGGCAAGCCCGATCCGAAGTACGGCACGCTCTGGGCGATCGCCGGGGCCTTCCTCGACTACGACGAGGACGGCTGGCTCGACCTGTTCGTGACCAACTACGTCGTCTGGGACCACGCGACCGAGCCCGTCTGCGGCGACCCGGCCGCGCCCGACTACTGCCGGCCCGACCACTACCAGGGCCTGCCAAACTCGCTCTTCAGGAACAACGGAGACGGCACTTTCAGCGACGTCTCGGAGAAATCCGGCATCCGCGCGCACGTCGGCAAGGGCATGGGCATCGGCGCGGCCGACTTCGACGCGGACGGCTGGACGGACATCTTCGTCGCGAACGACACCGTCCCGTCGTTCCTGTTCACGAACAACAAGAACGGCACGTTCAGCGAGTCCGCCTTCGAGCGCGCGGTCGCGCTCCCCGATCGCGGCGAGCCGGTGGCCGGCATGGGGGTGGACGCGCGCGACGTCGACAACGACGGCCGCCCCGACGTCTTCCTGACGGCACTCACCGCCGACACGTTCCCGCTGTTTCGCAACACCGGTACCAGCGTGTTCGAAGACGTGACGGTCCGCAGCGGCGTGGGCGCCCTGACGCGGCCCTGGACCGGCTGGGGCAACGCCATCGTCGACCTCAACAACGATGGCTACAAG
>DATBSL010000134.1:0-3818 GCA_036559805.1 Vicinamibacteria bacterium
TCCGCGCCCAGCCGCCCCACGAAATACACGTCGAGCACGCCGAAGACCGACTCCATCACCATCTCGAGGATCATCGGCACGGACAGCAGGAAGACGGCCTTGTTCAGGCTGCCTTCGGTGTAGTCCTGCTCGGTTCCCACGACGGCCTGCTTCAGCAGCGTCCAGGCCGCCCTCAGCCGGGAGACATCGGGCGCCGCCGCTGTCAGCGGCGCCCCGACGTGCTCCGTTTCTGTTTCCTGCAACGTTTCCTGCATGTCTAGGACTCCTACGATCGAGGCAAACGCCTCGGGCCAAACGAAAAAGGCCTTCCGGGGGTTTGCACCCTCGGAAGGCCTCTGAATCGACGATCAGTTTCGGCCCGGGTTAGGGTGCAGCGCCCTCCCCAAAGAAGACGCCATCGGTGACGGACGCGGCAATGGCCGCGTCGATCATCGGCGCCGTCGGGTTGATCAGGTCGGGCTTCACGAGTTCACTGCTCCCTAAGGACCGGCATTGTAGGCCGGTCGGCCCCCTCCTTGTCCAGAAAAAAAGGGGTCAGGTCTTGAATCTTGACGTCGAGAGTCAAAAAGCAAGACCTGACCCCTTTTTCCGAAATAATGGAGTCGGTGCCCTTCCTGAACCTTAACGTCAACGGCGCCCGGCGCCGGGTCGAGACCGATCCGGACGACAGCCTGCTGCTGGTCCTGCGCGAGGTCCTCGACCTCACGGGCACCAAGTACGGCTGCGGCGAGGGACAGTGCGGCGCCTGCACCGTACTCCTCGACGGCAAGCCCGTCCGATCCTGCCTCACGCCCGCGGCCTCGGCCGCCGGCAAGGCGGTGACGACGATCGAGGGGCTCGAGGAGAACGGGCGGCTGCACCCTTTGCAGGAGGCGTTCATCGAGGCCGACGCCATGCAGTGCGGCTACTGCACGCCGGGCATGATCGTCGAGGCCGCGGCCCTCTTGAAGCGCACACCGAACCCGCGCCCCGACGAGATCGCCCGGGCGATGGAAGGCCACGTCTGCCGCTGCTGCGTCTATCCGCGGATCGTCGAGGCGATCCAGAAGGCCACGGCGAAGGGCCCGGCGCTGCGAGGGAACGGCGCAAGGCGGACCCGGCCGTGAGCGATCCCCGCACTCCGACCGGCGAAGGCCCCGGCCTCGAGCCGGACGCCGGGCTCGAGCCCGAGCGCTACGAGCTGCGCGAAGGGCTTCCCTACCACTTCGCGCTCCCCCGCCGCGGCTTCCTGCAGCTGCTCGGCGGCATCGTCGTGCTCGTCGCCGCGCGCGACGCCTACACGCAGGAGTCGGGGCGCGAGACGCGCGGCTCGGCCGCGGAGAACGACCTCGCGGCGTGGCTGCACGTCGCGGAGGACGGCACGGTGACGGTCTTCACCGGCAAGGTCGAGGTGGGCCAGAACGCGCGCACGTCCCTGGCGCAGGCCGTCGCAGACGAGCTGCACGCGCCGATCGAGTCGATCGGCCTCGTCATGGCCGATACCGACCGGACGCCCTTCGACGCGGGCACCTTCGGCAGCCGCTCGACGCCGTACATGGCCCCGCAGCTCCGCAAGGCGGCGGCCGTGACCCGCGAGCTGCTGAAGGAGCTCGCGGCGCGCGAGTGGGGTGTCGAGGCCGCAAGCCTTACCGTCGCCGACGGAAAGGTCACGCACGCCGAGACCGGCCGCAGCGCCGGCTTCGGCGCGCTCACCAAGGGCCAGAAGCTCGTGCGCACGCTCTCGGGCGACGTGCCGCTGACGCCTGCCGAGCGCTGGACCGTCGCCGGCCGCTCCGTCGCGAAGCTCAACGCGCGGGACATCGTCACCGGCCGGCACCGCTTCACGAGTGATCTCGGTCCCGCGGCGCTCGGGACGTCGGAGCTGCTCCACGGGCGCGTGCTGCGGCCGCCGGCCCTCGGCGCGACGCTCGCCTCGGTCGATCCGGCCGACGCCGCCAGCCGGCTCCAGGGTCTCTGGCTCGTGACCGACGCCGACTTCACCGGCGTCGTGGCGCCGCGCACGCCGGTCGCCTCGCGCGCGCTCGAGGTGCTGCGCCCGCAGTGGACCCAGCCGGAGCAGCCCGAAGGCCGCGCGCTCTTCGACCTGCTGCGCAAGCCCCCGGAGAACGCGCGCGAGGGCCGCCGCGGCCAGCCGCACGTCGCCGGCTCCGTGGCCGAGGCGCTTCCGAAGGCGGCGCACCGCCTCGAGTCGACCTACACGGTCGCCTACATCGCGCACGTCCCGCTCGAGCCGCGCGCCGCCGTCGCCGACTGGAAGGACGGCCGGCTCACCGTATGGGTGGGAACGCAGCGCCCGTTCGGCGTGAAGTCCGAGCTCGCCGAAGCCTTCAAGCTCGCCGAGGACAAGGTGCGCGTCATCGTCCCCGACACGGGGTCCGGCTACGGCGGCAAGCACTCCGGCGAGCACGCGATCGAGGCCGCGCGGCTCGCGCGCGGCGTGGGCCGGCCGGTCAAGCTCGTCTGGACGCGCGAGGAGGAGTTCCGCTGGGCGTACTTCCGCCCGGCAGGCGTCATCGACGTGAAAAGCGGCGCCGACGCCGATGGCCGGCTCGTCGCGTGGGAGATGCACAACTACAACTCCGGCAGCTCGTCGATCCGGACGCTCTACGAAGCACCCCACCAGCACATCGAGTTCCACCCCGGCCGCTCGCCGCTGCGCCAGGGCTCGTACCGCGGCCTCGCCGCGACCGCGAACCACTTCGCGCGCGAGTCGCACATGGACGAGATCGCGGCGACGCTGAAGCTCGACCCGCTGGAGTTCCGGCTTCGCAACCTGAAGGACGCGCGGCTGCGGGCCGTGCTCGAGGCGGCCGCCGAGCGCTTCGGCTGGGCGAAGGCCGTGAACGCCCCGGGCCGCGGCCACGGCATCGCCGGCGGCTTCGAGAAGGGCAGCTACGTCGCTACAGCCGCCGAGGTGCGCGTCGAGCCGTCGGGCGCCGTCACGATCGTGCGCCTGGTCGCGTCCTTCGAGTGCGGCGCGATCGTGAACCCCCGCCATCTCGAGAGCCAGGTCCTGGGCTCGGTGATCCAAGGCATGGGCGGCGCGCTCTTCGAGGCCGTCGAGTTCGACCGCGGCCAGATCCTGAACCCGCGCCTCTCGCGCTACCGCGTCCCGCGCTTCAGCGACGCGCCGCCGCTCGAGGTGGTGCTGCTCGACCGCAAGGACCTGCCGTCGGCCGGGGCCGGCGAGACGCCGATCGTCGCGGTGGCTCCCGCGATCGCCGGCGCGATATTCGCCGCAACGGGCACGCGCCTGCGCGCAATGCCGCTCGCCCCGAAGGGGGTCAGGTCTTGAATCTCGACGTGCCCTAGCCGCCGTTCGCCAACGTGATCACGAAGCCGTCGTCGTCGCGGACGGCGAACGCGCGGCCGCCCCACGGCTCGTCCTTCGGCCCGTCGACGATCGTCCCGCCGGCGGCCTTCACCCGCGCGGCGAGCGCGTCGATGTCCTGCGCGGTCGAGCAATACATCCGGAATCCCTGACCCTTCACGCGGTCGCGGCCCTTCTTCCAGTCGTCCTGCCCGAGCCAGAAGATGACGCTGCCGGCCACGAGCTCGATCCCCTGCAGCGCGCCGTCCTCTTCCCAGCGCTCCCTCGGCGTGAAGCCGAGCACGTCGCGGTAGAAAGCCAGGCTCTTCTGTAGGTCGTTGACGGTGAAGCTCGGTCCGGCCGAGCGAAGCCTGAGCGACTCCGGCTGATCGCGGGACTGATGGCGTCGGCGGTCGACGGGCTTGGGCGGCTTGGCCGCCTTTTTCGCGGCTCGCTTCCGCGCCTTCTTGGCCTTTCGGGCCGGCTTGGGGGCGGCCTTCGGCGTCGC
>DATBSL010000135.1:0-1610 GCA_036559805.1 Vicinamibacteria bacterium
CTGCTCCACGACGCGGGCCGCATTCGCTACGACTCGGTCCGGGACGACGAGGCGCTCTCTGCGTTCCACCTGCTGGCCGAGACCGAGGGCATCCTGCCGGCCCTCGAGTCGTCCCACGCCGTCGCCTGGCTCGTCCGCGAGCAGGCGTCGCTCGCCGGCCAGACCGTGATCCTCAACCTGAGCGGCCGCGGCGACAAGGACCTGGGCATTCTGGAGACGGCAGGGAAGCGGCCGCTGACCACGGGTAGCGGCCGATGACCACGGGTAGCGGCGGGACCGGAGGGCTCCCGTGACAGGTCCCTTCATCGAATTCGTGGACCTGGCACGGGATCCCGGCCCGCCGCGGAGACGATGGCCACGGCGATGGCCACGGCAGGAGTCACGATGAAGCGCATCAACATCAAGGGCAACAGCCCGTACGAGCCGATCGTCGGCTACTCGCGCGCCGTGCGGGTGGGGACGCTCGTCGCGGTCTCGGGCACCACGGCCACGGGACCCGACGGCAAGATCGTCGGCAAGGGCGACCCGTACGCGCAGGCCGTGCAGTGCTTCCGCAACATCGAGAAGGCGCTCCACGAGGCGGGCGCCAGCTTCCGCGACGTGGTGAGGACGCGCATGTACGTGACGGACATCGCGCGCTGGGAGGCGGTGGGCCGCGCGCACGGGCAGGTGTTCCGCGACATCCGGCCGGCCGCGACGATGGTCGAGGTGAAGGCCCTCGTCGATCCAGAGATGCTGGTCGAGATCGAGGTGGACGCCGTGGTCAGCGAGAGCTCGACGCAGAAGCTGCCGAAGACGCCGAGGGGGATCCCATCGTGACCCAGCCCTCCCGGATCGCGGCGCGGCTCGCGCGGCGCAAGGCCGAGGGCAAGCCGGCCTTCGTCGCGTTCCTGACGGCGGGAGACCCGTCGCTGGAGCGGACCGTCGAGGCCGCGCTCGAGCTCGACGCCGCCGGCGTCGACGTGCTCGAGCTGGGCGTGCCGTTCTCCGACCCGCTCGCCGACGGTCCCGTGATCCAGCGCTCGAGCGAGCGCGCGCTGGCGCGCGGAGTGACGCTCGCGCGCGTGCTCGAGGCCGTCGCGCGGATCCGGGAGAAGAGCGAGCTGCCGCTGGTGCTGTTCAGCTACCTGAACCCGCTGCTGCAGCGCGGCCTCGAGCGCGTCGCGGCCGAGGCGAAGGCCGCGGGCGTCGACGGCGTGCTGGTGACCGACCTGCCGCCCGAGGAGGCGGACGCCTGGATCCGGGCCGCGCGGGGCGCGGGGCTCGACACGATCTTCCTCGCCGCGCCCACGAGCCCCGACGAGCGGCTGCGGCTCGTGGCGCAAGCGAGCCGCGGCTTCGTCTACGCGATCAGCCGCACCGGCGTGACGGGCGAGCGCCAGGCGCTGTCGGACGACGCGCGGCCGCTGGTGGCGAGGCTGCGCGCACGCAGCGACGTGCCGGTGGCGCTCGGCTTCGGCATCTCGACGCCGGAGCAGGTCGGGGAGGCCGCCCGCGTGGCGGACGCAGTCGTGGTCGGGAGCGCTCTGGTGCGCTTCCTGGAGGAGCAGCCGCAGGGCGACCTGGGGGCTCGAGTGAAATGGCTGACGAGCACGACGTAGCCGGCGCCA
>DATBSL010000136.1:0-7742 GCA_036559805.1 Vicinamibacteria bacterium
CCGGTGAGCCTCTCGGTGGGCGGCGACGCGTCCGTTCTCGTCATCTCGGGTCCCAACACCGGCGGCAAGACCGTCGCGCTCAAGACCGTCGGCCTGTTTGCGCTGATGGCACAGTCGGGTCTGCACGTGCCTGCGGCGCCCGGCAGCCGGCTGCCGGTCTTCAAGCGCGTGTTCGCCGACATCGGCGACGAGCAGTCGATCGCCGAGAACCTGTCGACCTTCTCGGCGCACCTCCAGGCGATCGTCGAGATGACGCGCGACCTCGCGCGGCCGTCGCTCGTGCTGCTCGACGAGGTGGGCGCCGGTACAGACCCGACGGAGGGCGGCGCGCTCGGTGTCGCGATCGTCGAGCACTTCCGTCGCGCCGGCGCCATGGTGGTCGCGACCACGCACCACGGCTTGATGAAGGCCTACGCCCAGTCGACGCCGGGCGTCGCGTCCGGCTCGTTCGGCTACGACCCCGCGAGCTACCGTCCCACGTACCGGCTCACGCTCGGCGCGCCGGGCCGCAGCCTCGCGTTGGAGATGGCCGAGCGGCTGGGACTGCCCGCCGAGGTGGTGGCCGACGCGCGCTCCCGGCGCGACGACAAGGAGCGCCAGGCCGAGGCGCTTTTGGCGCGTCTGGAGACGGAAGCGGCCGAGCTCCAGCGCGAGCGCGTGCAGATCGAGGGTCTCCGGGCCGAGGCCGAGGGCGCGCTCGCCCGCGCGTCCAGCGTCGAGCGTGAGATCCAGGCGAAGAAAAAGCGCGAGGTCGAGCTCTTCGCGCGGGAGCTCAAGCGCCGCGGCGAGGAAAGCGAGCGCCAGGCCCGCGAGGCGATCGAGGCCGCGGTCGCGAAGCTCGAGACCGCGCAGAAGGCGGCCGCCGCCGCTCCGCGCCTGCGCGGCGAGACGATCGCCGCGATCCGCGCGGCCACGAGCGTCGTGCTGCGCGACCCGGAGCTCGGAATTCCCGAAGAGCCGGAGGACCCCGGCGTGGCGCTCGCGGTGGGAACCCGAGTGCGCGTGAGGTCGCTCGGCGTCATCGGTGAGATCACGAGCCTGCAGGGCGACGAGGCCGAAGTCGCGGTGTCAGGCAAGCGTCTTCGCGTGGCAACGAACCAGCTGGCCGGCCTGAACCCGCAACGAGGACACTCGAGCCACGCGCCGAACGCGCACCGGCAGCCCGAGAAGCACATCCCCTCCGAGTTGAACCTGATCGGCCTCACCGTCGAGGACGCGCGCGAGCGCGTTGACAAGCTTCTCGACGACGCCGCGCTCTCCGACCGGCACGAGGTGCGGATCGTGCACGGCTTCGGCGCGGGCAAGCTGAAGAAGGCCGTCGCGCAGCTGCTCGAGAAGCACCCGCTCGTCTCGTCGTGGCGCGTCGGCGGCCCCGGCGAGGGCGGCGGCGGGGCGACGGTCGTGGAGCTCAAGGACTAGCGATGGCGCTCCCGGAGAGCTTCGTCGAGGAGGTGCGGCGCGTCGCGGACATCGTGCGCGTGATCTCGGAGCACATCGCGCTCAAGAAGATGGGCACGTCGTGGAAGGGCCTGTGCCCGTTCCACCAGGAGAAGAGCCCGTCCTTCAACGTGCGCCAGGAGCCGGCGGTCTTCCACTGCTTCGGCTGCGGCGAGGGCGGCGACGTCTTCAAGTTCTTGATGCTGCGCGAGCGCACGAGCTTCCCCGAGACGGTCGAGACGCTGGCGCGGCGCTTCGGCGTGCCGGTACCCGAGGGCCGCGTCGAGCCGGGCCCCGACCGCAAGGAGCGCGAGGAGCTGCTCGCGCTCATGGAGGCCGCGGCGCAGCACTTCACGCGCAGCTTCTGGACGGCACCCGGCACGAAGGCGCGCGAGTACCTGCTCGACCGCGGGTTCCAGAAGGAAACGCTGGAGAAGATCCGCGCCGGCGCCGCGCGCGACGCCTGGGACGACCTCCTGGGGGCGCTGCGCGGCAAGTTCGCGCCGGCGCTGCTGCTCAAGGCGGGGCTGGTGCTCGAGCGCCAGGGCAAGGAGGGACACTACGACCGCTTCCGCAACCGCGCGGTGTTCCCGATCCTGAATGAGTCGGGCAAGGTCGTGGCCTTCGGCGCGCGCAGCCTCGACGGCAGCGAGCCCAAGTACCTCAACTCGCCGGAGACGCCGTTCTACTCGAAGAGCCGCGTGCTCTACGGCATGAGCTGGGCGCGCGAAAGCGTCGTGCGCGAGAAGCGGGCCGTGCTGATGGAGGGCTATCTCGACGTGGCGCGCGCGCTCGAAGCGGGAGTGACCGAGTCGGTCGCGACCTGCGGCACGGCGCTCACCGGCTCTCACGCGCGCCTGCTGAAGCGCTTCGCCGAGACCGTGGTGCTCAACTTCGACCAGGACGAGGCCGGGCAGAAGGCCGCGCGCAAGAGCCTCGAGGTGCTGCTCGAGGAAGGCGTGCGGGTGAGGATCGTCGAGCTGCCCGAGGGCCACGACCCCGACACGTTCCTGAAGGCGGAGGGGGCGGACGCGTACCGCAAGCGGCTCGACGAGGCGCCCGAGGCGGTCGAGTGGCTGACGCGGCGCGCTGTCGCGCGGCACCCGCTCGGGACGCCCGCGGGCAAGGCGGCCTTCTTCGCGGACGTGCTGCCGGCGCTCGTGCGCACCGAGAACGCGGTCGAGCGCCAGGCGTGGCTCGCGCGCGTGGTCGAGCGCGGCGGGCTCGACGCGGGGGCGGCGCGCGAGGAGCTGAGGCGCGCGATCGCCGGGCGGCCCGGGAAGTCCTCGGCGGTCGCCGATGCGGAGGTGCGCAGGACGGCGCCGGTCGCGCAGGCCCGGCTGCTGCCGGCGGAGCGCTGGCTGCTCGCGCTCGTGGCCCAGGGCGCCGCGGGGGTCGAGGACGCGCTCAAGGAGCTGGAGGAGTCGGACATCGAGGGGCTGCGCTCGGCGGACCTGCTGCGGGCCGCGCAGGCCGTGGCGCGGCGCGACGACCGCGTCACGCTACAGGCCGTGGTCGCCGAGCTCGACGATGACGCGCGGCGGATGATGTCGCAGATCGCGGTCGAGGCCGCTCCGATGGAGTGCCTGTCGGCCGAGGAGTGCGTGCGCGTGCTGCGGCGCCAGCCGCTCGAGGCGCGCATGGCGGAGATACAGAAAAACCTGGCCGGGGCGACCGGGGCGGCGCAGGACGCGCTGCTCGCGGAGAAGAACCGCCTCCGGCGGCAGATGGCAGAGCATTAGGCAAGGGAGCTAGCGGAACGGCATGGCGCTCACGATCGAGGAAAAATACGACGAGGTTCGGCAGCTCATCACGATGGGCAAGGAGAAGGGCTATCTCCTCTACGAGGAGGTGAACGACCTCCTGCCCTCGGACATCGGCTCGTCGGACGAGCTGGACGACATCTTCTCGATGTTCGGCTCGATGGGCATCGAGGTGGTCGACTCCGAGCAGAAGTTCCGCGAGAAGTCCGAGGGCGAGGAGGGCGTCGAGCTCGACCTCACACCCGGAACGCTCGACAAGACCAACGACCCGGTGCGCATGTACCTGCGCGAGATGGGCACCGTCCCGCTCTTGACGCGCGAGGGCGAGGTCGAGATCGCCAAGCGCATCGAGCGCGGCAAGAACGCGATGCTGCGCGCGATCTCGCGCACCAACATGGCGGCGCAGGAGGTGGCGCGGCTCGGCGAACGTCTCGGCGCGCGCGAGATCGGCGTGCGCGACGCGGTGGTGTTCAACGAGGAGGAGGTCACCGAGGAGAAGCTCGAGGCCAAGATCAAGGCCACGCTGAAGCTGATCGGCAAGGCCAACGACGCGCACTCGGAGTACCTGGCCTACCGCAAGCACTTCGTCAAGCTCGAGAAGAAGTCGCGCACCTACGTCAAGGGCAAGTGGCGCCTGGCGCGCCTCAGGATCCGGATGTCGCTCTCGATCCGGCGCATCGACTTCGCCGAGGCGTTCAAGCGCCGGCTGGTCGAGCGCGTGCGCGAAGCGGTCGACCGGATCCGCGACGCCGAGGAGCGCATCGCACGGCTCGAGCAGAAGCTCCGACGCGACGTCTCCGACGACTACCGCAAGCAGGTCCGCCAGATGGTGCGCGACCAGAAGACGCTGCTCGACCAGATCCAGGAAGAGTTCGACGCGCGGCCGGAGGAGATCAAGCGCTCGCTCGACACCGTGATCCTGGGCGAGGCGCAGGCCGAGCAGGCCAAGAAGGAGCTGGTCGAGGCCAACCTGCGCCTGGTCGTCTCGATCGCCAAGAAGTACACGAACCGCGGGCTGCAGTTCCTGGACCTGATCCAGGAGGGCAACATCGGCCTGATGAAGGCCGTCGACAAGTTCGAGTACAAGCGCGGCTACAAGTTCTCGACCTACGCCACCTGGTGGATCCGCCAGGCGATCACGCGCGCGATCGCCGACCAGGCGCGCACGATCCGCATCCCGGTGCACATGATCGAGACGATCAACAAGCTGATCCGCACCTCGCGGGCGCTCGTCCAGGAGCTGGGCCGCGAGCCCACCTCGGAGGAGATCGCGAAGCGGATGGACATCCCGGTCTCCAAGGTGCGCAAGGTGCTGAAGATCGCGCAGGAGCCGATCTCGCTCGAGACGCCGATCGGGGAGGAAGAGGACTCGCATCTGGGGGACTTCATCGAGGACCGCTCCGCGGTGTCGCCCGCCGAGAACGTGATCAACCTCAACCTCAAGGAGCAGACCGACGCCCTCTTGAAGACGCTCACGCCGCGCGAGGAGCGCGTGATCAAGATGCGCTTCGGGATCGGCGACGGCTCCGAGCACACGCTCGAGGAGGTCGGCCAGAGCTTCCAGGTCACGCGCGAGCGCATCCGCCAGATCGAGGCGAAGGCGCTCCGCAAGCTCCGCCACCCGAGCCGCAGCCGTAAGCTGAAGGCCTTCCTGGAAGGCAGCCGGATTTGAAGCCGTTCGGCGGACAGGCGGATCGGCGCGGTTTCCTGGAGGCGGCGTTGGGCGCGACGGTCGCCGCAGCGTCGGCGCGCGCGGCGACGGCGTCCGGCACGCAGGCGGCACCCGAGGCGCCGAAGGGGCCGGCGCGGATCCGCTTCGCGGCGATCGGCCTCAACCACGGCCACATCAACGGCCAGACCGAGGCCGTGCTGCGCGGCGGCGGCGAGCTCGTCTGGGTCTACGCGAAGGAGCCCGACCTCGTCGCGGCGTACCAGAAGCGGTTCCCGCAGGCGAAGCTCGCCCGCAGCGAAGCCGAGATCCTCGAGGACCCGAAGATCCAGCTGGTGGTGAGCGCCTCGATCGCGAACGAGCGGGCGCCCCTCGGCGTGCGCGTGATGCGCCAGGGCAAGGACTTCATGGCCGACAAGCCCGGCATCACGACACTCGACCAGCTCGCCGAGGTGCGCAAGGTCCAGAAAGAGACGAAGCGCATCTACTCAATCTGCTACAGCGAAAGACTCGAGAACCGTGCCTCCGTGCGCGCGGGCGAGCTGGTGAAGGCCGGGGCGATCGGCCGCGTGATCCAGACCGTGGGCCTCGGGCCGCACCGCACCAACCTCGAGACGCGGCCGGCCTGGTTCTTCGAGCGCGAGCAGTACGGCGGCATCCTGTGCGACATCGCCTCGCACCAGTTCGACCAGTTCCTGTTCTTCACCGGCTCGACGCAGGCCGAGGTGGTCGCGTCGCAGGTGGCGAACGTGCACCACCCGCAGCACCCGGGGCTCGAGGACTTCGGCGACGCGATGCTGCGCGGCGACCGCGGCACCGGCTACGTGCGCGTCGACTGGTTCACGCCGGACGGCCTCAAGACGTGGGGCGACGGGCGCCTGACGATCCTGGGCACCGACGGCTTCATCGAGATCCGCAAGAACATCGACCTCGGCGGCGGCCGCGAGGGCGGCAGCCACCTGTTCCTGGTCGACCAGAAGGAGACGCGCTACGTGAGCTGCGCCGACCAGGAGCTGCCGTACGGCCGGCTGCTGGTCGACGACGTGCTCAACCGCACCGAGACCGCGATGCCGCAGCAGCACTGCCTGCTGGCGATGGAGCTCGCGATCAGGGCGCAGAGCCAGGCGCAGCGGCTTCGCCTCGGAGCGTAGCCAGCACGCCGTTCACCACGCGGTCGCAGCGCGAGAGGTGGAACGAGAACGCCTCGCCGCGGCTCTCGCCGGTGCTCTCGTAGATCCGCCGCCGCAAGAGCGCACGCGCGCGCGACAGCCGCTGGCGCACGGCTTCCGCGCTGATCTCCAGGCACTCCGCCACCTCGAGCGTGTCGAGCCCCTCGGCCTCGCGCAGCACGAAGACCGAGCGATAGTGGCCGGGGAGCGCGTCGATCGCCGACTCGAGCAGCAGCCGCAGCTCGGCCGTGTGCGCCTGCTTCTCCGGGTCGGGCCGCACGTCCCGGAGCGTGCTCGCCTGATCCGCGGTTTCGTCCATTCCGTCGAGCTCCCTGAAGCGCGAGCGCCGGCGCGCGCGCGCGAGCGCCTCGTGAACGGCGATGCGCGTGAGCCACGTCGAGAAGCGGGCGTTGCCGGCGAACTGGTGGATGTGCGAGAAGGCGTTGACGTAGGCCTGCTGCATCACGTCCTCGGCTTCGCCGTCGTCGCGCAGGATCGCGCGCGCCACGCGGTAGAGCCGCTGGTTGTAGCGGCGCATGATCAGCTCGAAAAGCTCCGTCTCGCCGGCCCGCACCCGGCGCACGACCTCTTCGTCTTCGAGGCCGGCGCGCGCGGCGGGCGCAAGCACGGGCGCGGGCAGGGCCGCCGGGGCTTCCGGGATCATGGCTGCTTCCATCCTACCCGCCGGGTGTGCACCCGACCACTCATAGCGATTTCAGGAACTCGACGAGGTCGTTCTTCTCTGCCGGCGTGAGCCCGAGGGCGAAGTGGCCATTGTAGTGGTCGACCACGGCCAGGAGCGTCGGGAAGCGGCCGTCGTGATAGTAGCCGCCCTTGGAGTGGCTCCAGGCGCCCTTGAGCGGCGTCGTACGGTAGTGCTCGTCCGGGGAGCGATCCGCCTGGAAGCTGTCGATCCCGATCTCCGCGGGCGTGTGCATGTTCCAGCCGGGCTCGGTGTAGAGCGGCGGCACGTGGCAGCGCGCGCAGTCGGCCTTGCCGGAGAAGAGCGCCTTTCCGCGGGCGGCCGCGTGCCGGTCGAAGGAGCCGCGCGGAGGCGCAGGGGCGGGAATCGCGAGCTGATAGAAGTGGAGCGAGGCGAGCTTCGGCGTGATCCGGTCGTTGTCCGAGCGCACGTTGTCGAACCCGTTGGCCGCCGCGACCGGAAACTTGATCGCGTCCTTGAGGCGGGGGTCGTAGAACGTTCCCTGGCCGTGCATCTCGAGGTTCGCCACGAAGGCGTTCCAGTAGGGCACCGAGCCCCAGCCGGTGTAGGTGTGCTTGTCCACGCCCGAGAGCCCGAACGCCGGAGGGATCAGCGTGGCCGCCGTGCCCGTGGGGCCGAAGGCCTTGCCGTCCAGGAACAGCTCGGCGTCGAAGCGCCCCGGCCCCCAGCTGAGCAGCACCGTCCGGACCACCGGCTCGGGGACGCCCAGCAGCGTCGCTACGGCCGAGAGATCGGGCGACAGGTTCACGATCGCGCCCACGTTCAGGTCCCGGTTGGCCCAGCCGTCGAGGCGGCGGCCGATGCCGGGGGCGAACGAGTCGTCGACCGTCGAGTGGCAGAACGCGCACTGGAGGCCCAGCGAGCGCAGCCCGGCGGCCGGGTTGTCGTCGAAGAACCCGGTCACGCCCACCACGGCCTTGAGCCGCAGGAGCGCCAGGGTCGTAGCCGGGGCGTCGAGGTCGACCTTGCCGGCGGCCAGA
>DATBSL010000137.1:0-31623 GCA_036559805.1 Vicinamibacteria bacterium
GAAGGGCCGCAGCGGAGTCGCGGAGTCCGCCGCGAGCACTTCGATCGAGAAGTCGATCTGCATCCGCCCGAGGCCCCAGCCGACGCGGTCGAGGTGCGCGACGACAGCCGCCGACTCGGGATCGAGCGCGGCGCTCGACACGTCGCGATACCAGACGGCCGCCGCCGGGAAATACGCGCCACTCGAGCCCGCCCCCGGGCTCGGGGACGGCGAGCCCGGCGAGCCTCCCTCGCCCGACGGGGAGGCGCAGGCCAGGAGTGCCAGGAAAGCTGTGACCAGAACCGTATGGGGCAAGCGACGGATCTTCACGGGAGCCCTCCAGTCGCGCCGTTGCCGGCGGCTGCCAGCCTGACGCCGCGCGCGCCCGCGAGCAGCTTCAGCCACTCCTTCGCCATCAGCCGGTGGTAGGGCTCGGTCATGTGGATGCCGTCGAGGCTGACGAAGCGGTCGCGGTCCGGAGCCGCCAGCAGCAGCGCCTCCACCTCGACGACGTCCATGCCGGCCTCTCGCGCCGCCACCACGTCCTTCGCCGGACTTCCGGGGCGAGCGGCGGCAGGCAGCCGCACGCTGTCGAAGGTGTAGACGGTGGCGCCCGCCGCCTCGAAGCCGCGCCCCATCTCCTGGAACGCCGCGAGATCCGCGTCGGTGCGGTTCGCGACCACGAACAGGACGACGTCCGGCTTCCAGGCGAGTGCCTCGTCGTAGAAACGCTGTCGCGCCCGCGTCGCGGTGAGGCCGCCGCCCTGGAACTGGCGGACCTCGAGCTGCGGGCTCTCCCGCTTCAGCACCGCGCTGGCGATCGGCACGAAGGCGGACGGCGACGCCCAGTGGAGATCCATCGTGAACGAGTGGCCTATCACCGCGACCTTGCGGGGCTCGAGGGCTCGGAGCCGTGGCACGAGCGCCGCGACGTCGGGCTCGGAGAGGAGCTCCGCCGCCACCACTCCGGCATCGCGCGTGTGGCGGTTCTTGCGGCCCCAGTTCCAGATCTTGCGGCCCGCGATCTGCCACTCCGCCGCGCTCTGCCCCACCGGCGACTCGCAGGCGCGGCGCGCGAGCCGCTCGCCGACCTCGAGCAGGTCAAGGTCGCTGCCGGGGAGCCCGAGCTGCTCCACCGTCACCGCCAGGCCGAGGGGGATGTACAGACGGTAGAGGTCCTGCAGGCGGTCGCCGTCGCGCTCCACTTCGAGGACGGTCTGGTAGAGATTGGCGAGAGCGCGGATGTCGTTCGGGTCGCGCCCCGGCACCTGTGCCAGTAGATCCCTCGCGAAGACGTCGACGGGCAGGCCCTCGGGCAGCTCCAGGGTCGCCGCGAGCATCGGCTCGAGGTCCTTCGAGGGGTCGAATGACGACGAGAGGCCTTGCGTCCACGCCCGGATCGCCGCCGGGTCCGTGCCGACGAGCGTGTCCTGGTGCGCGACGAGGCCCTTCAGCGCCTCGTCGGGGGGGGCCTCGCGCGGCCAGCAGCGGGGGTCGCCCTTGCCCTCTTTGCGAGCGAGCAGGAGCTGGTACGCGTGGATCGCCTTGACGTTCGCCTCGACGATCCGAGCGAGCTTCTCGGGCGACGGACGCGGGTCGGGGACACCGCCGCTGCGGAGCTGGTCGGCTGGGACGACGTCCTCGACCGCCGCGGGATCGCCCGCCGCCGGACCATGCCAGACGCTGCCGCCGAATGTCGTGACGTAGACCTTGCCGGGATCGAGAGGATCGGGGATCACGCGGTGGCCCCACTTGAAGTTATAGCCGCGGATGCGCCGCCAGGTCAGGCCGCGATCGGTCGAGCGGAGGGCCGACTGGTCGAAGCCGCCCGCGTAGAGCGTGCGCGAGTCGCGCGGGTCGACCGTGACGTCGTAGACGTGCTGGAACTCCGTGACGAGCGGCCGCCAGGTCGCCCCCGCGTCGTCGCTCGCGAAGATGCCGCCCCCCGTGTCGCCGCCAGGCGTGGCCCGACCCCAGGCCGCGAGGTAGAGGCGCTTCGCGTCCTGCGGATCGATTGCGAGACCGTTCGGACCGTTGGTGCCGGCGGGGAGCGTCAGCCGCGTCCAGCTCTCGGCCCCGTCGCTCGAGCGGTAGAGCGCGCCGTCCCGCTCGTCGCCGACCTCGCCGCGCTCGCTGCGCCGCGCCACGACCAGGTAGAGCACGCCGTCCGGGCTCCGCGTGAGGCGCCATGCGAAGGGCTGCTTCTGCTCGAGGCCCCTGTTCTTCGCCGCCCACGTTTTCCCGCCGTCCGTCGACTTGAAGACTCCGCGCCCGAACGCGCTCGCGTAGAGCGTGCGGCCTGCCTTCGGGCTCTTCGGGTCGACGAGCACGTGCGTCACCGCGGTCTCGGGCATGCCGGTGCCCGCCGGAGTCCAGGTCTTGCCGCCGTCCGTGGAGACGCCGACGCCGCCGCGGAAACGATCCGGATCGGTGCGGCGCCACATCTTCGGGCGTGGCAGATCGTGCGTGCCGGCGAAGGCGCCCCACATCAGCCCCGGGACCTCGGGATCGAAGTCCACCCAGTACGTCGTGTTGCGCCAGCGCGCGGGGACGCCCGACGTCGAGCTCGTCCAGCTCTCGGCGCCGTCCTCGCTGCGGAACAGTCCCATGTCGGTGTAGGAGATGAAGACGCGACGGTGGTCGAACGGGTCCCAGTGGATGCCGTAGGCGTTCATCACGTCGAGCCCGCGGCTCACCCAGCGGTCCGGCCCCACCCGCGCCGAGTGCACCTGGCTCCAGCTCGTCCCCCCGTCGGTGGTTCGGTAGGTGCGAAAGAGGTCGGTCGCGTAGCAGACGTCGGGATCGGACGGGGCCGCGGCGAGGTCGTAAGGCGCGTCGAACCAGAGCGAGTTGCCTTCGTTCCCACGCTCTTCGAACCACGACCCTTCGTGATTCGAAGCCTTCCGGTCCGCCTCTTCGCGGACCACGGTCCAGCTCCGGCCGCCGTCCGTCGTCTTCGCGATGCCGTTGTACTTCGGGCCCGCCGCTGTGCGCCTGAGTCCCCGCAGCCCGGCGTAGGCCACGAGCCCGTGGCCGGCCGAGGCGGCGACCGGGCCGACCAGTGGTCGCGAGCCCGCCGCGTTACCCCACGGCTCGCCGCTGCCAACCTCCTTCGTGCCGCCGAGCAGGTCGCCGTTCGCCGGTCGCCAGCTCGCGCCGCCGTCCTCGGAGACGAAGAGGCCTCCCCTGGGCCCGGTCGACCCCGGCTCGATCGGCGTCGTGGCGTAGAGAAGCGCCCGGCCGCTCAGCGCGTCGACGCCGAAGCTCGCCGAGCTCAAAGAGCCCGGTGCGGGAGCGGGGCGCAGCGTCCACGGCCCCGGGCCGCTCGCGTAGACGCCCTTCTCGCCGACGACGAGCAGCGCGCGCGACGCGCCTTCCGCTTCGAAGCGGATCGCGAAGGCCCGCTCGTGCGACATCGCCCCGACGCGCAGCCAGGTCCGGCCGCGGTCCTCGGACGCCAGCACGAGCGTGTCGGTCGCGGCCGAGCCCGGGCGCGGCGACTCGGCGGTGCTGACGGCGATCGCCAGGCGGTCGGGATTTCGCGCGTCCACGGCCAGCGTGTGGACGTGGGTGCTGCGGCCGCTCCCGGGATAGGCCGGGTCGTCGGTCGTGATCACGAAGTCCGCGTGATCGGTCCATGCGTGCACGGCGGTGTTCCGAGCGGGGTTCGGGTACACCATGCGCCACGTGGCGCCAGCGTCCTCGCTGCGCCAGAGGGCCGCCGTCGTGGCGTAGATCACCCGCGCGTCCTTCGGGTCGAACGCGAAGGACGTGGGCGGCGTGCCGAGGTTGAACATGCGCCAGGAGAGCCCGCCGTCCCTCGTGATGTAGGCCCCGGTCATGTCGCAGCCTTCGACCACGAGGCGGGTGTCGTGCGGGCTCACCGCGGGCCGGCGCATCGTCCCGCCGCCGCCCGGTCCGATCACGCGCCACGCGTCGATGCGCGCGTTGCGTGTCGGGCCGAGGTCGGCTCCGGCGGCGAGCGCGTGGAACGCCGTCAACGCAACGGCGGCCGTCGAAATCCCGAGTCTTCCCTCCATCAGCTATTCCCGTGGCCCCCGCGTGCGTGCTCGCCGCAGCCGAGCTGGCAGATCACCATCCTTGAACGCTCCGCTCCCCCGTTTCGACGACTTCGAAGTCCGCCCCCTTTACCCGGTGCAGCGTCTCGAGCCCCTCGAGCCGCCGGTCGGGGGCGATCGACATCCACCAGTCGCTACCGTTGTCCGCCACGAACATGCCGTGCTTCTTCAGACCCTTCAGGATCGCCTGCACGTGCGGCGGGAAGCCGGCGATGTCGAAGCCCTTCTTCAGGCGGATCCGCTCGCCCATCCGCGGGTGCGCGGGATCGCGGCTCTGGCTCGCCCAGTGCGTCGCGGGCAGCACGAAGGCGCGGCGCGTCCGCCGCACCGTGACGCGCATCGCGTGGTCCACCATGCCCCGCGCGCACTCGTCGTACCGCACGACGGCTGGGAACACGGGCAGGCCGGCCGCGTCCGAGGAGGTCCAGCGCTCGGGCCGCAGTGCGCCCGTGCGCAGGTCGAAGGTCGACGCCTGCAGCGCCTGCCAGCCGTCGTCGCTGCGCTTCGTGCCATAGAACTCGTGGAGCTTTCCGTTCCACGGATCGACCACCAGCACGTGGCGGTCGCCCTCGGCTTCGCTCTGGAACTGCTCCAGCGACTGCCCGGGCCTCGGCAGCGCCTTCAGGTTCTCGTTGCGCGTGAGCGGCCAGTTCTCGATCGGCGCGTTGTCGGGAAGCGGGAATGGCCCGGGGTCGGACTCGTTCGCGTAGTCGAGCAGCTTCACCGCCACGCGCTTCTGGTCGGGCGGCACGATCACGAAGCCCATGTCGAGGTTGTATTCGAGCGGCTTCTGGGACCCGATCGACGCGATCATCCTCTCGGAGTCGACGTGCACCGGCAGGCCGGAGACATCGCGGTTCCACCAGTTGTCGGGCGGAAAGACCTGGAGCGCGGCGAGCACGGCGTCGGCCTCGGGCGTGTCGAACATCAGCGACGTCGTGACCTTCGGCAGCTCCGGACGCGAGGCGGCTGCGAGAGCGAGCGCAGCCGAGGTCAGCACGAGCAGTCCTAAGAGCTTCACCTTCGCTCCTTCGCGAGGCGCGCCTCGATCGCCGTGGCGAGCGCCAGCCGGGCGGCCTCGAACGTCTCGCCCGTCTCCGCGAAGCCGACCGTCTCGCCCGCGTCGACGAAGACGCGCGGCACGACCGCCGCGAGCGCCGCGGCGACCTCGGCCTCGAGCCCCAGCCGTCGCGCCAGCGTCAGGTACTGGTGGTCCTGGAGACCGCGGCGCAGATTGGCGAGCTGCACGGTGCCGATCGGCCCCGCGATGCCGCGGTCCTCCGCGGGGTGTTGCTTTTCCTCACCCGGGTAGAGCAGGACGCCGTCGCCGTTCAGGTAGCCCTGGTCGTCGACGGGCTTGCGCGGCTGGCCGCGGTTGTCGAAGGTGACCGGGTCGGCCCAGACATCCTGCACCCGCTCGCCCTGCTTCTGGCTGTTGTGCTTCCAGTGCACGGAGTGCCAGAAGAAGTAGAGCGGCACGTCGTGCTTGAAGAAGGCCCAGGGCACGACGCGCGGGTCCGTGGCGGGCGTGTCGATGAGCAGCGCGGGCGCGCGCGGGCGCGCGCCGTTGTACGCCCAGACACGGCGGCCTTTGCGGCGCTCCGCCTCCGCGACCGCCGGGTCGAAAGCTTGAGTGGGCACGCACCAGATGTCGATCGCCTCGTCCAGCTCGGGCACCGGACGCTTCGTGACGAACGTCGGCAGCTTCCCGCCGGGGCCGGGGTTCGAGCGCACGTTGTCGGCCAGCCGGCGCACTTCGGGGTACTGCGGCGGGTACGGCTCGTCGGGGAGGTAGAGGAACGTGACGGCGTTCGGGAGCGTGCGCGCCACGAACCCCATCCAGGCGTCGGAGCGCTTCCACGCGCTCTCTTTCTCCAGGAAGGCGCGGCCGGGACCGTAGAAGGACGCGGGGGCGATCGTGTTCCCGATGCCTTCGCCGGGGCCTTCATAGCCCGCCGCCCGCGTGAAGTCCTTCCCGTCGAAGCGGCCCCGTTGCGCCTCGATCGTCGCCTCGTCGTAGGCGTTCACCAGCTCGACGCGGTGCCGGTGAGCGAAGCGGTGGAAAGCGGCGTCGAGGTTCCGGCCCTGGTAGAGCTCGGGCTGGTCCGGCTCGTAGTAGACCATCACCTTCAGGCTGTTCTCGTCCGGCAGAGCGAAGTCGAAGACGCGAAGCTCGACCGGAAGCGCGCTCGCTTTCCCGTCGGCGGTGATCGCGAGCGTCCCCTCGTATACGCCGGCCGGCCGGTCGCGCTCCACGTAGATCTCGATCCAGAGCGACTGCCCCAGGCTCGCGCCCACCGCCAGCGGATAGCCGCCGCGTCCGCTGCGCGCGTTCTCGGGCACGAGCTGCACCGGCTTCCAGCCCGTTGGGTCGCGCGGAGCGGCGGGCGTGTCGGGCATCCACGCCCACTCCGCCCGGCTTGGCGCGGTGACGTTCATGTAGTGGGCAGCGAAAAGCTGGATCGGGCGTCCCGCCGACAGGCTCGGGTCGGCCGCCTTCGGCGCGTAGGCGATCGTCTCGCCGCCGCCGCGACGCCGCAGCTCGCGCAGCGAGGCCGTGAGCGCGTGCACGCCCGCGACGTCGGCCTCGACGATCACCTGGAACGCCACGATCTCGTTGCGGGCCGAAGCGAGGCGGATCGTCGTGCCGTCCCACACGGCGTTGCGCGGCTTCAACGGGTGCGCGCGCTCGTCGCGCTCGACCTTCTCGCCGTCGGACACTGCCCAGACGGCGGCCACGCCCGCCAACCCCGGCGCAGCCGCGAGAATCACGGCCGTGCAGGCCAGGACGACGCGCGCCATGTAGGTCGCGATCACGACGAAGTCGATGGCGGCCACGGACTTCAGAGCTGGGCTCATTCGGGGATCTTGGCTCGCTTGCGGAGCCCCCGGAACGATAGAAGGGAATAGCAGACAAACGCAAGCTAAAAATATCAAACGCAAGTCGATTGGGAGTATGCTTGCGCCGCCCAGGCGATAGCTCGAAGGAGGGTCCGATGGGCGCGGTCGTCGTTCGGTCTGTCTTCCTGGTTGCCGCCGTGCCGCTCGTCCTTCCCTCCGGGACGAACGGCGAAGGGCTCCCCGTCGACACGCGACGCTTTCCGAGCCTCGTGCGGCTGCTGCTCCTTCCCGAGGAAGACTCGCTGCTGCGACAGCTCAAGGACGAAAAGGACAGTCTGGAGTTCCAGAAGCTCTTCTGGGCCCGCCGCGACCCCACTCCGGGCACCGCGGCCAACGAGTTCGAGAACGGCGTGCGCGTCTCCTGGAAGAAGGCCGACGACTTCTTCTCCTATCCGAACCAGAAGGGATCGGAGAGCGGGTGCGGCCAGGTGCTGGCGCTCCTCGGCGAGCCGGAAGAGGTGCTCGGGCTCGAAACGAAGGCGCGCTTCGACGACCTCCAGTACCTGCGCGAGGGAGACCGCAAGCCCGAGACGTGGGTCTACCGCGACCGTCCCGGGCGGCCCTTCCGCTTCACGCAGGCCGAGCTGCGCGTCGCCTTCGACAGCGAATGCCGCTTCGCCGAGGGTGGCATCGTCGCCGAGGACCTGCGACGCGCGGCGGCCGTGCGGGTCACGCGCAAGGAGCTCGCCCTGAGCCGGGGGCCGGACGGGCACCTCGTCCCGCTCGCGACGCAGGTCGGAGGCGCGGCGGGCGCCATCGACCTGCTGACGGCGCCGCGGGCCGACTTCCCGCTGGCTGCCGAGGTCAGCCTCGTCCTGCGCGGAGCCAAGGGCGAAGCGCTCGTGGCCGGGCTCGCCCGCATTGCATCGGCGACAGCGAGCGCACGCGTGTCGCTCGCCGCGCGAGCCGAGGGCGAGGGCGGCCAGCAGTCGGCTAGCGGCTTGAGGGACAGCGCGGTGGCGCCGCTGTCCGACGGCTCCGCAGTCGCCTCGTGGAGCCTGTCGCTGAAGCCGGGCCGCCAGAAAGTGACGGTGGCGGTGCAGCTGCAGGAAACTGGCATGGGCTCCGTGGCGACTGTGGATGTCGTGGTGCCGGACTTCGCAGCCGGCACTCTCGTCGCGAGCCCGCTCGTCCTCTATCCCGACGAGCCGGCTTCGGCCGCCGCGGACCCGCGCGATCCCTACGCCGCGATGCGGCTGGGACCGAGGACCCTGCGCACCCGCTTCGGCAACGCCTTCGCCCCGACCGACGCCCTCACGGTCGTCGCCGCGCTCTACGGAGCGAAGTCGGACGTCGCCACCGGCCGGGCGGCGCTGCGCTCGCGCTACAGCATCCTGAAGGACGGCAAGCCCGTCGCGCGAGGCGCCGAGGACGCGTTCGCGACGCCGGACGCCGTCGCCTCGGTCGGGCCGATTCCGCTAGCGAGCTACGCTCCCGGAGCCTACGTGGTGCGCCTCGACGCGACGGACGGCGTGACGCAGCAGACGCTACGGCAGGAGGCGGTCTTCGAGATCCGCGCCACGGGAGCGGCTCGATGAGGACAGGGGGCCTGCTGGCCTTGCTGCTGGTGGTTTCCGATCTGGCTTCCGCCGCAGAGCCCGTCTCGGTTCGCGAAGAGAAGCTCGTGATTCCGACCTCCGAGATCGGCCCGCCCTCCGTCCACCCTTCGTACCCGGGTCCGCAGGGCGTCATCTACCCCTACACGCTCAACGACGTGCTGACCGACCGCAAGGCCGACCGCGCGTACGACGCCGTCTGGCTCGAGAACGAGTACGTGAAGGTCCTGGTCCTGCCCGAGATCGGCGGGCGCGTGCACGGCGCGCTCGACAAGACGAACGGCTACCGCTGGCTCTACTGGCAGCCGACGATCAAGCCGGGCCTCATCAGCATGACGGGCGCCTGGATCTCCGGCGGCATCGAGTGGAACTTCCCGCACGGGCACCGGCCGTCGGGCTTCATGCCGGTCGATCGCCGCGTCGTGCGCCACCCGGACGGGAGCGCCACGCTGTGGGTCGGTGAGACCGAGCCCGTCTACGGCACGCGCTGGCTGGTTGGCATGACGCTCGAGCCGGGCCGCAGCCGCCTGCGCTGCGACTACGTCTTCGTGAATCCCACGCACCACCGGCGCTCGTTCCAGTTCTGGGCCACCGCGGCCACGCACGCGAACGAGTGGTCGCAGGCGCAGTACCCCGGCGACGTCGTGGCGGGCCACGGCAAGACCGAGCTCTGGCACTGGCCCGTACACGACGGTGTCGACCAGTCGTGGTGGAAGAACGTGCCGAACGCGAGCAGCTTCTTCGCCTGGCAGAGCCAGGACGACTGGTTCGGGACCTACGACCACCGCGCCGCAGCCGGCCTCGTGCACGTCGCGGACCACCGCGTGATGCCGGGCAAGAAGCTCTGGACCTGGGGCTCGGGGCCCTCGGGCCGCATCTGGGAGGACATCCTGACCGAGGGCGGCGGCGCCTACTTCGAGCCGCAGGCCGGCGCGTGGAGCGACAACCAGCCGGACTACCACTGGATGGCGCCGCACGAGGTGCGCACCGCGCACGACTACTGGTACCCGGTGCGCGACATCCGCGGCTTCCGCAACGCGAGCCCCGACTTCGCAGTCCAGACCGACCTTCGCGACGGCAAGGCCTTCGCGGGCGTTCACGCGACGTCCGTGTTCGACGGCCTGAAGGTCGTCCTGCGAGACGGGCGCGACGGCCGCGTCCTGAGCGAGTCCCAGGCGCGCATCGGGCCGGAGCGACCGCTCGTGATCGAGGTCCCCGCTCCCGCCGGCGCGACCCTCTACGACCTGCAGCTCGCCGTCCTTGATCGGTCCGGAAAGGCGCTCATCGAGCTGCAGCAGAAGCGGCCTCGCGACGTGCCGCTGCCCCCGGCGCAGAAGGACTGGGGCGAGCCGCGCGAGCTTTCGCCGGACGAGCTCTTCCACTGCGGCGAATGGCTCGACCGCTTCCGGCGCACGCCGGAGGCCATGCGTTGCTACGAGGAAGCGCTGAAGCGCGATCCCGCAGACACGCGCGTCAACCTCGAGCTCGGATTCCTCGCGGCCAAGCAGGCGCGCTTCGCGGACGCGCTGCGCCACTTCGACGCCGCCGGCAAGCGGGATCCTGCGAGCGCCCGCCTCCACTTCGGTCGCGGTATCGCGGCCGTCGGCCTGGGCCAGCTCGATGACGCGTACGAAAGCTTCCGGCGCGCCTCGTCCTCGGGGGAGTCGGCGGCCGCCGCCCGCCTCGAGCTCGCGCGTCTCGAGCTGCGCCGCGGGCGAAGCGAGGCCGCGCTCGACTGGATTCGACAGGCCGAGGCGTTGGGCGGGGGCTTCGCGGACGTCCCGGCGCTCGCTGCCGCGGTTCGGCGTCGCCTGGATCAGCTGGAGCCGGCGCTGCGCGCCGCGGAGCAGGCGCTGCGCCTCGACCCGATGCATTTCATGGCAGCGCGCGAGGCGGCCCTCGCGCTACGTGCGCTCGGACGACCCACCGACGAGGCGGAGACAACGCGCGCCGGGATCATGCGCAGCTCCGTGCCGAACGCGATCGACCTCGCCGCCTCCTATGCCGCGGCCGGGCTCTTCGAGGACGCGGACGCCGTCCTCGCCGCGCAGCTCGCCACGGCGGACGCCGCGAGCCCGATGCTCCACTACCTGAGGGGCTCGTTCCGCAAGGCTCTCGGCGATGGCACCGCGGCGGAGCACTTCCGGCGCGCGGCGGCTTCGCCGCTTGCGGGAGCCCTGCCCCACCGGCTGATCGAGAAGGAGGCGCTCGAAGAAGCGATCGTCCTGGCTCCGAACGACGCGCGCGCGCACCACCTGCTCGGGAACCTGCTCTACGGGTTCGGCCAGCGCGAGGAAGGGCTCGCCCGCTGGAAGGAGGCCGTGCGCCTCGACCAGGGCCTGTCGCTCGCCTGGAGGAACGTCGGCTACGCCGAGGCGCAGCTCCACAAGGACGATCGAGCCGCGCTCGCCGCCTACGACCGTGCCTTCGCCGTCGATGCCTCGGACGCCCGCGTCCTGCTCGAGCGCGACCAGGTCGCCGAGCGGCTCCGCCTGACGGGACCTGAGCGCCGGACGCTCCTCGAGCGGAACCGCTCGACGGTCGAGGGGCGCGACGACCTGACGGCGCGCTTCGTGGACCTGCTGCTCGAGAGCGGCGGCGAGCGCGAGCTGCAGCAGGCCGAGCGCATCCTCAAGACGCGCCACTTCCACACCTGGGAGGGAGCCTACGGCCTGCACCACGCCTGGGTCGAGAACCAGCAGAGGCTGGGCGACGCCGCACTCGCGCGCGGCGACCGCACGCTCGCCCTCCGCCACTATCAGGGCGCGCTCGAATACCCGAAGAACCTCGAGGTGGCGCCGCGCACGCCCGACCTGCGCGCGCACGTCTGGTGGAGCCTGTCGCGGGCGCAGCAGGGGCGCGAGCGCGCGGCGCTGCTCCGCCTTATCCTCGGCGAGCGCTACCCGCAGCCCTCGCTCGGCACCTACTACCAGGCCCTCGCGGCCAAGGCCCTCGGACAGCAGGCAGCGGCCCATGCGCTCCTTGCGCAACTGGAAGAAGCGGCTCGCAGCGACACGGCGGCGGGATCGAGCTCCAGGAACCGGGCGATCGGCCACTACCTCCTGTCGCTCGTCCTGCGCGAGAACGGCGACACGACGGCGGCCGAGGCCGAGCTCGCGAAGGCGCGCGAGCTGGATCTCCACGCAGACCGCCGCGCGCTCACCCGCGCGCAGGTCGAGTACGCCGGAGGGCATCAGTGATCGCCCTGCGAGCGGGCCTGCGGTCGCTCACGAGCCGGATCGGACCAGGGCCTCGGCCTCCTCGAGCGTCGGCTGAGCGGCCGTGCCGCCGAGGCCCCGCGTGCTCAGGGCACCGCAGGCGCAGCCCAGCCGCAGGCACTCCACGAGCGGCGCCCCCTCGAGCCAGCGGTACAGGAAGCCGGCGTTGAAGGAGTCGCCGGCGCCGGTCGTGTCGACCGCCGGCGCCACGTAGGCCGGGACGTGGACGACGCAGTCGCCCTCGAGCGTCATCGCACCTCTCGTCCCCAGCTTGGCCACGACGCGAGTGCGTGTGTTCGCGAGCTTGCGAAGGCCCTGCGCGGGATCGGAGCAGCCCGTCAGCGCCAGCAGTTCGACCTCGTTCGGGAAGAAGAGGTCCGTTTCGCGCAGCGTGGCGCGCAGCCCGCCGTCCCAGCCCCCGGTCGGGTCGAAGCCGGTGTCGAGCGAGGTGGTCAGGCCGGCGCGGCGCGCGCGCGCGAAGAGCTCCGGGAAATCCGGCTGCAGTCCTTCCTGGAAGAAGAAGGAGGAAGCATGCAGGTGGTCGAGTCCCGCGAGCGTCGCGTCGGGGATGTCGGCGCCGCGCAGCGCGCGGATCGCGCCCAGATAGGTGACCAGCGCGCGGTCCGCGGGATGCGTGATGGAGACCGTCACCCCCGTCTTGAGACCGCCGCCGCGGATCACCCGCGAGAGGTCGATGCCCCGGCTCGCCATCTCGTCGAGGCAATAGCGGCCCCAGACGTCGTCACCGACGCGGCCCACGAAAGCGACCGGCGCCCCGAGCCGTGCGAGGCCCATCGCCATGATCGCCGTCGCGCTGCCGAGCACGAGCTCGGAGTTTTCGACGATCACCTCCTTCCCCGGAGCCGGGAACTCGCTGTAGCCCTGCAGCACCAGGTCGACGTTGATCTCCCCGGCGCAGAGGACCTGCTTCAACGGCTCACCTGGCTCCGTCGCGCCTGTGGATCTCGAAGCCGGAGACCACGCGCGTGATCACGCCGTCCGCCGAGGGCGAGTCGGGGCGGTAGCCCGAGCCCAGGCAGCGAAAGAAGGCGAGCAGCTGGCCCACGAGGGCGTCGAGCAGCGTGAGGTCCTCGTCCGCGCTCGCGGCGCTTCCGCAGTCGAGGACCAGCGCCTGCTTCGACGCCACGACGTCCTTCGGGACTCCCGCGCCCAGCACGACCCGTCCCGCCCCGAGCGACTTGCGGTCGAGCTCGCTCAGCAGGTCGCGCTCGTAGGCGCGCACCAGCGGGTCCGACGACAGGAACGCGACCACCAGCGTGTCGGGCCGGATCGCGGTCATCGGGCCGTGGCGCAGGCCCAGGTAGGACTCGGCGTAGGTCCAGACGTCGCCTGCGTTCATCTCGAGCATCTTGAGCGCCGCCTCGCGCGCCGAGCCGAGGCGACAGCCGCTGCCGAGGTAGACGGCCGAGCCGAAGCCTTTCCGCGCGCTCGCGGCGATCTCCGAGGTCCGCTCGCGCAGCAGGCCCGCCGCCGCCCGCGCGAGCCCGGTGGCCCGCCGCTCGCAGCCCTCGTGGCTGCCCGCGAGCGCGCGGCCGGCCAACACGAGGTTCGTGAAGCTGCTGGTCATCACCAGGCTGCGGTCGTCCGTCCGCTCGTCGAGCACGATGGTACGCACTTCGGCGCGGTCGCGGTAGGACGTTGCGAGGGCCCCGTCGCGGTTGCAGGTGATGAAGAGATGACGCGCCTGAGGCCGCTCCTCCAGCAGGAAGTCCACCACCGCGCGGCTTTCGGGGCTGTCGCCCGAGCGGGCCAGTGACACGACGAGGAACGCGCCGTTCGGGGGGAGGCAGCCCTCGGGGTGGGTGAGGATCAGGCCGGCGGGCACGGCGGTAACCGGGACGCCGAGCGCGCGCTGCAGGAACGGAGCGACGCATTCCGCGGCGTAGACGGAGCTGCCCGAGCCCGTGAACACGACCGCCGAGACAGAGGCGACGCTCTCCTCGACCAGGGAGCGCACCGCGTGCATGCGGCTCGCCGTCTCGATCCACGTGACCGGCTGCTGCGCGATCTCGCGGAGCGTGTGAGCGTAGCCTTGGCGGACCTGCTCCTCTGCGGGGTGGCCGAGCAGCGCGCCGAGCTCGGAGGCGCCAGCCAGCGATGCAAGGAACTCGTCGACGGACGTGGGGATCCGTGCGCTCTCAGGCGCGCCGAGATCCGCCGCTGCGTCGCGCTGCGCTCGCCCGCTCATGTGCGTCTCCGCTGGCCCTCCAGCCGGCACGAGCCCGCCCAAAGCTCGTGCAGTGCGGGAGAATACGGCTTGACACGTGACTTGAGCATCGGATACAAAACGAAAGCATTGGCAAACTATCGCAATGAAACGAAAGAGTCAAGGAAGAAACAACGCGCTGAAGGGGTCGCTCTCCTCCCTGTCGCTGTCGCACGGCAAGCGGGTCCGGCTGTGGCGGCTGCTCTACGGACACGGTCCCGGCAACGGGACGCTGATGGTCCTGCCCCTCGACCAGGGGCTGGAGCACGGACCGACTGACTTCTTCCCGAACCCTCCCGCCCTCGACACGAGCTTCCAGTTCCAGCTGGCCGAGGCCGGTCGCTACTCGGCGATTGCCCTCGGCGTGGGGCTCGCTGAAAAGTACATGCGCGACCACGCGGGCCGCATCCCGCTGATCCTCAAGCTGAACGGCAAGACCAACATCCCGGATGACGCCGAGGCGGTCTCGCCCGCCTTCGCGAGCGTCGAGGACGCCGTGCGCCTCGGAGCCGACGCCGTGGGCTACACGGTCTACGTGGGTTCGCCCCGGCAGGACGTGGAGCTCCGCGAGTTCGGGAAGGTGCGACAAGAGTGCGAGCGCTTCGGGATGCCGCTCGTCGTCTGGGCCTACCCGCGCGGGCGCGACGTCGAGGCGAAGGGCGGCAAGGGCGGCCTCTTCGCCCAGGACTACGCGGCGCGCGTCGCCGAGGAGCTGGGCGCGGACGTCGTCAAGCTCCACGAGCCGGCGGACGAGCCGGGAGCGGGCCCCGAGCCCTACCGCTCGCTGCGCGAGGGTCCCGACGCGAGGCTGCGCCGGGTAGTGCGCTCGGCCGGAAAGGTGATGGTGCTCTTCTCGGGCGGCGTGAAGAACGACGACGACGCCGTCGTGCTCGGGAGAGTGAAGCGCTACATGGAGAGCGGCGCAACTGGTGTCATGTTCGGGCGCAACATGTGGCTGCGGGATCTCGACGCGGCGCTCGCGCTGAGCCTTCGGGTGCACAAGATCCTGTCCCGCTTCCCCCGCTAGTCCGCGCCGCGTGGCTCAGCCACCGAGGAGACCGACCATGGAGCTCGACCGACGCCGCTTCGTCGCCGCCTGCGGAGCCTCCGCGATGGGCGCGGTGAGCCCCCCGGCCGCGCGCGTGGACGAAGGCGTCTGCCCCGCGCCCGCCGAGGCTCTGCGCCTGTCGGACTTCCGCCCCAGGTCGATGCTCCGCGCGAAGGAGACGCGCGTCGCGACACCGCGCTACCCCGTGATCGACGTCCACACCCACTTCACCTTCGCGCGCGGCGGGCGCAGCGGAGATGCGTCGGACGACTCGGTCGCGTTCAACACCACCGCGGCGGAGGCAATCGCGCTCCTCGACCGCAAGGGAGTGCGCTCGGTCGTGAACCTGACCGGTGGCTTCGGCCGGGGCCTCGAGCAGGCGATCGCCGCCCTCGACCGCGCGCACCCCGGTCGCTTCCACACCTGCACCGAGCCCATCTGGGCCGCCTTCGGCGACCCGCGCTACCCGCAGCTGCAGGCCGACGCCATCGAGCGCGGCGCGAAGGCCGGTGCCCGGGGGCTCAAGGTCCTGAAGACCCTGGGCCTGTTCCTGCGCGAGCGCGGGCGCGAGGGACCGCTCGTGACCGTGGACGACCGGCGCTTCGACCCGATGTGGGAGGCCTGCGCGGCGCACCGCCTGCCGGTCTACATCCACGTCTCCGACCCCGAGGCGTTCTTCCTCCCGATCGACTGCACGAACGAGCGCTGGGACGAGCTCGGCCACCACCCCGACTGGTCTTTTCACGGGAAAGACTACCCGAGCCACCGCCAGCTGATGGAGGCGCGCGACCGCGTGCTCGCAAGGCACCCCAAGACGCTCTTCGTGGGGCTGCACGTCGGCCACAACGCCGAGAACCTGGCCTTCGTCTCGGAGTCGCTCGCCCGCTTCCCCAACTTCACGGTCGAGCTCGGCGCCCGGATCGGCGAGCTGGGACGCCAGCCGCGCGCCGCGCGGCGCTTCTTCGAGGCGCACCAGGACCGCATCTTCTTCGGCACCGATGCCGTCCCGCCCCCGGAGGGCGAAAAGTACCCGCAGCAGGTCTTCAAGGACGAGCTCTACGAGATCTACTACCGCTTCCTCGAGACCGAGGACGAGTACTTCGACTACGCGCCGGCGCCGGTGCCGCCGCAGGGGCGCTGGCGCATCTACGGCATCGGGCTGCCCGACGGCATCCTGAAGAAGGTCTACCACGAGAACGCCGTGCGGCTGCTCGGGCTCACGCTGTGATGCGCGGCCTCGCGCTCGCGGCGCTCGCGGCGCTCGCCGTCCACGCCGGGGCGGCTCCGCCTCCCGCCGGGTACGAGGTGGCGCGGACGGCCGTTCCGCGCGAGACGCTGCTGGGAGCGGACGACGCGTCCTGGGCCGTAGCCTCGGCAGTCGAATGGGGCCCCACGGCCTACAGCACGCGCTTCCGCGCGGCGTGGAACGACGAGGGCCTGTTCCTCCGCTTCGACGCTACGGACCCCTCGCCGTGGCACACGATGAGCCGGCGCGACGAGCACCTCTGGGAGGAGGAAGTCGTCGAGATCTTCCTCGACCCCGACCGGTCGGGCCGCGACTACTACGAGCTCGAGATCAATCCCGCCAACGTGACGTGCGACCTGCGCATGCTCTCGCCCTGGCCGGACAAGAGGGGCGACATCGACTGGAACCTCGCGGACCTCGCGACGCGGGTGCACGCGCGAGGCGGCGACCCGGCGTCGCGTGGCTGGACGGCCACGGCGTTCCTGCCGTGGTCGGGGCTGCGCGCGCTCCCCTCCACGGGGAGGGTCGCGCTGCCGCCCCGGCCGGGCGACGCCTGGCGCTTCAACGTCTTTCGCATCGAGCGTCCGGGTGGGAAGTCGAGCCCGGAGAAGGACGCCGTGTTCGCCGCCTGGTCGCCGCCCTCGGCAAAGAGCTTTCACGACGCGGGGGCGTTTCGCGATTTCGTGTTCGCCGCGGCCCGGCGCTAGGTCACGCGAGGGCTCGTGCCGCAGACTGAGCCTCGCGTCGCCTTCCGCGACATGACCGAGGCCGACCTCGCGGACGGGTTGCGGCTGTCGCGGGCGAGCGGCTGGAACCAGACGCTCGAAGACTGGCGGCTGCTGCTCGGCTCCGGGCCGTTCCGCGTCGCGACCCTCGACGGCAGGGTGGTCGCGTCGGGCGGCGCCGTGGTCTACGGCGAGGCGCTCGCGTGGATCTGCATGATCCTGGTGGACCCCGAAGCGCGCGGGCAGGGCCTCGGCACGCGCATCTTCGACGAGGTGGCCTCGCGCTGCGCATCCGACCGCGAGGCCGGCCGCCTGCGCTCGGTCGGCCTCGACGCGACGCCCGCCGGCCGCGGGATCTACCGGCGCCACGGCTACCTCGACGCGGCGGGGCTGGTGCGGATGCGCCTCGAGTCGGAGCGGCCCGGCGGCCCTCGCCAACGCGCCCGCCCGATGATCGGCGCGGACATCGACGTCGTGCTGGCGCGCGACCGGCAGGTGTTCGGCGCCGATCGCGGCTTCCTGCTGCGCTGGGCGCTCGAGCGCGCCCCCGAGCTCGCCTTCGTCGCCGTTGCCTCGGGGCGAGTGGCGGGCTACTGCTTCGGGCGGCACGGCGACCACTCGGCGCACGTCGGGCCGTTGGTGGCCGAGGATCGCGAGACGGCCCTCGACCTGGTGCGGGCGTGCGTCGCCAACCGGCGCCGGCGTCCGCTGATCGTCGACGCTCGGGACGAGCCGCTGTGGCTCGAGGCGCTGGGCGCGCTGGGGCTGCGTGTCACGCGATCGTTCACCCGCATGTATCTCGGCGAGACGATGCCGCACGGACAACCGGAGCTCGAGCCCCTGGTATGCGGGCCCGAGTTCGGATGAGATCGGGTATGGTTCGCCGCATGTCCGCGGCCACGGTACTGCTCGTCGTCGCTCTCGTCGATCCCGCGGCCGTGAGCCCGCAGGCCGCGGGTCAACGTCCCAGCTTCCCCACCGAAACCGAGATCGTCACGGTCGACGTGGTCGTGACGGGACGCGAGGGCGAGCCGGTCACGGGGCTCCGTCGCGAGGACTTCGCGGTGAGCGAGGACGGAGTCGTGCAGGAGGTCGTGAGCTTCGAGGCCGTCCACCGGCCCGCGCCCGTGCGGGCAGTAGCCCCGGCGTCGGCGCCAGGCCCGCGCACGTCCTCGAACCAGACCGTCCCCGGCCGCGAGCCCGCGAGCTACGTCGTCGTGTTCGACGAGCTCCACCTGACGCCGGCCGAAGCCGTGCGCGCGCGCGAGGCGGTGGCGAGCTTGCTCGCGGACGGCGTGTCGCCCGGCGACCGCGTGGGCGTCGTGGGCACGTCGCAGGGCACGCGCTTCACGGCCCGGATCCCGGAAGGGCGCGAGGCCCTGCTCGGGCTGCTCGCCCGACTCGAGGGCAAGCGGGTCGGCGAGTGGATGCGCGACTACATGACCGACTACGAAGCGATGCGGATCGACCAGGACCGCGACCCGATCGTGACCGACCAGGTCATGCGCCGGATGCTGTCCTCGGGAGACATCCGGCGCGACGTCAGCACCCCCCGCGAGCCGGTGAACGTCGGCGACGAGGTCCAGGGCTGGCGCGGCGAGGCGCAAGCGCGCGCCGCTCAGGTCTACGCGCGGGCGCTGCCGCGGCTCGAGCAGACGCTCGGGATCGTGGGGCGCTCGCTCGAGGCGCTCGCCGAAGCGCGCGGACGCAAGTCGCTCGTGCTCGTCTCGGGAGGCCTCGTCCAGGACCCGCGCATCCCCGGCTTCCGCAACGTGGTCACGCAGGCGCTCCGCGCCAACGCCGTGATCTACTCGCTCGACGCGCGCGGCCTTTTGGCCGCGACCTCCGGCCTGCAGGCCGACGTCGCGCAGCCGTTGGACGTCCTCGACCGCAGCACCGGCGCGGGCCTCTCCGAGACGGCCGACGCGAGCGAGGGGAGCGAAGGCTTGGCGGCCGACACCGGCGGCTTCGTGGTGAAGAACCGCAACGACCTGGGCCAGGGTCTCGCGCGGATCGCCCGCGAGTCGCGGAGCTACTACCTGGTCGGCTACGCGCCGAAGAACCGCGCGGCCGACGGACGCTTCCGCAGGATCGAGGTCGCGGTGGCGCGCGAGGGAGCCCGCGTCCGCGCCCGGCGCGGCTACTACGCCCCCGGGAAGGACACGCGAGCCGCGAGGCCCCCCGAGGGGCGCGACGCGGCGCTCCAGCGCGCGCTCGACGCGCCCTTCGACCTGCCCGAGCTGCCGCTGCGCGCCATCGCGCAGGCCTTCGGCGAGGCGAGCCCCGGCACCACGAAGGTACTCGTCACGCTCGAGACCGACATCCGCGGCCTCGACTTCGCCGAGAAGGGGGGCTCCGCCCGCGACACGCTCGAGCTGCTGCTGCTGGCGGTGCGCCGCGACACCGGCGAGTCCACCCGCGTCGACCAGCAGTTCGAGATGGCGCTCCGGCCCGAGACGCGCGCGCGTTACGAGAGGACGTGGTTCCCGATCAGCCGCGAGCTGCCGCTCGCTCCCGGCCCCTACCAGGCGAAGCTCGTGGTCCGCGACCGGAACAGCGGCCGGCTCGGAAGCCTCACCCACGAGTTCGACGTGCCCGCCCCCACAGGGCTCCGCGTCTCGAGCCTGGTGCTGAGCGACCGAGTGCGCGAGGACGGCGGCGCCCCGGGCCGCGTGCCGGAGCCCGTGGCGCGACGCTCGTTCGCCGCGGCAGGGCTGCTGCATTGCAGCTTCGAGGTCTACGGCGCGGCTCGCGATCGCGCGAGCGGCCGGCCGAACGTCACCGCCGGCTTCGCGATCCGGCGCGAGGACGGACGCGTGCTCGCCGCGGCTCCGGAGACGCCGATGCAGCCGCGTCCCGACGGCGCTCTCGTGCGCAGCCTCGGCGTGCCGCTCGACAGCGCGCCGCCCGGGCTCTACGAGGTGATCGTCCTGGTCACCGACATCGCCTCGGGCCAGGCGGCCGAGGCGCGCGAGCCGATCCTGATCACGGCGCCCGACGAGAGCTGAGCCGTCAAGGCCGGCCGAGATCGCGCAGTGTCCGGGCGACGTCCGGCTGGTCGGGGTCGAGCCGTAGCGACTCGCGAAAGGCGGCGGCTGCGCCGGCCCGGTCGCCGAGCTCGAGCCGCGTGAGCCCGAGCCCGTTGAGCGCCATCGCGGTGCGCGGGCCGGCGGCGAGCGTGCGCTCGAAGAACGGCACGGCCTCGGCCGAGCGGCCGCTCGCGGCGAGGGCGCCCGCGAGGTAGAGCAGGGCCTCGGCGTTCTCGGGTTGGCGCCGGACCGCAGCCTGGAGCAGCCGGATCGCCTCGTCGCGCTGCCCGGTCCGCATCCGGACGACGCCGAGCTTGGTGAGAGCCCCCACGTCGCTCGCGTCGAGGTCGAGGATCCGCGCATAGTGCGTCCCGGCCCGCGCCACGTCGCCCTCGATCAGGGCCACGTCGCCGAGCCCCCGCAGCGCCTCCGGGTTGTCGGGCTCGAGCTCGAGCACCCTGGCGTACGCCGCCGCCGCCGCCTTCAGGTCGTGCTGCTGCACGTGCACGGCCGCTCGCGAGAGCAGCGGCTGGGCGAACGTCGGATTGTCGCGGATGGTGCGGTCGAGCACGCGCGCGGCCTCCTGCGCCTGGCCCGACTGGCGCAGGTTGTCGCCGAGCACGACCGCGTCCTCGGCCGAGAGCGCCCCGCGCTTCTCGAGCTCGCGCAGGTCGCGGACCGCGTCCGCTGGCCGGCCCGCGGCGGCGAATGCCACGGCGCGCGTGCGGAGCACGACCAGCATGCCGGGATCCTCGGCGAGCAACGCCGTCAGCTCACGGATCGCCTTCGCGGGCTCGGTGCGCGCGAGCGTCATGCCGTTGCGGCCGAGGCGTGTGACGAGCCCGATGCCGTCCTTCGGGTCGCGGCCGGTCAGTACCGGCGCGCGGCCGTCGGCCGTCCCGACGTAGCCGAGCGCGGCGAGCCGCTCCTTCGTCTCGGCGTCCACCGCCTGCGAGGCCTCGGGCGTGGTGGTGGACAAGGCGCGCTGCAGCTCGCGCCGCATCGCCTCGACTCGCGCGCCGTCCGCGCCCGACCGGTCGCTCGCCTCGGCGGGATCGGCCTCGAGATCGTAGAGCTCCACCCGCGGCGCCTCGATCAGCTTGAACCTCGCGGTCCGCCAGGCGTGGAGCGGGGCCCAGCCGTACTGCAGCTGCGAATGGAGCGACTCGGCGTACGCTGGCTCGTCCCCCAGCTTCTCTCCGTTGGCGGCGCGCCGCAGCGAGCGCCCATGGCCCGCCCGCGCCGGCAGCGAGGCGTAGTCGCGGAGCGTCGCGGCGACGTCGATGCCGCGCGCGACCGTGCGCGCCACGACCCCGCTCGGCACGCCCGGGCCCGCGAGCAGGAACGGCACCCGGATCGTAGCGTCGTAGACGAAGATGCCGTGCGTATCCTCGCCATGCTCGCCGAGACTCTCGCCGTGGTCCGCGGTCACCAGGACGAGCGTCGGCCGGCCGTTGCCGGCTGCCTCGACCCGGCGCAGCAGGCGGGCGAGCTGGGCGTCGACGAAGGCCACCTCGCCGTCGTAGGGGGACGCCCCGTGCGCCATGAACTCCGCAGGCGCCTCGTAGGGCGCGTGGGGATCGAAGTAGTGAACCCACAGGAAGAACGGCGGGCGCTCGCCCGCGGCCCCCCCCGGGGTCCCCGACGGCGGTGAGCCGAGCCAGTGCAGCGCCGCGTCGGTCGTGCGATCGGCCGTCCGCTCGACGTAGGCCGTCCGCCGCGCGTCCTTGCCGCGGGGGAGGTGGTCGTCGTAGACCTCGAACCCGCGGTCGAGCCCGAAGCGCCGCTTGAGCGGAAACCCCGAGACGAACCCGGCGGTGCGGTAGCCCGCTTCGCGGAAGTCCTGCGCCACGCTGCGCACGCTCGGCGGCAGCACGTAGGCGCCGTTGTCGCGGACGCCGTGCTCGAGCGGTGTCAGGCCGGTCAGGATCGAGGCGTGCGAGGGGGCCGTGAGCGGCGCGTGCGCCACGGCGACCTCGAACCGGGCGCCGCTGGCCGCGAGGCCGTCGAGGGTGGGCGTCACGGCTTTCGCGTGACCGTAGCACCCCAGCCGATCCGCCCGCTGAGTGTCGAGCGTGACCAATAGGACGTTGGGGCGCGAGGGCGGAGCGGCCTGCCGCTGCGAGTCGCATCCCCCCGCCAGAGCCAGGATTCCCGCCGCCAGGAGCCGCCTCATCGGGCCTCCACCATATCGTGAGCGGAAGGGGCTTTTCACCCGAACATTCATGAAAAATAAGATTGACACATGAAAAGAAAAGGACTAGAAAGTCTTCGCAGCTGTTCTTTGCTTGCGTATGCGTTGGGCCGGCGGCCGCGAGCCGGCGGAATGCCGAGGGAGGACACACATGCGACGAGATCGGTTCGGGCACGCGTCCAGGGCTTGGTCGTCGATGCCCGGGCGCATGGTGCTCTTGCTGTCGTTGGTGGCTGCGGTTCCGCTGCACGCCCAGTCGGTCCTCGGCACGATCCGCGGCAGCGTGACCGATCCGCAAGGCGCCATGCTGCCGGCGACGCCGGTCCTGATCACGGACGAGGGCACGGGCGTGCCCCGCACCGTGACGACCGACGCGGAAGGCCATTACGAGGCGTCCAACCTGAGGCCAGGCAGCTACCGGATCGAGATCGTCACCACCTCCTTCAAGAAGTTCGAGACGACGGGCGTCGTCGTGCGGACGAGCGGCGTCACTCGCATCGACGCCAGGCTCGAGCTCGGCGGCGTGGCGGAGACGGTCACCGTGTCCGGCGAGGCCGCCGCCAACATCGTGACGGAGAGCCCGTCGGTCTCCGTCGCGCTCGACGAGCAGCAGCTCCGCGACCTGCCGCGCAACAGCCGCGACATGCAGGACTTCCTGCTGCTCAACCCGAACGTGCTCGGCGGCAGCGACGACATGCAGTTCCTGGGTGGCCGCACCTACGGCGTGTCGTACGTCCAGGACGGGCAGGCGTCGACCAACGCGATCTTCGGCACCGTGGGCAACTCGGCTCCCGGCCTCGACGCGATCGGCGAGATCCAGGTGCTCTCGAACTCGTACAGCGCCGAGTACGGCGGGCTCGCGGGCGTGGTGGTGACCACCAAGCGCGGCGGCAACAGCTATCGCGGCTCCGCCTTCTACGACTACAACGCCGACAGCCTGAACGCGCTCACCTACAACCAGAAGCAAGCCGGAGCCGAGCGGGGCGAGCCCAACTCCGACACGCACGCGCACCGCTGGGGATTCAGCCTCGGCGGACCGCTCGTGGCGGACAAGACGTTCTTCTTCGCCAACTACGAGGGCTCGAACCAGAAGGAGATCTACGGCGGCGGCCGGGCCAACGTCCCGACCGCGGCGATGCGCGCCGGCAACTTCTCGGGCGCGAACTTCGTGATCCGCGACCCGCTCACGGGCCAGCCGTTTCCGGGCAACGTGATCCCGGCGAATCGCATCGATCCCGTGGCCCAGAGGATGCTCGACTTCTTCTACCCGCTGCCGAACCAGGGGACGCTCGCGAGCGGCATGGGCGTCTACCAGGAGTTCGTCCCGGAGACGCGCAACCGCCAGCGGGCGGACCTGCGCTTCGACCACGAGGCCAGCAAGAACGACTCGCTGTTCCTGCGAGCGAGCTACCAGAACCGCGATCCCAGCAACATCCAGTTCGAGGCCGGCGCCGCGCTCCCGAACCTGGGCATCCGGGACACGAGGCTCGACACCGCGACCGTGATCGCCGGCTGGACGAAGATCCTGTCTGCCACGACGGTGAACGAGTTCCGCGTGGGCTACAACTACGACAAGACCGAGCGCCAGAGCCACTTCACGGTCGGGGAGGTGAACGCGCTGCTCGGCCTCGAGACCGCGCCGAGCCTTTCGCCCGACCGCCCGGGCTTCCCTTCGCTCAACTTCGCCGGAGGCGCGGCCGCGAGCCGTCCCACGAACGTCACGGACGGCAGCCGCAACGCGGACCGGACCATCAAGCAGAACTCGTTCTCGATCAGCAACAACCTGAGCATGGTGAAGGGCAGCCACTCGCTGAAGTTCGGCGGGCTCTGGACGCGCAACAGCGCGGTCGACGGCTTCGGCAAGGGGGTGAACTTCCGCGGCCAGTACCGCTTCACCAACAACAACTCGGGCAACGCCCTGTCGAACATGCTGCTCGGGATCACGCGTGACGCGGGCGACCACGTCACGCAGCGCGGCGACCTCGACGGCATCTCCAACGACTTCGCGCTCTTCGCCCAGGACGACTGGCGGGTCGGCAACGACCTGACCGTCTTCCTCGGCCTGCGCTGGGAGCTCGTCGGGGTGTGGCACGAGAGTAGCGACGTGGTCGCCAACTTCTTCCCCGAGGACGGCGGCTACACGGTGGTCCCGAACGCCGCGACCGCGGCGCTGCTGCCGCCCGGCCTGCAAGCCCTCGGCCGCACCCGGCTCGCGAGCGACGTCGGCCTGAACGACGCCCTGATCAACACGGACAAGAACAACTTCAGCCCACGCGTCGGCTTCGCGTGGCGGCTGGGCGGCAGCGATCGGACCGTGCTGCGGGGCGGCTTCGGCCTGTTCCACCCGACGGTGGCCGTGCAAGGCGTCCGCGACCTGCTTGCCGCCAACCAGTTCCGCTACACGCAGAGGTTCAGCGGGGGCGGGCTGGCGACGGCCTTCTCGCGGGGAAACCCGTTCGTCGATCCGGCCGACTTCGGCCAGCAGGGCATCAACCCCGACGTCCAGAGCCCCAGCATCTACCAGTACAACCTCAGCCTGGAGCAGCTGCTGCCGGGCGACCTCGGCGTGCGCCTGAGCTACATCGGCTCCACGATGCGGGGCCTGCTCGTGGACCGCGACTTCAACACGCTGCCCGCGAGCACTACGCCCTTCGACCCGTCCAACCCCGACGACTACGCGCGGCTGCCGTTCCCGCTCTATGGCTACTACATGGACCACGTGGACAACCGCGGCGAGGGTCAGCTACACGCGGCCCAGGTCGAGCTGCGGCGGCGCTGGAAGGACGGCTTCGCCGTGAACGTGGCCTACACCTACGCCGACTCGGACGGCAACGCCCCCGACACCGGCAACAGCAGCCTGGGCCCCGTGATGTTCGACCCCTACGACATCGAGAAGGACCGCGGGCCGGACCCGAACGTGGTGAAGCACCGGGTGGTGCTGAACGCCACCTGGGACGTCCCGTTCGGCAAGGGCCGCAAGCACGGCGCGAACATGCCGGGCTGGGCGGACACGCTGTTCGGCGGCTGGACGGTGTCGACGCTGTTCCAGGCCCGGAGCGGCAACAACCTGACTCCGTTTTTCTCGAGCTTCTACACGACCAGCCCCTGGAACACCGGCAAGCCCCTCGACGGGCTCGGCAACTTCTTCTGCTGCGCGTGGCGGCCGGACCAGACCCACGACCCGAATACCGGCGGCACGCGCGACGCCTTCTACGACGTCACGGCCTACGCGCTGCCTCCCGACGGCCAGCTGGGCAACGCCGGCAAGGGCAGCCTGCGCGGAGCCGGGACCTGGGTGGTCAACTTCGGGATCTACAAGGACGTCGTCAGCCGGGGCCATTTCCGGCTACAGCTGTCGGCGATGCTGGACAACGCTTTCAACCATCCCCAGTTCTTCACCGGGTACGGCGACGGCTTCGCCCAGCTGGACGACTACGTGATCGACGGCACCACCGACAACGGCACGACCGCCAACCTCGGCGCGGGACCCATCGAGAACCGGGAAGGCTTTTCACCGGGGAGAGTCTTCCGCATAGGCCTGAGAGCCACCTTCTAGCCGTTTCATCGCGGCGTGGCCTCCGCTCGTTCACGGGGAGCGGGGCCACGCCGTCGTCGTCGCCACTCTCTCCGCGGGACCCGCCGTGACCCTACCCGCCGCTTCCCTGCCCCCGGTCGTACGCAGCGAAGAGGAGCTCGAGGAGCTCCTCTCGCGGCCGACGGCCGAGGACGTCGCTTTCGCGCGCGCCCTCGAGGGCGACGTGATCGTGCTCGGAGCCGGCGGGAAGATGGGCCCCTCGCTCGCGCGTCGCGTGCGGCGCGCGCTCGACGCCGTGTCCGCTTCGCGCCGGGTGCTGGCCGTCGCGCGCTTCTCCGAGGCCGGACTCCGCGAGCGCCTCGAGGGCCAGGGAATCGAGGCAGTCGCCTGCGACCTGCTCGACCCGGACGCGGTCGCTCGGCTCCCCCGCTTCGCGAACGTCCTTTTCCTCGCCGGCCGCAAGTTCGGCTCGACAGGACGTCCCGACCTCACCTGGGCGCACAACGTCGTCGCGCCGTCGATCGTGGCGCGACACTTCGCGGAGAGCCGGTTCGTCGTGTTCTCGAGCGGGAACGTGTATCCGCTGGTTCCGCCCGGCGCGCCGGGCTCGACGGAGAGCGACGCGGTCGGCCCTCTCGGCGAGTACGCCCAGACCTGCGTCGGCCGCGAGCGCATCTTCGAGCACGCCGCGCGCGAGCGCGGCACGCGCTCGCTGCTGTTCCGCCTCTTCTACGCCGTCGACCTGCGGTACGGCACGCTCGTGGACGTGGCGCGGAAGGTTCACGCGGGCGAGACCGTGGACCTGGGCGTCGGCCGCGTCAACGCGATCTGGCAGGGGGACGCCAACGCGTACGCCTTCCGCGCGCTCGCGCTCTGTGAGAGCCCGCCGCGGCCGCTGGTCGTGACGGGACCCGAGGTCGTGTCCGTGCGCGAGGTCGCGGAAGCCTTCGGCGAACGCTTCTCGCGGACGCCCCGCTTTTCGGGCGAGCCGGGCCCGGCGCTCCTCGGGGATCCCGCCCTCTGCGTCTCGCGGCTCGGCGCTCCCGAGGTGGGGCTCGCGCGCCTCGTCGGATGGGTTGCCGCGTGGCTGGAGGCAGGCGGCCGCAGCCTCGCCAAGCCCACGCACTTCGAGGCCGTCGATGGCCGCTTCTGAGCGCGTCGCGCGGCTGCGCGCCCGGCTGCTCGAGGGGCTGGTCATCCCGGCCCACCCGCTGGCGCTCACCGCGGAGCGGAAGCTGGACGAGCGCCGGCAGGTGGCGCTCACCCGCTACTACGCCGCGGCCGGCGCCGGCGGGATCGCGGTGGGCGTCCACTCCACGCAGTTCGCGATCCGGGCGGCGGGCCTGTTCGAGCCGGTGCTGAGGCTGGCAGCGGCCACTGCCGAAAGCCATCGGACGACGGGATTCGTGAGGATCGCCGGGGCGATCGGCCCCACCAGGCAGGCCGTCGCCGAGGCAGAGACCGCCCGCGCGCTCGGCTACGACGCCGTGCTGCTCAGTCTCGGGGCTATGCGCGACGCGAGCGCCGCTGATCTCGTCGCTCACTGCAGGGGCGTCGCCGAGGTGCTTCCGCTCGTCGGCTTCTACCTGCAGCCCGCGGTGGGCGGCCGGCTGCTCGACGAGGCGTTCTGGCGGGCGTTCCTGGAGATCGAGGCCGTCGTGGCGATCAAGGTGGCGCCGTTCAACCGCTACCAGACGCTCGACGTCGTGCGGGCGCTCGCGGCGAGCGGGCGCTCTGGCGACGTGGCCCTCTACACGGGCAACGACGACGCGATCGTGCCCGATCTGCTCGCGGAGTTCCCGCAGCCTGCGGGGGCGAGCCCGCTGCGCTTCGTCGGGGGGTTGTTGGGACAGTGGGGCGTCTGGACGCTGCGGGCGGCGGAGCTGCTCGATGCCGTGAAGCGCTGCCGGCGCGAAGGCGGTGCGGCGGCGCTCGAGCTGCTCGCGCTTGGCCAGCAGCTCACCGACGCGAACGCCGCTCTTTTCGACGCGCGGAACGGCTTCCACGGCTGCATCCCGGGCATCCACGAGGTGCTGCGACGCCAGGGGCTGCTCGCCGGACGCTACTGCCTCGACCCGCGGGAGGACCTGTCGCCCGGGCAGGCGGACGAGATCGACCGCGTGCTCGCCGCCTACCCGCAGCTGACGGACGACGCCTTCGTGCGGGAGAACCTGGACCGATGGCTGAGCTGAAGGCGGCGCGCTCCGACTCCGGCGTGCTCGCGGACCTGGTGCGCGCACAGAAGCGGGGGCAGGCGCTCGGCATCGCCTCGATCTGCTCCGCCCATCCGCTGGTGCTGCTCGCCGCCTTCGAGCAGGCGCGAGGCGACAACTCGAGCGTCCTCGTCGAATCGACCAGCAACCAGGTCAACCACGAAGGCGGCTACACGGGCGAGACGCCGGCGGAGTTCGTGATGTTGGTGTCGCGCCTCGCCGAGGAAGCGGGGCTGCCGGTGGATCGAGTGGTCCTCGGCGGCGACCACCTGGGCCCGAACCCCTGGGCGGGTCTTGCCGCCGCGGTCGCGATGGAGCGAGCGGCGGAGATGGTGCGCCACTACGTGCGCGCGGGGTACGTGAAGCTCCACCTCGACGCGAGCATGCGCTGCGCCGACGATCCACCCGGGGGGCCGCCCGACGCGCTCGTGGCGTCGCGCACCGCCGACCTCGCCGCGGTCGCCGAGGCGGCCGCCGCGGATCGCGCGCCGGGCGTGCCGCAGCCCGTCTACGTCGTCGGCACCGAGGTCCCGCCGCCGGGCGGGCAGGCCGCCGGCCACCGGGGCCCCGCCGCGACGAGCGTGGCCGACGCGGAGCGCAGCCTGCGCCTGACGTGCGAGGCGTTCGCACGGCGTGGGCTCGAGCGCGCGTGGGAGCGGGTGCTGGCACAGGTGGTGCAGCCCGGTGTGGAGTTCGGCGACGACGTCGTGTTCCCATACCGCCCGGAGGCCGCCGCGGGGCTGCGTGGCTTCGCCGAGAGCCAGGAGCGCCTCGTGTTCGAGGCGCACTCGACGGACTACCAGGACGAGGCGGCGCTGCGCGCGCTGGTCGCGGACCACTTCGCGATCCTCAAGGTCGGCCCCGAGCTGACGTTCGCCTTCCGCGAGGCCGCCTTTGCGCTCGAGGCGATCGAGCGCGAGCTGCTGGAGACGCGCGCCCCCGGCCGCCTCTCCGGGCTGCGCGATGCCCTCGACAGGGCGATGCGCGCCAACCCGCGTCACTGGAAGGCGTACTACGGCGAAGGGGACGAGCCGACGCTCCGCATCCGGCGGCAATTCAGCCTCTCCGACCGGGCCCGCTACTACTGGCCGGCCCCGGAGGTGCAGGACGCCCTGCGCCGCCTCTTCGCGAACCTCGACGGCGAGCGCCTGCCGCGAGGGCTCGTGAGCCAGCACCTGCCGGAGTGCGCGGACGCCTGCGAGCGCGGCGCCCGGCCGGGGCAGGCCGCGCGGCTCGCGCGCCTCCGTGTGCGCGGCGTGCTGGCGCGCTACGCGCGGGCGTGCGGCCTCGCGGCCACGCGAGTGGCAGGATCCGCGAGCTTGCCTCTATGATGCCCGCCATGCGCACTCGCAGGAAGGAGGCCGGCGCCGGCAAGGGGCGCGCGCCCCGGCTGCTCGTCGAGGAGCGGCGCCGGCGCATCCTGGAGCTCGTCGACAAGCAGGAGCGCGTGACGGTCGAGGAGCTGGTGGCGCGCTTCTCGGTCTCGGCGGTCACGATCCGGGGCGACCTCGATGCGCTCGCGGACCTG
Source organism: Vicinamibacteria bacterium (assembly GCA_036559805.1). Taxonomy (GTDB): domain Bacteria; phylum Acidobacteriota; class Vicinamibacteria; order Fen-336; family Fen-336; genus DATBSL01. Next base: position 29,479 of record DATBSL010000137.1, read on the forward strand.
GGGGCGGTCGTGCGCTCCCACGGCGGGGCGCTACGGCGCGGCGACACGCCGGAAGACGTGCCGATCACCGTGAAGGAGACGCTCCACCACTCGGAGAAGGTGCGGATCGGGTACGCCGCCGCCCAGATGATCAAGGACGGCGAGACGGTGATGCTCGACTCCGGCACCACCACCGCCGAGATCGCGCGCCAGATCCGCTTCTTGAAGCTGCGCTCGCTCAACGTGATCACCAACGCGCTCAACATCGCGATGGAGCTCGCCAACCTGCCCCACCTGCGGCTGATCATGATCGGCGGCGTGCTGCGCCAGATGTCCTACTCGCTCGCGGGCCCCCCGGCCGAGGCGACGCTGCGCGGCCTGCACGCCGACCGCCTGTTCCTGGGCGTCGACGGCCTGGACCCCGAGATCGGGCTGATGACGCCCGACGTGGTCGAGGCCCAGCTGAACGCGGTCATGATCCAGGTCTCGCGCGAGGTGGTGGTGGTGGCGGACACCTCGAAGTTCCAGCGCCGCAGCCTCTCGGTGATCGCCAAGCTCGACGCGGTGCACAAGGTGATCACCGACTCCGGCGCCAACCCCGAGGTGCTGGCGGCGCTGCGCGCCCGCAACATCGAGGTGATCGTCGTCTGATCCGGAGTCGGCTCAGGGCGTCTGCGGCGGCGGTGCCTGCGCGAGCGCCCGGTTCTCCCTCAGAATTGCGAAGGCGACGGCGAGCCACGCCAGCGTCAGCAGCACGTTGACGACCGCGAAGCCACGCACGCTCAGCAGCAGGAAGTGCGTGCCGGCGTAGACGAGCCCCGCCTGCAGCAGGTCCCCCGCCCGCACGAAGAATGTGTCGACCGCCTGCTTGCCTTTGTACTTCTCCTCGCGCGTCGTCGGCAGCCAGAGCAGGCCGCGCGCCGTGTTCATGATCGAGTAGTCGGTCGCGTTCTCCGTGGTCTTGACCCAGCGCACGACCGCGAAGCTGACGCCGAGCGCCACGATCGAGTAGCCGCCGAGTGCGATCAGCGGCAGCGCCAGGAGCGCGCCGCGCAGGCCCGCGTACTTCACGAGCCGCGAGGTCACGAAGAACTGCAGCAGCAGCGCCACCACGTTCACCCAGAACTGGTAGCTCCCGGCGAAGGCGCCGATCCAGGCCTCCGGGCTGAACGTGCTGTCGGCCGCCGCGGCCTCGCGGGCGTGCAGCTCGACGAGGTGCGCGATCAGGTACTCGCCGGTGGTATTGACGACGTTCAGCAGCACGATCAGGAGCGCGATCAAGCGCAGGTAGCGGCTCTTCAGCACCAGCGCGAACCCGTTGCCGGCCGCGAGGGCGCCCTGTTCCTGCGTCTTCGGCGCGCGCAGCGTCTCGCGCGAGTTCACCGCCAGGTAGAGCCCGAGGCTCAGGAGCAGAAGCGCCGCCGAGACCTGCAGGATCATCTGCGGCGGCACGTGCGCCGCCGAGAGCCGCCCGGCCACGAGCGAGCCGAGCGGCGCGCCCGCCGTCATGCCGATCGCGATGATCGGGAACAGCCGATTCCCTGCCGGCTTGGTGTAGATGTCGTTGGCGTACGACCAGAATTGCGCGGTCAGCGCATTGTTGAAGATCCCCACCCAGATGAAGAAGGCGACGCCGACGAGCGGGACGTGGGCCGCCACCGCGAGCGCGAAGAGCTCGATGTTGACCACGAAGAAGAGCGTGACGCCGATCAGCAGCTTGCGGCGATCCACCCTGGAGGCGAACCAGCTGTAGAAGGGCACGAACAGCATCAGCAGGACGGCCTGCCCCGCCGAGGAGTAAGAGCGCACCTCCGCCCCGCCGCCGAGCAGGATCAGCGGCTCGCGCACGACCTTGATGATCGAGTAGCAGAGCAGCGTGAGGAAGATGTTCGAGAGCATGAGCAGCACGGTCACGCCCTCGCCCGCCTGCACGTCGCCGAACGCGCGCAGCAGCCGGTCGATCGGGCTCGCCGGGGCGGCCGGCCGGTCCAGCGGGCTGCTGCTCATGGACGCGTCACCTCACTCCAGGATGCCGGAGACGACGTCGAAGCATATCCGAGCCCTTCCTGCGCCGCACTCCACCGGGCGAACACGACGAAGAATCGTCTTGCACGGCGCCTTCGTCCGATGGAGACTCTCGCGGCGGCACTCGGCCGCCCCCTCGCC
>DATBSL010000138.1:0-2527 GCA_036559805.1 Vicinamibacteria bacterium
CGGAAGTGGAAGTAGAAGGGCAGGCCGGCGGCGACGAGCGCCAGGCCCGCGGCCGACTCGACCGGCCGCTGCACGAGCGTGTTGACCACCAGCCACCCGGCGGTCGCCACGAACACGAGCGGCACGAGCGGGTAGCCGAGCGTCCTGTACGGGCGCGCGAGGTCGGGGAGCTTGCGCCGCAGGACGAACACCGCTGAAGTGACGAGCCCGTAGAAGATCCAGGATGCGAAGACCACGCAGTCGGTGAGCTGGTCGTACGTCCCCGAGAGCGCCAGCAGGCACGACCAGACGGCCTGGACTCCGATCGACCACACCGGCACGCGGCTCGCGGGGCTGAGCCGGGCCATGCCCGCGAAGAAGACGCCGTCGCGGGCCATCGCGAACGGAACGCGCGCGTTCGCCAGGACCGAGCCGTTGAGAGCCCCGAGCGTCGACAGGATGAAGGCGAGCGACACGACACGGCCGCCCCACTCGCCGAGGAATGTCTGCGCCGCCCTCGTGGCCACCGGCAGTGCGTCGCGAAAGCGCGTCGAGTTCGAGGTCACGACCTCGCCCCACGGCAGGGCGTAGAAGTAGGCGAGGTTGGCCAGGCAGTAGATCGCCATGATCAGGGCCATGCCGGCGACGAGCGCGAACGGGATGTTCCGGCCCGGGTCGCGCACCTCGCCCGCCGCCATCGGCATGTTGTTCCAGCCGTCGTAGGCCCAGAGCGCCGCCAGCATCGCCGTCCCGAACGCGGCCGCCGCGGGCACGCTCGCGGCGCCCGCCGGGCTCGCGAGGTGCGACCAGCTCGCGGTTTCGGACAACAGGAAGACGCCGCCCACGACGACGGCGATGCCGGCGAGCTTGAGCACGGTGAGGATCGACTGCAGCCGGCCGCCGAACGCAACGGCCAGGCAGTTGAGCGCGGAGAAGACGAGGATCGCGCCGACCGCCACCGCCTGCTTCGCGCCGAGCTGCCAGTGGACCTCCTGGCCGAAGAGCGTGTATCGCGATGCGAGCCACACGCTGTCCAGGGGCACGAAGGCGGACAGGAAGATCGCGAAGCCGGTGCCGAGGATCGCGATCGAGCCGCTGCCGGCAACGAAGAAGCGCATCCAGCCGAAGGCGAACGCCGCGGCCTCGCCGTACGAGCGGCGCAGGTAGACGTACTCCCCGCCCGCGTGTGGGAGCATGGCCCCGAGCTCCGCGTAGGTGAGGGCACCCGCGAGCGAGAGCAGCCCCGCGGCCACCCAGGCGGCGAGCACGAGCCCGGGGCTGCCGACGTCCTGGGCCATCACGGCCGTCTTGAGGAAGACGCCGGTGCCAATCACGGTGCCCACGACGAGGGCCGTCGTGTCGACGCGCGTGAGGCTGCGGACGAGGCCCGTCTCTTCGCGATCCATGGGAGCCGCCGAGAGTCTAGAACACGCCCTGCATCGAGCGGGCATAGCCCGTGAGCTCGACGTAGCCCCGGCCGGCGAGCGGCCGCCCCAGGCTCGTTCCCGTGACGCTCACGGCGCCCTCCCAGTAGACGAACGAGGTGCGCATCTCCTGGTCCGCGACGAGCGGCGCGACCTCGAGAGCGAGCGCTTCGGACGGGACGTGGATGCTCCACGCGGCGGGGTATTCGGCTCGGGTGTGAGGGCTCGTCCAGCGCCGCGAGACCGTCACCTCGAAGTCCGCGGGGTTCAGGCGCCGGCCACGCCCGTCCCGCTCGACGAGCGTGCCGCTCGAGGCCTCGCCGCGGCTGCCGTCGGCGTGGCGGATCTCGAACAGCATCAGCTCCCGGCCGTCGTCGAGCTGCAGGCTCCACCAGTCCCAGCCGACCGCGTTCGGGCCAAGGGCGCTCGTGCTCCACTCGTGGTCGAACCACGCCTCCCCCGCGGCCTCGATGCCTGCGCCGTCCGTGCCGATGCGGCCGCGCGCGGCCATCCGTGTGTAGCCGACGTAGTAGGACGCGTTGCCGGGCTCGCCGCTCTTCGGCGAGAGGCCGCGGTCGCCGTGCGCCACGAGCGGCTTCGCGGCCCGAAGCTCGAGGCCGAGCTCGAGAGCGCCGTCGCGCGCGCGCAGGCGGAGCGTGCCGCCGTCGGGGCTCGTCGCGTCGGCCGTCCAGTCCTCGACGGAGACCCGGAACGGCTCTCCGCTCGCCCCCGCGAGCCCGGCGGCCCCGCGGCTCACGCGCTCGGCCGAGGCGTGGCGGCCCGCGGCGACGTCGGTCACGGCGAAGTGCGCGAAGTAGACCTGGTTCGTGGCGAGGCCGTTCTCCGGCGGCGGCCCGGGCGAGAGACCGCGGCGGAAGAACGTGAGCTGGAAGCCGAAGCGGCGGCCGTCCTCGGCGGCGAGCTGGCCGGTGTAGTACCACCACTCCGTCTGGAACTCGAAGTGCGGGCCGTGGTCGTCGGGCAGCCGGAACGCGCGCGGAGCGCTGGCGCGCGCGAAGGCGAGCGGCTCGGGCGAGGCGAGCTTCAGCGTCACCCGCTGTCTCTCAAGCGAGCCGCGTGGAGCGACACACGACGTGAGTGCCAGAAACGCGAGCGGGAGCGTC
>DATBSL010000139.1:0-11990 GCA_036559805.1 Vicinamibacteria bacterium
GCACGCGAGCATCCTGGTTTTCCTCGCCACGGTCGTGGGCCTGCTGCTGTTCGCGCTCGTGCTCTGGAAGGCGCTGCGGCCGTCGCGATTTTCCGAGGAGAAGCTGACGACGTACGAGTGCGGCGAGAGCCCCGTCGGCAATGCGTGGGTGCAGTTCAACATCCGCTTCTACGTGTTCGCGCTCGTCTTCGTCGTCTTCGACGTCGAGGCCGTGTTCCTGCTGCCGTGGGCCACCGTCTTCCGCGAGCTCGGGCTGCTCGCCTACCTCGAGGGTCTCGTGTTCATCGCGATCCTGGTGGTGGCGCTCGCCTACGTGTGGCGCAAGGGCGATCTGGCGTGGGTGCGGCCGGAGGAACGGCCGTGAGCACTCCGACGCCGGTCCGCGGGCTCATCCACAACCGCTTCGAGGACGGCGTGATCGTGGCGAGCGCCGACCAGCTGATCAACTGGAGCCGCAAGAACAGCATCTGGTTCATGACCTTCGGCCTCGCCTGCTGCGCGATCGAGATGATGGCGACGGGCGCGAGCCGCTACGACCTCGACCGCTTCGGGATCATGCCGCGCGGCACGCCGCGCCAGTGCGACCTGATGATCGTGGCCGGCACGGTCACGCTCAAGATGGCGACGCGCGTGAAGCGGCTCTACGAGCAGATGCCGGAGCCGAAGTACGTGGTGTCGATGGGCTCCTGCGCCAACAACGGCGGCCCCTACTGGCGGCACGGCTACCACGTGCTGAAAGGCGTCGACGAAGTGGTGCCTGTCGACGTCTACGTGCCGGGCTGCCCGCCGCGGCCGGAGGCGCTGCTCTACGGCCTGCTCAAGCTGCAGGAGAAGATCCAGGAGGATCGCGTGCTGCGCAAGCGCGGCCTCACCGTGGGCAGCCTCGCCGGCGCGACCCTCGACGGCGCCGCCGACCAGCCCGTCGCCGCGGGAAAGAAGTAGCGATGGACGCGCCGGCGATCCACGGGGCCCTGGCCGCGGCCTTCGGCGATCGCATCACCGGGGCGGACCTCGCCGCGGTTTCGCCCTTCGCGATCGTCGAGCCGCTGGCGATCGCCGAGGTGGCCGCCTTCTGCAAGGCCGACCCGGCGCTCGCCTTCGACAACCTGATGTGCCTCTCGGGTGTCGACTACCCGAAGGAGACGCCGCCGCGGATGGAGGTCGTCTACCACCTCTTCTCGTATCGCCACCGCCACACGTTCGCGCTCAAGGTCCAGCTCCCGCGCGAGAGTCCCGCCGTGCCGTCGGTCGAGGGCGTCTGGGCCGTCGCGAACTGGCACGAGCGCGAGGCGTGGGACCTCTTCGGGATCGCCTTCACCGGCCACTCGGACCTGCGCCGGATCCTGCTCCCCGACGACTGGGAGGGCCACCCGCTGCGCAAGGACTGGCAGGACCCCGAGTACTACAACGGGATGCACGTGAAGCCGACGCAGCAGATGCAGGAGCGCGCGCTCGGCGGCGAGCCGATCGGCGTCGGGCCGTTCGACTTCACGCCCGCGAACCGCAGCCAGGAGGAGCCGTGAGCTCGACGGCGCCCTGGATATCCGACTGGGACGGCGACGGGCTCGACACCGACGAGATGGTGGTCAACATGGGCCCGCAGCACCCGGCGACCCACGGCGTGCTGCGGCTCGAGCTGCGCACCGACGGCGAGGTGGTGCGCGCGGCGCGCCCGCACATCGGCTACCTGCACCGCTGCTTCGAGAAGCACGCGGAGAACGTCGACTATCCCGGTGTCCTGCCCTACGCCGACCGCATGGACTACGTGGCCGCGATGGGCAACACGCTCGGCTTCGCGCTCACCGTCGAGAAGCTCCTGGGGATCGAGCCCAGCCCCTACGTGCAGACGCTGCGCGTGCTGATGGCCGAGCTGCAGCGGATCGCGTCGCACGCGGTGGCGGTCGGCACGTACACCATGGACATCGGCGCCTTCACGCCGTTCCTGCACCTCTTGCGCGACCGCGAGAAGATCCTCGACCTCTTCGAGTGGACCTGCGGCGCGCGGCTGCTCTACAACTACAACTGGGTGGGCGGCGTCAGCCACGACCTGCCCGACGGCTTCCTGCGCGCGACGCGCGACATGCTGAGCGAGTTCGACTCGGTGACGTTCCCCGAGCTGCTCGATCTCATCATCCACAACCGCATCTTCGTGAAGCGCATCGCGGGCGTGGGTGTGTGCCCGCGCGAGCTCGCGATCGCCTACGACCTCAGCGGCCCCAACCTGCGCGGCAGCGGCCTCGCGTACGACCTGCGCAAGGACGAGCCTTACAGCGGCTACCAGGGCTACGAGTTCGAGGTCTGCGTCGGCACGGGCCAGTACGGGCCCGTCGGCTCCTGCTTCGATCGCAACTGGGTGCGCGTCGCCGAGATGCGCGAGAGCTCGAAGATCGTGCACCAGGCTCTCGACCGGCTCGAGAAGATGGAGAAGGCGGACGTCCACGAGAAGGTGCCGAAGCGCGTGAAGCCGCCGAAGGGCGAGGTCTACTGCCGCAGCGAGGCGCCGCGCGGCCAGCTCGGCTACTACCTGGTGTCGGACGGCAACGTGAACCCGTACCGGCTCAAAGTCAAGAGCCCGTGCTTCACGGCGATGAGTGTCTTCCACAACCTGGCCAAGGGCATGATGATCGCGGACGTGATCGCGCTCATCGGGAGCCTCGACATCGTGCTCGGCGAGATCGACCGGTGAGCCGCTGATGGACGCGACCTACCGCATCCTCGTCTCGCTCGTGCCCGACGTCGCCGGCTGGCCCGCGTGGGCGGTCGCGGTGCTGTGCGCGGCGCTGCCGGCGCTCGCCTGCTTCACCTTCATGTCGCTCGGTCCGATCGGCTACGTGTACGCGGAGCGCAAGATCTCGGCCTTCATGCAGGACCGGCTCGGCCCGATGCGCGTCGGGCCCTACGGTGTGCTGCAGACGATCGCCGACACGGTCAAGCTGCTGTTCAAGGAAGCGATCTTCCCGCGCGGGGTCGACCGCAGGCTGTTCGTGGCCGCGCCGCTGCTGGTGAGCGTCGGCGCGTTCCTGCCGTTAGTCGTGATCCCCTGGGGCGGGCGGCTGCAGCCCGCGGACCTGAACGTCGGCGTCTTCTACGTGATCGCCGTATCCTCGATCTCGACCGTCGGGCTGATCATGGCGGGCTGGGCCTCGAACAACAAGTACGCGCTCTTCGGCGCGATGCGCTCGGCGGCACAGATCGTGTCGTACGAGATCCCGGCGCTCATGATCATCCTGGTGCCGGTGCTGATCGTCGGCAGCCTCTCGCTCCAGGACCTGACGCTCGCGCAGGCGGGCGGGCTCCATCACTGGTTCCTGTTCCGCTACTTCCCGCTGATGCCCGTCGCGTTCCTGGTGTTCTTCACCGCAGGGCTCGCGGAGACGAACCGCGCGCCCTTCGACATCCCCGAGGCCGAGAGCGAGCTCGTCGCCGGCTTCCACACCGAGTACAGCGGCTTCTTCTTCTCGCTTTTCTTCCTGGCCGAGTACACCGAGATGTTCGTGCTATCGGCGGTCGCGAGCGTCCTGTTCCTGGGCGGCTACCTCGCGCCGATCCCGGCGCTGCAGCAGCTCGGGCCCGTCCCGCTCGGCTGGTTCTGGCTGCTCTTCAAGGCGTGGGCGCTCGTCTTCGTGATGATGTGGCTGCGCTGGACGCTGCCTCGCTCGCGCGTGGACCAGCTCATGCACATCGCCTGGAAGGTGCTGCTGCCGATCTCGCTCGGGCTGGTGGCGGTGGTGGGCGGCCTCGTGCTCTGGCCGGCGACGCGCGGCGGCTTCCCGTGGGACCGCTGGGTGGGCTGGCCGATCACGCTCGCCGTGGCGGGCTTCCTGCTGGTGACGATGCTGCGCGCGCTGCACTGGGACGCGCGGCGCGAGCGCGAGCTCGCTCGAGGCGCCAGAGGCGCGGTCGCGGTGAGCCGGGTGTCGCGATGATCCAGTGGCTGAAGGACGTCTGGCAAGGCGTCTACACCGTGCTCGTCGGCATGACGATCACCTGGCGGCACCTGTTCACGAGGTCGGTGACGCTGCAGTACCCGAGCGTGAAATGGCCGCTGCCGCCGCGCACGCGGATGCGCCTCTTCATGAACTACGAGGACTGCATCGGCTGCGGCCAGTGCGTGCGGGCGTGCCCGGTCGCCTGCATCTCGCTCAAGACCGAGAAGCGGCCCCCGGACGCCAAGCCGATCTGGGCCGCCAGCGGCCAGCCGATCAAGCTCGACGTGACGGTCTTCGACATCGACATGTCGCTGTGCTGCTACTGCAACCTGTGCACCTACCCCTGCCCCACCTTCTGCCTCTACATGACGCCCGACTACGAGTTCGCGACCGGCGATCTCACGCAGCACCTCTACCGCTTCGCCAAGAAGGACGCGACGTTCCTGACCGAGGACCCGAAGAAGAAGGCGGCCGCCGCCGCGGCCGCCGCTCCGCAGGACCCGCCGGCGAGCCCGGCCGGAGCCTGAGGTGAGCGGCGAAGCGGTCGTCTTCTGGGTGTTCGCGGCGCTCACGCTCGGTTCGGCTGCGGTCGTGGTGCTGTCGCGGACGCTGATCTACAGCGCGTTCGCGCTGCTGGCCACGTTCTTCGGCGTCGCGGCGCTCTACGTCCTGCTCGGCGCCGATTTCCTGGCGGCGACGCAGCTCCTGATCTACGTGGGCGGCATCCTGGTGCTGCTGCTGTTCGGCGTGATGCTGACGCACCGGATCCACGACCTCGACCTGCGCAGCGGCGCGATCCAGCCGGCCTCGGGCGTGATCGTCGCGCTGGGCCTGTTCGTGATCCTGGCGGCGCTCGCGCTCAAGACCGAGTGGCCGGCCGCGGAGCGGCTCCCCGCCCCCACGACCGCCGAGATCGGGCGGCTGTTCCTGGGCAAGTTCCTGCTGCCCTTCGAGGCGGCCTCCGTGCTGCTCCTGGTCGCGCTCATGGGCGCGGCTCTCATCGTGCGCCGCCGGAGGGACGCGTGATCGGCGTCGGCCACTACCTGGTCGTTGCCGCGGCGCTCTTCTCGCTCGGTGTGCTCGGCCTGCTGACGCGGCGCAACGCCGTGAGCGTGCTGATGAGCATCGAGCTGATCCTGAACGCCGCGAACGTCAACCTGGTCGCCTTCTCGCGCTACTCGGCGGGCGGCCTGGGGGGGCAGGTCTTCGCCGCTTTCGTGATCGTGGTGGCCGCCGCCGAGGTCGCGGTGGCGCTCGCGATCGTGCTCACGCTCTACCGCCTGCGCCGCACCCCCAACCTCGACGACGCCGACATTCTGAAGGGCTGATCGGTGCACGACCTCACGCGCAGCCTCGCCTGGTTCCGGCCCGAGACGGCACTCGCGCTCGGCCTGCTGGCCGTGGTGCTGGTCGACTCGACGCTCGTCGCCTGGCGCGGATTCGCGACGCGTGCGATCGCCGCGGCGTCGCTGGCGGTGGCGCTCGGCTTCGTCCTGGAGCTGCAGGCCGCGGGCGCCCAGGGCACGCTCTTCTCGGGGATGCTGGCGGTCGACGCGCTCGCATCCGCCTTCAAGCTGGTGCTGGTCGCGGCCGGGCTCCTGACCGTGCTCGCCTTCAGCTTCCGCAACTCGCGCGAGCTCCACGGCCTCGGCCAGGGCGAGCTCTACGCGCTCGTGCTCGCGCTCGTGCTCTCGTGCCTGCTGCTCGCCGCCGCGAACGACCTGGTGATGCTGTACCTCGCGCTCGAGATGGTCTCGCTCACCTCGTACGTGATGGTGGCGTACCTGAAGGGCGACCGGATGTCGAACGAGGCCTCGCTCAAGTACATCCTGTTCGGCGCGGCCTCGACGGGCTCGATGCTCTACGGGCTCTCGATCTTCTACGGCCTCGCGGGGACCACGTCGCTGCCGGGGCTCCAGGAGTACTTCGCCGGCGGCGTTCCCGACGCCAATCGTTTCGCCGTGTACACGGCGACGCTGCTGGCGCTGGCCGGGTTCGGCTTCAAGGTCGCGGCGGTGCCGTTCCACTTCTGGTGCCCCGACGTGTACCAGGGCGCGGCGACCCCGGTGACCGCGCTCCTGTCAGTGCTGCCCAAGGCGGCCGGGCTCGCGATCGCGCTGCGCTTCTTCTACGGCGCGCTGTCCATCCCCAGGCAGGGGCCGTGGGATCTCTCCGGGGGGATCGACTGGCCGGCGCTCCTGATGCTCGTCTCGGTCCTGACCATGACGCTCGGCAACGTCGCGGCGCTCACCCAGACCAACATGAAGCGGCTCTTGGCGTACTCGTCGATCGCGCACGCGGGCTTCCTGCTGATGGGCATAGTGGCGCTCTCGGAGAACGGCGCGCGCGGCCTGCTCGTCTACCTCGCGGCCTACCTGGTGATGAACCTGGGTGCCTTCCTGGTCGTGACGCTCGTCCACCTGCACGACGGCAGCTTCGACCTGCGCGACTACCCGGGGCTCTACCGGCGCGCGCCGCTCTTGACGCTGGCGATGGCGTTCTGCCTGCTGTCGCTCGTGGGCCTCCCGCCCTTCGTCGGCTTCCTCGCCAAGCTCTACGTGTTCGCGGCCGTGATCGAGCAGGGCATGGGGATCTACGCCACGATCGGCGCCGTCAACGCCGCGATCGCCGCGTACTACTACTTCAAGGTCCTGAAGGTGATGACGATCGACGCCGGCAACGAAGAGAAGCCCCCGCTGCGCCTCGCGCTCGTGGACCAGGCCTGGCTCGTGTTCTTCCTCCTCGCCAACGTCGTGCCGCTCTTCTACTGGGAGCCCATCGAGGCCTGGGCCCGCGGCGCGCTCGTGCATTACGCGGGCCGCTAGTCGCCGATGCCCCGGTCGGACACCGCGGCGCTCCTCGCCGACGCCGCCGCGCGGTCGGCGCGTTACCTGGCCGGGCTGCAGGAGCGCTCGGTCTCGCCGTCTCCTGAAGCGCTTGCCGGGCTCGCGCGCCTCGCGCCGCCCCTGCCCGAACACGGGCTCCCCGCCGCGGAGGTGCTCGCGCTCCTCGACGAGGCCGGCTCCCCCGCGACACTCGGGACCGCCGGCCCGCGCTTCTACGGCTTCGTGATCGGCGGGTCGCTGCCCGCGGCGCTCGCGGCCACGGTGCTCGGCGCGGCGTGGGACCAGAACGCCGGGCTGCGCGTCACCTCGCCGGTGGCCGCCGCGCTCGAGGACGCGGCGATCGCGTGGCTCGTGGACGTGCTCGGGCTGCCGGCCGGGACCGGCGTCGGCTTCGTCACCTGCGCCACGACCGCCAACCTGAGCGGGCTCGGCGCCGCGCGCCACGCGCTCTTGGCGCGCCAGGGCTGGGACGTCGAAGCGAAGGGCCTCTTCGGAGCGCCGCCGCTGCGTGTCGTCGTCGGCGACGAGGTGCACGTGAGCGTGCTGAAGGCGCTCGCCATCCTGGGCCTCGGCAGCGGGCGCGTCGAGCGGGTGCCGGTCGATGGACAGGGGCGCTTGCGCGCGGACGCTCTGCCCGCGCTCGACGAGCGGACCGTCGTGTGCTTGCAGGCCGGCAACGTGAACACCGGCGGCTTCGACCCGGCGAGCGCCGTCGTCGAGCGCGCCCGCGCGGCCGGCGCGTGGGTCCACGTCGACGGCGCCTTCGGGCTGTGGGCGCGCGCCGCGCCGTCTCTCGCGCCGCTCGGCGCCGGTCTCGAAGGCGCCGACTCCTGGGCCACCGACGCCCACAAGTGGCTCAACGTGCCGTACGACAGCGGCCTCGTCTTCTGCCGCGACCCAGCGCCGCTCCACGCCGCCATGCGCGGCCCGACGGCCGCCTATCTCACCGAGGGCGAGCGCCGCGAGCCCGACCAGTACGTTCCCGAGTTCTCGCGCCGCGCCCGCGGCATCGAGGTGTGGGCGGCGCTCTTGTCGCTGGGGCGCGAGGGCCTGCGCGACCTGCTCGAGCGCACCTGCGGCCACGCGCGGCGCTTCGCGGCCGGCCTGCAGGCCGACGGGCACGCGATCCTGAACGACGTCGTGTTGAACCAGGTGCTGGTCTCGTTCGGCGCGCCCGAGCGCACGCGCCGCGTGATCGACGAAGTGCAGCGCGGCGGCGAGCTCTGGTGCAGCGGGACGGTCTGGCAGGGCCACACGGCCATGCGCATCAGCGTGAGCAGCTGGGCGACGACCGCGGCCGACGTCGAGCGCAGCCTCGCCGGGATCCGCGCTGCGGTCGCGCGGGTGGGATAGCATTCCCCGCGGGAGGGAGCTCTTGCGAGTGGCGGCCGTCCTCGTCCTGGCGTGCGCGGTCGCGGGGTCCGACATGACGAGCGCCGACGATCGTGGGCCGGCCGTCACGCTCAACCACTTCTACGTCGTCGTCGACGCCGCGACCTACGAGGCGGCGCGGCGCTCGAGCTTCCTGACGCGGGAGTTCGCGCCCTTCGAAGCGCGCACCACCGTGCGCAACGACACGAGCTACACGGGCGTCTACTGGTACGGCCGCCGCACCTACTTCGAGCTCTTCGAGCCTGGCGCACAGGGAAAGGCGGGCGCGAGCGGGCTGGCGCTGGGAGTCGAAGCGGCGGGCGCGGGCGCCGCGGTCAAGCAGCAGTGGCAGGCGGCCCTCGGCAGCTCGGGCAGCGGCCCCGTCACGCGCAAGACCGAGAGCGACGAGGTGCCGTGGTTCGAGATGACCTACGCCAGGGACCTCCCGGGTCTGCGCGTGTGGCTGATGGAGTACCACCGCGAGTTCCTCGCCCGCTGGTACGGAGAGCTCACGAAAGCGCGCTCGATCACCCGCGCCGACGTGCTCGACCGCTACGTCGCGAAGATCGGCCAGTCCGAGCGCCGCGAGACGGCGCTCCTGAAGGACGTGGTCGGGTTGACGATCGCGCTTGCCCCGCCCGAGCGCGAGGCGCTCGTGAAGATGCTCCGGGCCGTGGGCTGGACGGCGGCGGACGGAGCGAGCGCCGTCGTCTGTCGCGGGCCCGATTCCGAGCAGCTACGCCTCGTGACGCCCGCGGACGCACGCACGGGGATCCTCGAGGTCGAGCTCTCGCTCCAGCACCCGAACGCGAAGGTCACCCACCGCATCGGCAGCGCCGAGCTGCACCTCGAGGGCGAGTCGGCACGGCTCGTGCTCCCCGCTTCGATCAGCCGCTGACCGCCGGCGTCGTGCGCGGCGGCTACTCGGTGCCGCAGAGGACCGTGCTGGCGAAGTGATCCGCGTGCCCGGCGGAGAAGCGCCGGCTGAGCGATTGCTTCGGGTCGCCGAGCAGGATCTGCGCCGCCAGCTCCGTCACCTGACCGCGCCGATCGGTGAGCGTTCCCCGGTGAGCCTCGAAGACGATCGCGTCGACCGGGTCGCCCACCGGGACGAACGTCGTGGCCGAGGTCGGCGTCATCGGCGTCACCACGAGCGTGCCCCCGACCAGGTAGTGGCGCTCGTAGTTGCCCGAGCGGCTCGTGTGAACCGTCATCGCGAAGTCGAGCGGACCCTCGAGCTTGACGAAATCGCCGGGGCCGGTCGCACAGAACGGCCTGGGGACGACGATCGAATAGGTGACGCGGGTCGTGGTCCTGGCCTCCGAGCGGAGCGGCTCGAAGTCGACGGCGGCCGCCAGCACTCGCGCCTGGCCGCTCGTGGGGATCGGGACGTCGCCGCTCGGCGGGAGCACGAGCCCCAGCGAGGCGAGCAGCGGAGCGGCGCCGGCCTGCACGAGGCCGAGGTAGACGGGACGCCGGACGGTCCGGAAGGCGCCGGCAGGAATGAGCCCGATCGCGGTCGGAGCTGCCGTGAGCACGCCGGTGCGCGCCACGTCGAACGTGACGAACTCGCGCGCGAGGTCCCAGCTCAGCACCTCGTGCTCGGCCGTGCCGGGGATCAGGAACTCGAAGTGCGCGCTGCCAAGCGTGTGGGCGCCCGAGCGGAACAAGCGGACGTGGAAGCGGAAGGGGCTGCCGAGCGGCGCCCCCGGCTGCACGCACGCGAGCTGGACGGCGCCGCCCACCCAGCCGGCCGGCTCGCCCCAGGCCGCGTGCTCGTTGCCCATGGCGTCGGTCCACGTGCAATTGCCGCCGGGAAGCGTCGCGAACGGCGGCCGCGCCCCGTCGAGCTTCACCAGCTCCTGCCGGATCCCGCGCGGGTCGGCGTTCGGGAAGATCAGGTTGACGGGATCGGACGGGCTCTCGAAATCGGCCGTGGTGTAGGGCCAAAGCGTCAGCGGCTCGCCGGCGGCGACGACGTCCATCTGGCCCGTGGGAGGCGGGGGGCCGTCCCACGCGGTTGCGGCCACGGACCCCTGGCACAGCAGCGCGGCCAGGGCGAACGAACGCAGGTTGTCTCGCATCGTCGTGCTCCTTCCCATTCCCTCTTTCGACGCTTCCGCCCTCGAGAGACGGCTCGGTGAATAGACGGACATGCACCGCAAGCTTGCCGGGGCGGCGTCGTGGGAATCAGGACGAGGCCGAACTCGTATCCCTGGCGGGTGCGTGTCTGTCGGGCGAGGCCGCGGGCAGTGGGTTCCATGAAGCGGCTGTTGCCGTGGGTGCTGCTGGCAGCAGCCGTGCAGCCCGTGACCGCGGAGGAACCCGCCGCCCTGAACGGCTTGCGGGCGCGCGCCGCGGCCCGGGCGAGGGCCGACCTGGCCCGCCGCCAGGACGTCGCGCCGGACGCGATCCGGGTGGTCGAGGTCGTCGAGCGCACCTGGCCCGACGAGCGGCTGGGCTGCAGCGGGCGGCGGATGGTGCTGGACCCGACACCGGTGCCGGGGTTCCGGCTGCTGCTGGCCCACGGCGAGCGGCACTACGTCTACCACGCGGATCGCGACGGCCGGATCGTCCCTTGCGATCGGCCCGCCAAGCCGATCGACAGGATCCAGTGACGTCCTGGGATCGGCACCGAGAGTCCGTTGCAACTCGGGGCGCCCCGAGTCGAGCCCGACGCACGGCCTAGGCTGTCTTGTTCGGGGTGTGTGTTAACAGCTCGGACCAGGGCGCCAGTAGTACTCAACCCGTCCGGTAGATAGCCATCGGCTTGGGTCCGTAGTCGTGCTCGGCCAGGTAGAAGTTGTGGGTTCGGCACATCAGGCGCAGGTTCTCGGGCGTGTGCCCCCCGCCCATCCCGAAGGGGTGGATGTGGTGAAACTCGAGCCTGTGGCGCTCCGGGCAGCGACGCCCCGTCTCGTCGACGTAACGACATCGCCCCTCGTCGCGGTGGTGCACCGCGCGCCGGATGGCAGCGGGAATGTGCCGCACATGCCCGCGGGCCCCTGTCGGCGGCAGGGTGGATGAGCGGGGCCTCGTCGCCGAGGCGGTCGTGATTTGGGTTTGAGCCTGCGTCCGCGCTTGAGTCTGCATCTGGGTTTGGACCTGCGTCTGGGTTTCGATTGCGGGTCGGATTGCGGTCGTGGCTTGCGCAATCGTGAAGGTATGCGCCTTCGAGGGTTGAGCGACGGTCGATGCTCGAGCAGCAGCGCGGGTCTTGGCGAAGCGTCGGGCCTCGAGTCGCTCTAGGTTGTCGGTTACGGCCCGCTCGATGACCGCGCCCAGATCGCCGTCGGGAACCTCGGAGCGCAGCAAGGCCTGGAGCCGCTCGAGCTTGTCTTTGAGCTCTGCGCTCGCCGTGAACTGCACCTTGTAGCGGGATGGAGCCAGCGGCTCGACGACGCAGCGCGAGGCGCCGACTCCACCCGGACGGAGTTCCGGCTCGCTTGACGTCTCGGCTCCGGCCAGCGCGAGTGGCGGCACGCCTCCCGCGCTTTGCCGCGACGCGCTGACCCCGGCCAGGTCGAGCTCGATTGGATCCGCCGGCGCGCCATCCGCTCGCACTCGGCCCCGAGCTTCAGAAAGCTCCACCACGCTTGCGGCGGCTCGGCCCTCGCCACGCGCTGGATGGCGCGCCGGAAGTAGCGGCTCCTGGCCCACTCCGCCCGGCAGCTTCCGCACGAGCGAGGGCACGTCGGGCCGCGGACAGATCTCGGCGATCAGCTCCTCGATCTGGCGCTTGGACAGGTGCGTCGCACGACCGAGGAGCGCGTCGCGATTCTCCCGCGTCAGGTGCGGCGCCAGCTTGGCGATGCCGCTGAGGTGCAGACGGCCGTCGGCGAGC
>DATBSL010000140.1:0-2724 GCA_036559805.1 Vicinamibacteria bacterium
GGCGAGCTGCGGCTCTTCTACATTCGGCTGAGCACGATCCTGAAGCGCTATCTCGAGCGCCGGCTCGGCGCGCCCGTGCTCGAGATGACCTCGTCCGAGACGCTCGGGTTCCTGCGCGGGCACGCGCACGGCTCCGAGCACCTGCCGGTCGTGCGAGACGTGGCCGAGGCCGCGGACCGCATCAAGTTCGCGAAGGGCCAGGGGCTCCTGGCCGAGGCCGACAGGCACCTGGCGTCGGTGCGCGCGCTGGTGCCGGCGCTCGAAGCGAAGCTCGCGCCGAAGCCCGTCGCCGAAGCCGAGGGGAAGGCCGCCTGATGGACTGGGCCGGCTTCCGTTTCCAGGACCCCGCATGGCTGTGGGCCGCGCTGCTGGGCCCGCTGGTGCTGCTCGCGGCCTGGCTGCGCGAGCGGGACAAGGCGGCCCGCGCCGTGTCGTTCCCGGGCGCGGCTCGGCTCGCGCGGCTCGCGCCGGGTTGGAGGGTCAGGCTGCGTAACGCCCCGCTCGTACTCGCGGCGATAGGCCTCGTCCTGGGCGCCGTAGCGCTCGCGCGGCCGCAACACGGCACGCTGCGCGAGGACGTGACCACGCAGGGAGTCGACATCGTCGTGGCGCTCGACGTCTCGGGATCGATGGCGGCCGAGGACTTCCAACCCCGCAACCGCCTTGCCGTGGCGAAGGAGGTCGTGGCCGAGTTCTTCGGGCGCCGCAAGAGCGACCGGGTCGGGCTCGTCGTGTTCGCGGGGCGCAGCCTGACCAAGTCGCCGCCGACCACGGACACGGCCGTCCTGCTGCGGCAGCTCGACGACGTGAAGCTCGAGATGCTGCCCGACGGCACGGCGATCGGCTCGGGTCTCGCGACCTCGCTCACGCGGCTGCGACGCTCGCAGGCCAAGAGCCGGGTGGTGGTGCTGGTGACCGACGGCGCGAACAACGCCGGCGAGATCGACCCGGCGACCGCCGCGGACATGGCGAAAGCCATGGAGGTGCGCGTCTACACGGTCCTCGTGGGCCGCGGCGGCCGCGTGCCGATGCCGGTCAAGGTGCAGGACCCGTTCACGGGCGCCGTCGGCCGGCAGACCGTGATGACCGAGGTGCAGATCGACGAGGGCCTGCTGAAGCGGATCGCCGAGCGCACCGGCGGCGAGTTCTTCCGCGCCACCGACCCCGAGTCGCTGCGCCGGATCTTCGAGCGCGTCGACCAGCTCGAGAAGTCGGAGATCAAGCTCGCGGCCTACCGCCGCTATCGCGAGCTGTTCCCGGGTGTGCTCGAGGCCGCTGCCGCGCTCTTCGCTGCGGCCGCGCTCTCGTGGGCCTCGGGCCTGCGCGTGGTGCCCGCGTGATCTTCGAGAGGCCCGCCTGGCTCGCGGCGCTCGCGCTCGTGCCGCTCGCCGGCTTCGCCGCGGCGTGGCTGGGACGCCGCGACCAGTCCCGGCTCGCGGCGTTCGTCGCCCGCCCGCTCTGGGGCCGCGTCGTGCGCCGGCCGGGCGCCCGCTGGAGCGGCGTGCGCCTCGGATTGCTGCTCGCCGGCACGGCGCTCGTGGTCGTGGCGCTGGCGCGCCCGCAGTGGGGCATCGTGCGCGAGAAGGTCGAGCGCGAAGGCAAGGACGTGGTGCTGGTGCTCGACACCTCGGGCTCGATGGCCACGGCCGACGTCGCGCCGAGCCGCTTCTTCCTCGCGCGCCAGGCGCTGCTGCAGCTCATCGCGCGACTCGCCGGCGACCGCTTCGCGCTCGTGGCTTTCGAGGGCGAGGCGTATCCCCTCGTACCGCTCACGCTCGACGCCGACGCGCTCGGGCTCTTCCTCGAGACCGTCGAGCCCGGCATCGTGCCCGCGCCCGGCTCGTCGCTCGGGACCGGCCTCGCCAAGGGGCTCGACAGCTTCGTGGACAAGGACCGGCGCAACAAGGCGATGGTGCTGGTGTCGGACGGCGAGGACCTGGGCGGCGACGTCGAGGCGGCCGTGGCGCGCGCGAAGGAGCTCGGCGTCGTGGTCTACACGGTCGGCGTGGGCACCGAAGCCGGCCAGCCTGTTCCCGAGATCGATCCCGACGGTCGCACCACCGGCTACAAGCGCGACGAGAGCGGCAGCGCCGTCGTGTCGCGGCTCGACATGTCGACGCTCGAGACGATCGCGCGCGGCACGGGCGGCCAGGCCTTCCGCATCACGCCCGCGGACACGAGCCTGTCGGGCCTGGCCTCGGCCCTCGAGGGGATGGAGCAGAAGGCGCTCGCGCGCGAGTTCTCGTATCGCCGCAAGGAGCGCTTCCAGCTCCCGCTCGCGCTCGGCCTCGGGCTCGTGGCGCTCGGCCTGGTGCTGCCGCCGCCCCGGCTCCGCCGCGCGACTGCGGTCGCGCTGCCGGCCGCGCGCGCGGCTGCGATTGCGACGCTGCTTCTCGCCGCGACGATCTCGCAGGCTGCCGCCCAGTCGCCGGTCCCGGCCGCGCCTCCCCCCGCGAGCGAAGCACCAGACCGCCGCGGGACGCTCGTGGACGAGCTGTTGCTGCGTCCGCGGCGCGCGACCGAGAAAGGCCGCGGCGAGTACGCTCGCGGCAGCCACCCGCAGGCCCTGTCGGCCTTCGAGCAGGCGGCGGGCGCGCGCCCGCTGGACCCGGCGGTGCGCTTCAACGTCGCGGACGGGCTCTACAAGAACGGCCGCTACGACGAGGCCGGGACGCTCTTCAAGGCGCTCGGCGCCGACCCGGCCTCGCCGCTCGCGGGGCCCGC
>DATBSL010000141.1:0-4959 GCA_036559805.1 Vicinamibacteria bacterium
TGATGCAGTGGCGCTACCAGCCCCTGCTCCTCAACGGCGAGCCGACCGAGTTCATTCTGAACGTGACCGTCATGTTCAACCTCCGCGGTCCGGGCTAGACCGCGATGACCAGCGACTCGTCGACCGTGGCGCCGGCGACACGCTTCGGGGCCGGCGTGCAGCCCGTGCGTCTCAGGACGGTGGCGGTGCCCGTCGAGCACGGCGGCTGGGGCATGCTGGGGGAGCCGCTCGTCCTCGGGCTGCTCCTCGCACCCTCGGCGCCGGGGCTCGGCGTGGGCCTGGCGGCCGCGTTCGCGTTCCTGGCCCGCCACCCGATGAAGCTCGCGCTCGCGGACTGGCGCCAGGGGAGGCGCACGGCGCGCACGCTCGCGGCGGAGCGCTTCGCCTGGCTCTACGCGGGCCTCGCCGCCGCGGGCCTGGCGCTCGCCGCCGGCGCGCCGGCGGGATGGTGGTGGCCGCTCGCTCTCGCCGCTCCGCTGGCGCTCCTGCAGCTCCTGCACGACGTCCGGAATCAGGGGAGGCAGCTCGCCCCGGAGCTGGGAGGGGGCATCGCTCTCGGGTCGATCGTCGCCGCGGAGCTCGTCGCGAGCGGCTGGAGTTTCGCCGCTGCGCTCGCCGCCTGGGGGATCGTGGCCGTCAAAGCTGCCGGCGCCATCCTCTACGTCCGCGCGCGCCTGCGCTGCGACCGCGGCCTCGAGTTCGGGGGGGCGACGGTGCTGCTCGTGCACGCCATCGGCCTGCTCCTGGCGCTCGGCCTCGCGGCGGCGCAGCAAACGCCGTGGCTGGCGGCCGGAGCGTTCGTCCTGCTCCTCGCTCGCGCAGCTCACGGTCTGTCCCGTTTCCATCGGCGCGTGCGCCCGCAGGCGGTGGGGCTCGCGGAGCTGGCGTATGGCGTCG
The DNA here is from genome assembly GCA_036559805.1 of Vicinamibacteria bacterium. Lineage (GTDB taxonomy): Bacteria > Acidobacteriota > Vicinamibacteria > Fen-336 > Fen-336 > DATBSL01. The sequence continues at coordinate 898 of DATBSL010000141.1, forward strand.
CGTTCGTCCTGCTGACCGCTCTCGGCTATGCGAGCGGCTTCTGATCGGAGGTCGAAGATGGTGGCGATCCGGCGGATCCTGTGCCCGACGGACTTCTCTGAATTCGCGAAAGGCGCGCTCGAGCAGGCGATCGTGCTCGGCCGCCGCCACGAAGCGGAGATCGTGTGCGCCTGCGTCATCCCGACGATGATGCCGCCGACGGCGGGGCTGCCCTTCGTGCTGCCTCCTCATTTCGACGCGCGTGCCCGGCAGGCGGCCTTCGACGAGCTCGGCCGCTTCAGCGCGCCGTCCCGGGCCGCAGGTCTTCTCACGCGGCTCGAGGTCGTCGAGGGCAACGTCGCCTCCAGCATCGTCGAGCTCGCGGAGTCGCTTCCCGCCGACCTCGTCGTGATGGGCACGCACGGGGCCTCCGGTTTCGAGCGCCTGATGCTGGGCTCGGTCACGGAGAAGGTGCTGCGACGGGCGTCCTGTCCTGTCCTGACCGTACCGCGCCGGGCCCACGAGGCCGGCCACACGCGGCACGCCGGCTTCAAGAGCATACTGTGTCCGGTGGACTTCGCCGACGCCTCCGACGCGGCGCTGCGCCTCGCCGTCTCCCTGGCGCGCGAGAGCTCGGCCCGCCTGCTGCTGGCGCACGTGCTCGAGGACTCGGCCGACGGTGGCACGCGCGACCTCTCGCACTGGACGGTGCCCGAGTACCGGCTGGTCCTCGAGAAGGAAGCGAAGGAGCGCCTGCACGCGGCGCTCCGGCCCCAGAACCGGGCGGGCTACGTCGTCGAGGAAGTGCTGGCTTCGGGAAAGCCCTACGTCGAGATCCTGCGCCTGGCTGAGAGCCGGGCCTGCGACCTCGTGGTGATGGGCTCCTCCGGCGGCGGGCTGGGGTCGGCCCTCTTCGGCTCGACGGCGCAGAGCGTGGTTCGTGGGGCCGCGTGCCCGGTCGTCACGGTGAGGTCGCAGGGCCGCGCCCTCGACTACGCGAGCGGATTCTGATCGTGGCGAACACCGACGTCCCCGGCGCCGAAGCGCTGGCGCTCGCGACGCTGGTCACGCCCACCGAGCGGGGGATCGCATCGCGAGTGCTGGCGAGGACCACCGGAGGCAACGTCACGCTCCTCGCGTTCGACGCGGGCCAGGGGCTGGAAGAGCACACGTCGCCGTTCGACGCGCTCGTCCTGGTGCTCGAGGGGGCGCTCGAGCTCCGGATCGGCGGCGCCCCGGTGCGAGCAACCCCGGGCACGATCGTCCGCATGCCCGGCGGCGTGCCGCACGCGCTCGACGCCCCCGAGCCGACGCGGATGCTGCTCGTGATGCTGCGGGAGTCGAAGCCGGCCTAGATCCGACAAGACCCGCACCGGAGGAACTCCGTCCGGACGGAGTCGTTACGGCGTTGCCTAGCCGGCGTGGGCTTCCGCGAGGACGCGCTCGGCACGCTCGGTGCGCCGGCGGAACTGATAGCCGAAGGCGGTGCTCATCGCAGCGAGCTTCATTCTCTGGAGAGGGAAGCGCCGCGGCGACAGCGAGCGGCACTCCTCGGGCAGCATCACCAGGCTCACGCGGACGTTGGGGGCGCAGCCGATCGGGAGCCCGCGCTCCATGCACGCCTCGTAGAGGCGCCGGAACACGGGCACCATCTCGGAGGTCTTCGGGGGCTCCGCGTCCTGCAGGTCGGTGCCCACCAGCGGGCGGAACACGCAGACCGTGGGAATCGCGCCCATCGACGTGACCCAGTCGATCGCGCGGATCGACGACTCGGGCGGCTCGAGGCCCGCGATGATCTCGCCGTTCGTCACCCAGGGCTCGTGGCGCGGCCCCTTGCGGCCGAGCGCCGCGCAGTAGCGTACGGCCTCGAGGTAGTAGTCGAGCCCGTACTCCTTGTCCTTGCCGGGGCAGACGTCCTTGAACGTGTCGCGGTCGAAGATCTCGAAGCAGAACGACACGCGGTTCAGGCCCATCTCGCGCAGCGCGTCGTAGCGCCGCAGATCGCGGTGGGGAGGCGTCTGGAAGCCCACGAGCAGGCTCAGCTCCTTCTTGATCCGCACGAGATAGGGCTCGAGGATGTCGAGGTAGGTGTCGCCGTCGTAGTGCCCGGTGTTGAAGTCGACGTAGGTGATGCCGGACTCGTCGCGCGCGCGGCGCACAACCTCCATGACCTCGGAGACCGACTTCTCGTTGGCGTCGTCGACGCCCAGGTTCAGGCCGACCGAGCAGAACTTGCAGTTGGACTTCTTTGGGCCGGTCCAGTACTCGCAGACCTTGGCCTGGTAGATGCCGAGGTAGGTGCCCTGCAGAGTGCCGATCCGGGTCATCGGCTTGCCCGTCTCCGTGTGTGAGTCGTACCACTCCGGCCGCGGCGAGAGCTGCACCTGCGCCACGTCCTCGCCGTCGTGGCGGACGAAGTAGCCGCCCGGAGTGCGGTGGATCTGGTACGGCGATCGCTGCGCGAACGGCTCGGTCACCGGGACGTTGGTCCAGAGGCCGCCCGGCAGGACGAGCTCGAGCCCGCTGCCGAGCCCCGCCCGCGTACGGAGGATCTTGCGGCCCCCGTCGCTCTCGATGTAGCAGGAGTCGTCGAGCCGCGCCCCCTTGCAGTAGAGGTCGAGCTTCAGCAGGGCAGGGTTGCGCGAAAGGATCGAGGTCGGGATCCGGTCGCCGCTCATCCCTGCAGCAGGCACGCTCAGCGGCCGCACGCGTGAAGCGGCACGGCGTCAGCCATGGCCGCGGGGTTCGGGGGAAAGCGCGTCGTGAGCCGCTCGGCGAGAGCCGACAGCCGATCGATCAGGCCTTCCGCCCGCAGCTGGGCCTCGAAGGCTTCGAACTGTGTGTTCATGGCATCCAGCTCGGGTCCGGTGAGCATGCGCAGCGCGAGCGGGTAGAGGATGCTGTCCTCCTTCAGGATGTGGGCGCGGAGCAACGAGACGTAGCCCGAGGCGTTGTGGAGCAGCTCCGTGGTTTCCCTCGGGCTGAGCACGTCCTCGCCGGACGCCAGCGCGGAAAGCTCGCGCACGTGCGCACGCCCGAGCTCGTGTTCGTGGAACATGACCGCGAGCGGCCCGACGTCGCGCGGGAAGCCGCGGGCGATCATGCGCTGGAAGAGAATGTCTTCCTCCTTGCCGTGGTGGCAGGTGTCGGCGAAGCCGCGGAAGAAAGCCGCATACTCGCCGATCTCCTTGCGCCCCGGCGAGAAGCCCTCCCGCACCTGGGCGGCGTAGCTCTCGAGGGACCCGAGCGCCTGCTCGATCAGCCGGTGCTCGCTCATCAGGACTTCGATCGCTTTCTCCACGTTTCCCTCCGCAATCAAGGACCGAGCTGCAAATCCCGGACCAGTCTCGTTTATCGGCCGAAGTCGCGCGGGACCGTATGACATCCGTCAGGTGGCGCGTAGACCGCGCGCGGTTCGTGTGGTTCACGCAATTCGCGCGAAAAACGTGCGGCTCATGACGACGGTCATACCGACCTCCAGGCTCGCGCCCGAGACTCGACTCGAGCGAGGTGGGCGTGCCCGTCCGAGTCCAGCTTCCGGACCTGGAGCACTGGAAAGCCCAGGTGAAGTGCCAGTCGGGATGCCCGGTGAAGACCGACGCCGGCCGCTACGTCCAGTTCATCGCCGAGGGGCGCAACGAGGACGCCTACCTCGTCGCCCGCGCGCCCAACCCGTTCGCCTCGGTCTGCGGCCGCGTCTGCGCCGCTCCGTGCGAGGACGCCTGCCGGCGCGGGGCGATCGACGCCCCGATCGCGATCCGCGCGCTCAAGCGGTACGTCACCGAGCAGTTCGGCGTCGAATCGCGGCATCCTGACACACAGGACCGGCTGCGGGAGACGCCCGTCCTGGAATGCAACGTCTACCGTGGCCATCTCCCCGTCGTGCCCCGGAGCGCCGGCCCGCGAGGACAGCGGCCGAAGGTGGCGGTCGTGGGAGCGGGCCCGGCGGGGATGTCGGCGGCTCACGACCTGGCGCTGCTCGGCTACGAGGTGACGGTCTTCGAGGCCGCGGCGGACCCCGGCGGCATGATGCGCTTCGGCATCCCGGAGTACCGCCTGCCGCGCACGCTCATCCACGAGGAG
>DATBSL010000142.1:0-3777 GCA_036559805.1 Vicinamibacteria bacterium
TACGAAGGAGGCGCGGTGGTGATGGAGCGCGGCGACATGCTGGTCGTCTACTCCGACGGCGTGACCGAGACCTGGGACCCCGACGGCGAGGAGTTCGGGGAGGACAAGCTCGTGGCGCTGGCGGTGGCCGACCGCGCCAAGGGGGCCGACGCGGTGCAGGACGCGATCCTGTGCGAGATCGAGGCCTTCGAGCAGGGCGCCCGCGCCACCGACGACCGCACGCTGATCGTGCTGAAGCACGAGGCGCGCGCGTGACCCGCCGCCAGGCGCGCCCGGCCATGGCGGGGCTCGCGATGCTGCAGCAGGAGGTGAACGAGCTGTTCCAGCGGCTCTCGATCCTCGACCGCTCCGACCGGCTGCCGGGCAGCGAGTGGTCGCCGGCGGTGGACGTGCTCGAGCTGCGCGAGCGGCTGATCGTGATCGTCGAGGTGCCGGGGCTGACGCTCGACTCGCTCAAGGTCGCCTTCCGCGACCGCGCGCTGGTGCTGATCGGCGACCGGCGCGCGCCGCGCGTCGGACAGGGCGCGCGCTTCCACTGCCTCGAGCGGCCGCACGGGAAGTTCGAGCGCACGATCCCGATGGACGAGCCGGTGGACGTCGCCCACGCGAGCGCCACGCTCGTGGGTGGGCTCCTGACCGTGATCCTGCCGCGGCTGCGCGAGCGGCGCGGCCGCGAGACCGTCATCCCGATCGAGAGGGAGCCCACGGAATGAGCGATGAGCTGAAGGACGATCAGGCGCCGCCGCCGCCGCAGGACCAGCCGAAGGTCCCGGACGTCCTGCCGGTGCTGCCGCTGCGCGACATCGTGATCTTCCCGTTCATGATCGTGCCGCTCTACGTGAGCCGCGACCGCTCGATCCGCGCGGTCGACCAGGCGCTCGCCGAGAACCGCATGATCCTGCTCGCGGCGCAGAAGAAGCAGGACGAGGACGACCCGGGCGCCGACGACATCTACCCGGTCGGCACCGCCGCGCTCATCATGCGCATGCTGAAGCTGCCCGACGGCCGCATCCGCGTGCTGGTGCAGGGGCTGTCGCGCGCGCGCATCGCCTCGTACGACGAGGGCCTGCCGCATTTGCAGGCGCACGTCGAGACCGTGCCCGAGCCGGAGACCTCGCGCGACACGCTCGAGGTCGAGGCCATGATGCGCAACGTCAAGGCCGCGCTCGAGAAGTCGCAGAACCTCGGCAAGCCGATCTCGCCCGAAGTGATCGTGATCGCCAACAACATGGAGGAGCCGGGACGGCTCGCGGACCTCACCGCCTCGAACCTCGACCTGAAGGTCGAAGGCGCGCAGGCGATCCTGGAGGCGCTCGACCCGGTCGAGAGGCTGCGCCGCGTGCACGAGCTCATGACGAAGGAGCTCGAGGTGCTCACGATGCAGCAGGAGATCTCCTCGCAGGCCAAGGGGGAGATGGACCGCAGCCAGCGCGAGTTCTTCCTGCGCCAGCAGCTGAAGGCGATCCAGTCGGAGCTCGGCGAGGGCAACGAGCTCGGCGAGGAGATCGCGGCGCTGCGCGACAAGGCCGGCAAGGCCAAGATGCCGAAGCCGGTCATGGAGGAAGTGGAGCGCCAGCTCAAGAAGCTCGAGCGAATGCACCCCGACGCCGCCGAGACGGCGACGCTGCGCAACTGGCTCGACTGGATGGTCACGCTGCCCTGGGGCAAGGTGACCAAGGACAGCCTCGACCTCGTGCAGGCGCAGAAGATCCTGGACGAGGACCACTACGGGCTCGAGAAGGTCAAGGAGCGCATCATCGAGTACCTGGCGGTGCGCAAGCTCAAGGACAAGACCAAGGGCCCGCTCCTGTGCTTCGTCGGCCCGCCCGGCGTCGGCAAGACCAGCCTGGGCCGCTCGATCGCGCGCGCGCTCAGCCGCAAGTTCGTGCGCCTCTCGCTCGGCGGCGTCAAGGACGAGGCCGAGATCCGCGGCCACCGGCGCACCTACGTCGGCTCGATGCCCGGCCGCATCATCCAGGGCATCCACCAGGCGGGCGCGAACAACCCCGTGTTCATGATGGACGAGGTGGACAAGATCGGCGCCGACTTCCGCGGCGACCCGTCATCGGCGCTGCTCGAGGTGCTCGACCCCGAGCAGAACAACGCGTTCCGCGACCACTACCTGGGGGTGCCGTTCGACCTCACGAACGTGATGTTCATCTGCACCGCGAACCTCACCGACACGATCCAGCCCGCGTTCCTCGACCGCATGGAAGTGATCCGGCTCTCGGGCTACACCGAGGACGAGAAGCTCGAGATCGCCAAGCGCCACCTGGTGCCGAAGCAGCTCGAGGAGCACGGCCTCACCCCCGAAAACCTCGTGTTCACCGACCCGGCGCTCAAGGCCGTCGTCAACACCTACACGCGCGAGGCGGGCTTGCGGAACTTCGAGCGTGAGATCGCGCAGGTGGCGCGCAAGGTGGCGCGCAAGGTGGCCGAGGGCCACACCGGGACGATCCGCGCCACACCCGGCTCGCTCGGCAAGTACCTGGGCGCGGCCAAGACGCTGCCCGAGGAGCGGCTCAAGAAGGACACGGTCGGGATCGCGACGGGCCTCGCCTGGACTGCCACCGGCGGCGACGTGCTCTTCATCGAGGCCTCGATCATGAAGGGCAAGGGGCGCCTCACGCTCACCGGCCAGCTCGGCGACGTGATGAAGGAGTCGGCCCAGGCGGCGCTCTCGTGGGCGCGCTCGCACGCGCGCGCGCACGGCATCAAGGACGAGGTGTTCGCCCAGAACGACCTGCACGTCCACGTCCCCGAGGGTGCGATCCCGAAGGACGGCCCCTCGGCCGGCATCACGATGGCGACGGCGATCCTGTCGGCGCTCACCGGCTGCGCGGTCCGCAGCGGGCTCGCCATGACGGGAGAGATCACGCTGCGCGGCCAGGTGCTGCCGATCGGCGGGCTGAAGGAGAAGATACTCGCCGCCCGCCGCGCGCACATCGAGACGATCGTCTGCCCGAAGCTCAACAAGAAGGACCTCGACGAGGTCGCCACTCACCTGCGCCGCGGCATGAGCTTCCACCTGGTCGACAACGTCGAGGAGGTGCTGGCGCTCGCGCTCGTCCCCCCGCCAGCCCCGAAGCTGCCCCCCAAGGGCATCCCGCGCCCGTTCCCGGGCCGCCCGAGGCGTCCGGTCACGGTGTAGCACACTCGGTCCGGGCGGAGTCGTCCGCCGCCGGTGCGTCGTGCGTGTTGTGGCGCCGTGCTCTCCTGACTTATCACAGCGACGCTGCGTCACACACGAGCGATGCTCCTTCTCGAGCGCACTTTCTCTTCTCGAGCGGACCCATTCTGTCCAGTGCGCGCCCTACTCTTGACTCATGCATGACCCACGCGCCCTCATTACGATCCCGGACGACGAGCTGCTGCGCCGGCTCGCCGAGCTCCTGCGCGACTCTCGCCGCACCGAGGCCGAGCTCGTCGCCCACATCGCCGAGGTCGACAGGCGACGGCTGTACGCGCGCCAGGCTTCGCCGTCGATGTTTTCGTACTGCACCCACGTCCTGCACCTCTCGGAGCCGGAGGCCTACCTGCGGATCACGGCGTCGCGCGCCGCGCGCAGGCACCCGGACCTGCTCGCGATGCTCGCCGACGGCCGACTGCACCTCAGCGGCATCGCCAAGCTCGCGCCGCATCTGACGCGGGAGAACCGCGACGCGCTGCTGAGCCGCGCGACCCATCGCTCCAAGCGCCAGATCGAGGAGCTGATCGCCGAGATCTGTCCCCGGCCCGACGTGCCCGCGCTGATTCGGAAGCTCCCGGGCGGCACGC
>DATBSL010000143.1:0-12199 GCA_036559805.1 Vicinamibacteria bacterium
GGGTTGAAGACGATCTCGGCGCCGGCGAGCCCGAGCGCCCGCGCGCCCTCCGGGAAGTGGCGGTCGTAGCAGATGTAGACGCCCACCTTGGCGTAGGCGGTCTCGAAGACGGGGTAGCCGAGGTTGCCGGGACGGAAGTAGAACTTCTCCCAGAAGCCCGGCTTGCAGTGCGGGATGTGGGTCTTCCGGTACTTGCCCAGGTAGCGCCCGTCGGCGTCGATGACCGCGGCGGTGTTGTAGTAGACCCCCGGCTGGTCCTCCTCGTAGATCGGGACCACGATCACCATCTTGTGCTTCTTCGCGAGCTTGCGCATCAGCGTGACGGTCGGCCCGTCCGGCACGCGCTCGGTGAGGTGGTACCAGCGGGTCTCCTGCTCGGCGCAGAAGTACGGCCCGTAGAAGATCTCCTGCAGGCACAGCAGCTGGACCTTCTTCTTCGCGGCCTCCGCGATCAGCTTGACGTGCTTGTCCACCATCGCCTTCTTGATCCTCGGCAGGCCGGCCTCGGGCCCCAGGACGTTCTTCGCCTGGATCAGGCCGCCACGGACGATGCGGGGCATGGGTCGCTCCTTCGCTCTTCGAGCAACGAGAGCAGGGATTGTAGCGCGCGCCGCCGGGCACGGGTCGAAGGCTTACCATAGGCGGCGAGACTGCATGTCCCAGCCCAACGGATCCCGCCTCGGCCAGTACGAGATCGAGGCGGCGCTCGGCTCGGGAGGAATGGGCGAGGTCTACCGTGCGCGCGACACCCGGCTCGACCGGATCGTCGCGCTCAAGGTGCTCTCGAGCCGGCTCGCGGTCACACCCGCGCTGCGCGAGCGCTTCGCGCGCGAGGCGCGCGCGATCGCGGCGGTCGAGCACCCGAACATCTGCGCGCTCTACGAGGTCGGTGCGTCGGAAGGCGTCGACTTCATCGTCATGCAGTTCGTGCAGGGCGAGACGCTGGCGGCGCGCCTCGCGCGCGGTCCGCTGCCCTGGCCGGAAGTGCTTCGGCTCGCGCTCCAGATGGCACTCGCGCTCGAGGCCGCGCACGAGCGCGGCATCGTGCACCGCGACCTCAAGCCGTCGAACGTGCAGCTCGCGAAGGACGGGCAGGTGAAGCTGCTCGACTTCGGCCTCGCGAAGGTGCTGCAGCCCGAGGCGCCGCTCGCCGATGCGACTCAGGCGCCCACGCTGCCGGCCGAGTCGCAGCTGGGCGTCGCGGTGGGGACGCTCCCCTACATGAGCCCCGAGCAGGCGCGCGGCGAGGCGGTCGACAAGCGAGCCGACGTCTGGGCCTTCGGCTGCGTGCTCTACGAGATGCTCAGCGGGCAGCGCGCCTTCGACGGCCCGAGCGTCCCGGACGTGCTGTCGGCGATCGTGAGCCGCGAGCCGGACTGGACGCGGTTGCCTCCCGACACTCCCTGGCGCGTGCGCGAGCTCGTCGAGCGCTGCCTGCGCAAGGACGCGGGGCGACGTCTGCGCGACGTGGGAGACGCGCGCCTCGAGCTGGAGGACGCGACGGCGACTGCGCCAGCCGCCGCCGCGCCGGCTCGCAGGGCGCCGCGCGCGAGAGAGGTGCTGGCCTGGACGATCGCCGCGGCGGCGCTGGCTCTCGCCGCGCTCGAGCTCGTGCGGGGCTGGCGACTCACGCTCGCGCCCCGCCAGACGATGCGGTTCAGCGTCGTCACCAACCTGTCGGGCGTCGAGGCGCACCCGTCCTTCTCGCCCGACGGACGCTCGATCGCCTTCATCTCCAACCTCGGCGGCCAATGGGACGTCTACGTCGGCCTCGTGACCGGTGGCAGCCCAGTCCGGGTCACCCACGACATCAACCTCGAGCAGCGGCCGCGCTGGTCGCCGGACGGCTCGCAACTGCTGTTCCAGCGTCTCAACGAAAAGGGGCTCTACGACATCTGGGTTGTTCCGGCCCTCGGCGGCGACGCCCGACGTGTGTTGCCGAACGCGCGTTCGCCCGCGTGGTCCCCCGACGGGCGGCAGATCGCCTACAGCGCGGGCGGCAGCCTGTGGATCAGCGACGCGAACGGCCGCAATCCGCGTTCGCTGACGCAGCCGGAGTTGCCTTTCGGGCACTTCCAGCCCGCGTTCGCGCGCGCCAAGCGGTCGCTCGCGTTCGTGCGTCGGCGCGACGGCCCCTACAGCGAGCTCGGCGTGGTGGACATCGCGACCGGCAGCGTGCGGCCGCTGACGCACGACGCGGCGCTCGCGCTGTCTCCGGTCTGGTCCTCGGACGACCGCTTCATCTACTTCACATCGAGCCGCGGCGGCACGCTCAACGTCTGGAAGGTCGCAGCGGCGGGCGGCAAGCCGCTGCAGGTCACCGCGGGGAGGGGCGACGACGCCGAGATCGACGTTTCGGCCGACGGAAAGCGCCTCGTCTTTTCCACGATTCGGGCCAACAGCAACGTGGCCGAGGTGAGCCTGCAGCCAGGATCGGACTCGCAGCTCAAATGGCTCACGACGGACTCTGCGCGCGGGGCGCACGTTCCGCGCTACTCCCCGGACGGCCGGCGGATCGTCTACTTCACGAGCCGAAGCGGCGCGGGCCCCGAGACGATCTGGGTGATGGATGCCGACGGCGGCAGCGCGAAGCGAGTCGTCGAGGACGGCCGGATCAACATCTTCGGGCGCTGGACGCACGACGCGCGAGCCCTCGTCTACATGTCGCGTGCCTCAGCCATGACGATGGCGGGAAGCGAGATCAGACGTGTCGCGATCGACGGGGGCGCAATCGAAACGCTGGTGCGCGAGCCGGGTGTCCCGAACTGGGGTGATGCGGCTCGCGACGACCGTCTGCTGCTCCGTACCTCTCTATCGGACGGGGAAGTCCTCGACCCGCGCTCTCCCGAGCGAACACCGGTGCCGGGCCTGCTCGGCGACCCGAACTGGTCCCGGGACGGGAAGGCCTTCGCGTACGTCGCGGCGCCCGAGCTCGGCGAAGAACGCTCGGGGCTCTGGACCGGGGCACCGGGAGAGCCGCACCGCCTGGTGCTCAAGGGGTGGCTGACGTGGTGCGCTTGGACCGATTCCGGTGAGCTGCTGGTCACCGAAGGCAATCCTGATCTCACGAGCGTGCTGTGGCGTGTGGCGCGGGACGGCCGGAAGACGCTGGTGCTGCGGCGCGGCCCGGCGCAGTTCCTGCGCCACCAGCTGGAGTCCGTGAACCCCTCCCGCTTCGACGTGCGCCCGGACGGAAGCCGGCTGGCGTTCGAGGCGCTCGAGTCGTTCGAGGCCGACATCAGCATGATCGAGTTCGAGACGTCGCCGCCTTGACAAGCTGGCGACTGGCTGGCGATCATGCCCCCGACGAGGCCCACACAGCTCGGGGAGGCAGGTCATGCTGACTCGACGGTCGACACGCTTCACGCACGGGCTCGCCGTAGCGCTGTTGCTGCTGGGCTCGACCGCTCCGGCAGCCGCCGAGCGGATCGCCTCCAGGACGGACCCCGCCGCCGAGGCCCGCTCCGCCGATCTCGCCCGCGTCAGCGATGCGCTCGCCGAGGCCGGCGTGGCTCGCGCGCTCGCCGCCCAGGGCTTGAGCGCGTCCGAGGTCGAGGACCGGCTCGGGCGCCTCTCCGACGAGGACGTGAGGCGCCTCGCGGCGAACGTCGAGCAGGTGCGGGCCGCCGGACAGGTGCCGAACTACATCTGGATCCTGCTCGGCATCTTCCTGGCCGTCTCGATCATCGTCATGATCGCCTGAGGCTCGGCGGCTCGCGCCTGCAGCGCGCGGCGTGGCTCGTTCCGCTGGCCTTGTCCTGGCACTGGAGCTGCGTCGCGAGCGCTCCGCGCTCGCGCACGCCGAGCGGCTCCGCCCGCGTCGTCCCCGGCGTCCCGCTCGTTGTTTTCGAGGAGGATCGCTGCGGGCCGGGCAGCCTCGCGCTCGTCCTCGCCGCCCACGGCGCGAGCGTGACTGCGCTCGAGCTCGCTCGGACGCTGCCCGAAACCCCGGGCCGCGGCGTGCTCTCCGTCGACATGCTGATCGCCGCCCGCGAACGCGGCTTCGACGCCGCTCTGGTGGCCGGCAGCGGCGAGCTGTTGCTGCGTGAGGTCACGGCCGGGCGCCCCGCGATCCTCATGCTCCGGCTGCTCGACGTACCCGGCGCGACGCGCGACGTCTTTCACTACGTCGTCGCCGACGGGGCCGACGCCGAACGCGGGCTGCTGCGCTTCCAGTTCGGAGACGGTCGTGCGCGCTGGGCGCCGCTCACGGACGTGGACGGCAGCTGGAAGCCCGTAGGACGCGCGCTGCTGCTGATCCGCGCGCGCGACGACACAGACGCGGCCATGGAACGAGCCGTCTCGCTCGAAAATGCCGCCCGGCCGCAGGAGGCCGAGGCTCTCTACCGTGAGGTGCTGCTCGTCCGGCCGGAGTCGGTGCGCACCTGGGTGAATCTCGGCAACGTCGCGGCCGGGCAGGGGCGGCGCACGGACGCCGAGACAGCCTACAGGCGGGCGCTCGCGGTCGCGCCCGAGGACCGCGACGCCCTCAACAACCTCGCGTGGCTGCTGCGCGACGAGCCGGCCCGCCTCGAAGAGGCGGAGGCGCTGGCGGCGCGAGCCGCGGCCCAGCCGGGGCCGGACCGGCCCCTGGCGCTCGACACGCTCGGACGAATCCAGGCGGCGCGCGGCCGATGCGGAGAGGCCGTTACCACGCTTCGCGAGGCGCTTGCAGCCGGCCCGCTTCTCGACGCGACGCGGAGAAGCCTCCTCGACGGCCTGGCCCTGGCCGAGGCGTGTGTGGCGCGCTGACGATCCAGCGTTGACGTTGTCGTCGCTGAGCGCGACCGACGCGCGGGTCAGGGCTTGGGCGGAGCGCCCCGCAGCCGGTAGAGCTTCGTCAGGGTCCGCACGTAGAGGCTGTCCTTGTCCGCGGCGGGGCTCGCGAGGCTCATCTCTCCGAGGCTGTTCTTCGCGAGCTCCTTGTACTCGTCGCCCGCCTCCAGCACGAACGTGTCGCCGTCCTCGCTCAGGAGATAGAGGCGCCCGGCGCTCGCCAGGGGCGAGCTCGAGAAGGTCGCGCCGCCGCCGCCCACGCGAGCCTTGTAGATCTCCTTTCCCGTTCCGGCGTCGGCAACCTGCAGGATCCCGTTGTCGTTGGCGGCGTAGAGCCGTCCCCGGTAGAGCAGCGGCGACCCCGTGTAGGCCGAGAAGCGCGGGAGAAACCAGCTCACGAGCTCGCTCTGCGCCGCGCCCTCGGCGGTCGAGATGTCGCCCGTGGCGCCCGGACGGATCGCGAACAGCGGCCGCGAGTTCTCTCCCTGCGAGCCCGAGCCCACGTAGAGCAGGCCCTCGCCCGCGACCGGCGTGGGCGTCGCCTGTGTGATGCCCTTGAGGCGCCACAGCTCGTTGCCGTCGGTGCCGTAGCTGATCACGAGGCCGCGGCCCACCGTGACGATCTCCGTTCGCTTCTCGTTCGTCCAGACGAAGGGAGTCGCCCAGCCCGACTTCAAGCGTCCCTCGTTGGCGGTGCGGGCCGCCTTCCAGGCCAGCTTCCCCGTCGCCGCCTCCAACGCGACGAGAAACGACTCGCCCTCGTTGTCGTGGAGCTGGTACACGCGTCCGCCGTGCACCACGGGCGACGACGCGGTGCCGAAGTCGAGGTAGATGGGCTGCGGGGGCCACGTCTGCTTCCACACGAGCGTCCCGTCGAGCGCATAGCAGAAAAGGCCCACGTTGCCGCCGAAGGACGCGTAGATCCGCTCCCCGTCCGTGACTGGCGTCTCGGAGGCGTAGGTGTTCTTGCGATGCCGTCCACCCGACGGCTTTCCGCGGTGCGCTTGCCGCTGCCACACGATCCTGCCCGTCCGCGCGTCGAGTGCGATGACGTCGTAGCTCACCTCGTCCGACTCGGAGGCGAGCTCGATGTCGCGGGCCGTGACGCGCTTCAGGATCTCGTCGTCCGAAAGCCCCTGCTTCTTGAGCTCGGCGGCGAAGTCGTTGCCGTAAATCCCGGTGGACGCCGCCTTGAAGCCCCCGGCGTTCACGGCCGTGGTCACGTACACACGGTCGCCCCACACGATGGGCGACGACCAGCCGCGCCCTGGAAGCTCGGCGGCCCAGACGACGTTGTCAGAGGCCGACCAGCGGGTCGGCAGGGACGACTCGTCCGCGACGCCCGCGCTCGCCCGGCCGCGGAACTGCGGCCAGTGGACGAAGGCTTCGGGCCACGCCGTCGCCGCCAGGAGCCACGCCATCCCAAAGGCCGCGAGTCGTAGGTTCATCATTGGAAGATACCAAAGAGGGAACCGCCCGAGGCGGCCGCGCGTTAACATCCACGAAGTCGCCCCCGAGGGAACCCATGCCCCGAACCGCACGCCTCTACGCTCTGTTTTTTCTGATGGTTACGATGGCGAGCGCGTCGTCGGGCGCCGCCCAGGGCACTACGCCAGGGGCCCAGCCGGCCCCTCCCGTAGCGCCGGCGGATCCGGTCCCCGATACCGCTCCGATCCCGGAGACGGTGCCTGTCCAGGTTCCCGAGCTCCTCTTGAATCCGGTGCCGGTCGCCGACGACCCGGCGGCAGCGGATTTGGCGGCTATCCAGGCGTCGCAGCGGCCCGTCGTCCTGGACCCGACCGCCAAGGCGAAGACCCAGGTCACGATCGATCGCAAGACGCACGTCGGGGCGGCGCTCGGCTTCGCCGGACCTTTCGGCGCGATCGGCAGCCTTCAGATCCTCCACGGGCTCGGTGCGGACATCGACGACGACGGCACTCGCGTGAAGGCCGTCTGCGCGGCCCCGCTGCCGCACTGCGCGCAGGGCTTCCTGCTGCGGGCCGATGCCGGCTCCGGCGGCGGGCGGTTCAGCCTCGGCGTCGGCGCGTGGGCCAACGTCAGCGAGGAGGAGTTCAAGGGCACGGCCGGCGTCGCGCTGCGCGTGGCGCTCGCCCACACCTGGGGCAACCCGATCGGCCAGCCCACGGGCGTGACCTTCCTGGGGCCCGAGCTCGACCTGTCCGTGAAGCGCATCAACCTGACGCTGGGCGTGCTGTTCAAGGTCGCCGGCGACGGCGGCTCCGCTGCCCTCTTCAGCTGGGGACTCGGCTTCGGCCTCTAGGGCTACTGCGCCGTCCAGCCGCCGTCGACGAACAGCGCCGAGCCCGTGACGAACGACGACGCGTCCGAGGCCAGGAATAGCGCCGCCCCCGTGATCTCGTCGAGCTCGCCCCAGCGGCCGAGCGGGATCTTCTCGACGAACGCCTGGTACTTGGCGGGGTCGCTCAGCAGCTGGCGGTTCATGTCGGTCGCGAACGGCCCCGGGCAGATCGCGTTGACGGTGACGCCGTCTTTCGCCCACTCGAGCGCCAGGACGCGCGTCAGCCCCAGGACACCGGCCTTGGACGACGCGTAGGGAGCGCGCCCCGGAAGCGCGATCTCGGAAAGGATCGAGCCCAGGTTGATGACGCGCCCCCAGCGGCGGGCGCGCATGCCGGCGCCGACGGCGCGCGAGCACAGGAACGGGGCCTTCAGATTCGTCTCGATCACCGAGTCCCAGTCGGACTCGCTCAGCTCTTCGACGGGACCGCGGATGTTGACGCCGGCGTTGTTCACCAGGATGTCGATCGGACCCAGACCCTGCTCCACCTGTCGCACCAGGCGCTCGACGTCGGCCGCGCGTGTGACGTCGGCCTCGACGGCGAGCGCGCGGCGGCCGGTCGCCTCCCGGATCTCACGCGCGGCGCTCTCGCACAGGTCGAGCGAGCGGCTCGCGAGCGCTACGTCGGCGCCCGCCTCGGCCAGCGCCTGCGCGATCACGCGGCCGAGCCCGCGCCCGCCGCCGGTCACGAGCGCGCGGCGTCCGTTCACGCGAAAGCGGTCGAGCACGGTCATGGCTCTGGTCTCCTTGCCGGCGCGCGAGCTCCGCTCAGAGCTTCAGCGTCTGGCGCGCGAATGCGGTCGAGAGCCGCACGTTTTCGTCCTCCGAGGCGATCATCGCCTCGATCGGGGAGCCCGAAACGTGCGGCAGCGGCTCGCTGCGGGCGCGCGACAAGAGCCGCGCCTCGAAGCGGGCCACGAGCTCGTCGTCGCGCTTCCCAAAGCTCGACCAGTAGGCGTCGTCCTTGTACGGCACCTTGAGCGGGTCGCGCGTGATCATCTCCAGGCACATCGGCAGATCGGGGCGGGCCTTTTGCAGCACCTCGACCATCGTCGCGAGCGGGCAGATCCCCGTGCCGAGGGGAACCTCGGACAGCTCGAAGCCGCGCTCGTAGGGGCGCACGGCCATGTCCTTGAGGTGGGTCGTGACGGCGTAGGGCGCGAGCGCCGTCACGGTCTCGAGCGGGTCCTCCAGGAACGAGACGTTGTTGCCGAAGTCGACGCACGCGCCGAACCAGGGGCTGTCGACCGAGCGGATCAGTGCGACGAGCTCCTCGGTTCGCCAGTCCTTGTGGTTCTCGATCCCGACGGCCAGCCGATGGCGCTCGAGGAACCCCTTCGCGCGCGGCAGCGTCTGGCGCCAGTGATCGGCAAACTCCAGCCACGCCTCGCGGCTCTTGAAGTCCTCGTAGCGGCGCCCGTTGAGGAGCGCCACGCGCAGCCGCGATGCGCCCAGCCGGCGCGCGACCCCGGCCACCTCGGCAAAGCGCGCCTCGTCCTCGAGCGCCTTGCCGCCGACGGCCAGCTCCAGGAAGAGCTTCGACTCGTCGAGGCGCCGCTTGATCCCGTCGAGGTAGCCGGGCTCGGTCGAGGCGAGCTGCGTGATGTCCATCTGGCCGCCGTCGGCCCCGAACTGGCGCAGCAGGTCGACGAACGCCTCGGCCGAGAGCCCCGGCGCGCCCGTGCCGCGGACGAGGTCCCGACCGCGGCGGAGCCTCACGGCGAAGGACGTGTAGGCGAGGCCGTAGCGTCCGGAGGCGGCCCGCGCCGGAGGCGCTCCGCCGGCGAGGCCGAGCGCCGCGGCGCCGATGCCGAGACCCGCTACACGGAGAAACCTGCGGCGGTCCTCAGCCACGGGGCAAGGCCGCGCGCAGCTCGCGGTCCCAGGGGCTGCGGTATTCCTTGGTGAGCAGCCGCGACGCCTCGGCGTCCGCGACCACGTCCTGCTTCGCCTCGTCCCACGCCAGCGACCGGCCCAGCTTCAGCGAGAGGTTCGCGAGGTGGCAGGGCACATTGGCGCGCTGGCTGCTCGCGAGGTCCGAGACCGGCGCCTGGCGCGACTTCACGCAGTCGACGAAGTTGCGGACGTGCGGCGCGAACTGGTCGCGCACCTGGTCGAAGCCCGACTCCTTTAGCGGTTGCGTGCGCGGCTGCGGCGGCGGGGGCGCGGGGCGCGGCTCGCCGAAGCGCGGGATCTGGTCCTCGGGCGGCACACTGAGCTCGGGGACGATCTCGAAGCCGGCGCGGCTCAGCGTCAGGGACCCTTTCGTGCCGAAGAACATGAGCCCGTCGTCCCCCGCCGCCGCGACCTCGCGGCACGACCAGCTGCCGATGAAGCCGGGGTACTCGAAGAGCGCCTCGAACACGTCGGGCGTCTCGCCGATGCCCCCGAGCGAGTAGCGGCCGCCCATCGCCGACACCTTGCTCGGCGCCTTGTCGGTGATCCACTGCACGATGTCGATGTGGTGCGCCAGCAGGTTCGTGGTCTGGCCGCCCGAGTAGTCCCAGAACCAGCGGAAGTGGTAGAGCGCGCGCTTCGGGTCGTACGCCACGAAGGGCGCGGGCCCCAGCCACATGTCCCAGTCGGCCGCCGAGAGCCGGTCGCCGATCGGCTGGCTGAAGCCGGGCAGCACGTTGCGGTACGACGCCATCCGCACGCCGCGGACGTCGCCGATGTGGCCCGCGCGCACGAGCTCGAGGCAGCGCTGGTAGTGGCGGCCGGACCGCTGCTGCGTGCCCACCTGCACCACGCGCTTGTGGGCGGCCGCCGCCTGCAGCATCCAGTCGCCTTCGCGCACCACGTGCGTCAGCGGCTTCTCGACGTAGACGTCCTTGCCCGCGGCGCACGCCAGGATCGTCATGAGCGCGTGCCAGTGGTCGGGCGTCGAGACCACGACGGCGTCGATGTCGGTCCGCTCGAGCAGCTTGCGGAAGTCCTTGTAGGGGGCGGGAGAGTTCCCCGCGGCTGCCACGGCCTCCGCGAGCCGCGCCTCGCTCAGCTCCGAGACCGCGGCGATCTCGACGTCGGGCTGCGCCTTGAAGTCGAGCAGGTGCCGCTTGCCGATCAGGCCATTGCCGATCAGCCCGACCCGGACGCGGTCGTTGGCGCCGAGCGCCCGTCCCAGGGAGGACGCGCTCATCACGCCCGCGCCCGCGATCGTCTTGAGCACCGTCCGCCGCCGCTGCATGGTCCCCTCCGCGGAGCGAGTCGGATTCTCGTCCATGACGCTCTCGGCGGGCAAGCGGGCGGGATCAGCCGCCCGCGACCCCTACGAGCTCGACGATCGCGAGCGCCAGCACCTGGATCGACGCCGCGAGATCGGCGACCTCGCAGTACTCGTCCGGCTGGTGCGCGAGCTCGAGCCGGCCGGGGCCGTAGGCCACGCACTGCTCGACGCCGGCGATGCGTGCGACGTGCTTGTGGTCGTAGCTGCCGGGGCTGGCGACGAGCGCTGCCTCGCGGCCGCATACCTCGCGGATCGCGCGCGCGAGCGCCGCGACGAGCGGCGAGTCTGCTGGCGTCTCGACCGGGTGCACGACCATGCGGTCCTCGATCTCGAAGCGCAGCTCGGGGAGCTTTTCTTGCACGCGGGCGACGAGGTCGAGCAGCTCGCGTCGGGCGCCGGCCAGCCCCTCCTCGGGCAGGAAACGCCGGTCGAAGATCGCCGTGCAGCGATCCGCCACGCACGGCGTCTGCACGGCCTCGCCGGCCTGGCCGCCGAAGACCGTGTTGACGTTGAGTGTCGCCCGCCGCGACTCGGGGGGGACCACCGGCATGCGCGTGGTACGCGCCGCGAGAGCCGGCTTCAGCTCCAGCCGCACGGCCTCGAGCAGCGCCGCCATGTGGTCGATCGCGCTCGTGCCCAGGTGCGGCATGCTGCCGTGGGCGATCCGCCCGTGCGTGGTGAGCGCGAACCACCACGCGCCACGGTGGCCCACGCAGACGCGGTCGGGGCCGAAGGGCTCCGGGATGATCACGTAGTCGGTCCGCCCGCGCACGATGAAGCCGCGCTCGCAGAGCCAGGCGACGCCGGCGAACCCGCCGCTCTCCTCGTCGACGGTCCCGCTCAGCTCGAGACGGCCACGGAGCCGGACGCCCGCCCGGCGCACCGCTTCGGCGGCGTAGACGGCCGCCGCGAGCCCCGCCTTCATGTCGCACGCGCCGCGGCCGTAAAGGCGGCCGTCGCGCACGAGGCCGGCGAACGGGTCGACGCTCCAGCCCTCGCCGGGCGGCACCACGTCGTAGTGCCCGTTCAGGTGCAGGCACGGGCCGCTCGCCTCGCCCTCGAGCACGCCGAGCACGTTCGGCCGCGGGTGTCGCTCGGTGTGCTCGGGTCGGCCCTCGGCCGGCAGCACGCGCACCGCGAAGCCGCCGCGCTCGAGCCGCTCCGCGATCACGCGCGCGGCGTCCGCGTACGCCTCCCCGGGAGGGTTCACGGTCGGGATGCGCACGAGCGCGGCCGCGAAGTCGAGCGCTTCCTCGGTCACGTCCGAGGCGGCGGCCAGCACGCGCTCGCGCACGCTCGGCGACGCGCTCACAGCAGCGCAGCCGAGGCGCGGTCCAGGAAAACCGTCGTCTGGCCGTGCTTCTGCAGCGCGGACGCGGGGTGGTGCACGCTCACCGGCCCGCTGAGACAGTCGCGCACGGCCGG
Organism: Vicinamibacteria bacterium; assembly: GCA_036559805.1. Lineage (GTDB taxonomy): Bacteria > Acidobacteriota > Vicinamibacteria > Fen-336 > Fen-336 > DATBSL01. Next base: position 11,748 of record DATBSL010000143.1, read on the forward strand.
AGCCTTGCGCGCGTCGGGCACCACGCACAGGATCTCGCGCGCCTTCAGGATCTGGCGGATCGACATCGAGATCGCGCGGCGCGGCACCTCGTCGAGGCTCCCGAACCAGCCCTCGCCGAGCTGCTGCCGCCGGCACGCCTCGTCGAGCTCGACCACGAGGTACGGCTCCTCGGTCTCGAAGTCGGCCGGCGGGTCGTTGAACGCGAGGTGGCCGTTCTCCCCGATGCCGACGAAAGCCACGTCCACGGGCGCCTCGGCGAGCCGCGCGCCGACCTCGCGGCAGACGGCCGCGAGATCGGGCGCGTCGCCTGCGAGCGCGTGGAACTCCGCGGGCTTCACGCGATCGACGAGCCGCTCCTTCAGGTAGCGGCGGAAGCTCGCGGGGTGCGTGTCTGCGACGCCTATGTACTCGTCGAGGTGGAAGAGCTCGACCTTCGACCAGTCGAGGCCGG
>DATBSL010000144.1:0-13895 GCA_036559805.1 Vicinamibacteria bacterium
GCTTGCTCGAAGAGGACCTTGTACTGGCCGTAGCCTGCTTCATCCAGCTTCGCGAGCGGGATGAAGCGCAGCGAGGCCGAGTTGATGCAGTAGCGCAGGCCGGTCGGCTTCGGGCCGTCGTCGAAGAGGTGGCCGAGGTGCGAGTCGGCGTTCGTCGAGCGCACCTCGGTGCGGATCATGCCGTGGGAGGCGTCGCTCTCGGCCTTGACGTTCGCCGCTAGCAGCGGGCGCGTGAAGCTCGGCCAGCCCGTCCCGGAGTCGAACTTGTCGAGCGAGGAGAAGAGCGGCTCCCCCGAGACGACGTCCACGTAGATGCCGGCCTCGTGGTTGTTCCAGTACGCGTTGCGGAACGCGTACTCGGTGCCGTTCTCCTGGGTCACCTGGTACTGCAGCGGATCGAGCGTCTTCTTGAGCTCGTCCTTGGAGGGTTTCTTGAAGCTTCCGTCGTTCACGCCTGACCATCCTTTCTGGGCACCCTTGGCCGGCCCCGGCACGCTGCGGGCCGGCACCTTGCCCCACAGCTCCTCGAGCCGCTGGTCGCGGCCGCAGCCGGCACGATAGCTGTTGTAGCGAGCCGGGTTTTTCCGGCAAAAGCCCTGGTGGTAATCCTCGGCTGGATAGAACGCCTGGAGCGCCTCCACCTCGGTGACGATCGGGCGGCCGAGGACGCCCGAGGCCTCGAGCGAGCGCTTCGACTCGAGCGCGGCGAGCCGCTGCGACTCGCCCTCGTAGAAGATCGCCGTGCGGTATTGGCTGCCGCGGTCGCAGAACTGCCCGCCCGCGTCGGTCGGGTCGACGTTGCGCCAGAACACCTCGAGGAGCTGCTCGAAGCTGACGCGCGCCGGGTCGTAGGCGATCTGGACCACCTCGGCGTGGCCGGTCATCCCCGTCGAGACCAGCTCGTAGCTCGGGTTCTTGACGCTGCCGCCCGCGTAGCCCGAGACGACCGAGTGCACGCCTTGAACCTTCTCGTAGGGAGGCTCCATGCACCAGAAGCAGCCGCCGCCGAAGGTGGCGCGGGCGAGGCCCGGCGCGAGGTGCTTCGCCTTCGTCTCGCGTGCCTGGGCCCCCGCGAGCAGCCACAGGCCGCCCGCCGAGACGAGAGCCGAGAACAGCAGCAGCCGGAGCTTCATGGCGGCCTCCGTTAGATCCTATCGCGGCGACGAGCGTCGCGATTCCGCTGTCACGGGATTTGACGAACGGGGAGGGATTCGGGGGTACGATCGTGAGGAGGTCAGCGATGAACTCGGAGCGGCAGGCCAACTACGGCCAGTCGAGCCACGGGCTGCGCGGCGACTACAGCCGCATGCGGCCCGACTACACGGTCGAGCAGGACTACTCGGCCTACACGGACGAGCAGCACGATCGCTGGCGGCGCCTCTACCGTCGCCAGATCGAGCTCGTGTCCGGCCGCGCCTGCGACGAGTACCTGGACGCGCTGCGCGCGCTGCCGTACGAGAAGGGCATCCCGCGCTTCGACGCCGTGAACGCGCAGCTCGGCGCGGCGACGCGCTGGCAGCTCGTGGCGGTGCCGGGGCTGGTTCCGGACCTCGTGTTCTTCGAGCACCTCGCGAACCGGCGCTTCCCCGTCACGTTCTGGATCCGCGACGAGCAGGAGTTCGCGTACATCGTGGAGCCGGACGTGTTCCACGACTTCTTCGGCCACGTGCCGATGCTGTTCACCCCGATGTTCGCGGATTACATGCAGGCCTACGGCAGGGGCGGGGTGAAGGCGGAGGCGCTCGGGGCGCTGCCGTGGCTCGCGCGGCTCTACTGGTACACGGTCGAGTTCGGGCTGATCCGCACGCGCGCGGGCCTGCGCAACTACGGGGCCGGGATCCTGTCCTCGCCGAGCGAGGTCGAGTACGCGGTGGCGAGCCCGAAGCCGCGGCGCGTGCTGTTCGACCTGCGCCGCGTCATGCGCAGCAAGTACCGCATCGACGCGTTCCAGGAGACCTACTTCGTGATCGACGACTTCCAGCAGCTCTTCGAGGCGACCGAGCCCGACTTCACGCCGCTCTACCGCGAGCTGATGCAGCTGCCCGACGTCGCGGCCGACGCGGCGCTGCCCGAGGACCGGCTGGTCTAGCGGAGCGCGTCGAGCGCCTTCGCCGGCTCGTCGGCCGCGATCACCATGCGGTGCCCCGAGGCGACGTAGGCGTGGCGCACGTTCACGCCGGCGCCCGCCAGCCGGCCGAACACCTCGGCGGCGGCGCCCGAGCGATCTTCGATCCGCACCACCAGCACGTCGCGCTCGCCCGTCACCTTGAGCCCGGCCGCCTCGAGCGCGTGGCGAGCCGAGCGCGGGTCCGCGGTCAGCACGTGCAGCGTGCCCTCCACCTCGGCGAAGCCCTCGAGGTTCAGCCCGCCCGAGGCGATCGCCTCGGCGGCGCGCGCGAGCATCCCGGGGCGGTTGGCCAGAAGCTCGATCGACAGGTCGGTCCCAAGCCGCGCGCGCATGCCGCGTCCGGGCTCGCTCGTCACCGGTACCAGTATAGGCGGTGGATGTTGCCGGCTACGCGCGTGCGGGCACGCTCACCCGGGACTCAGCGCGCGCTCGGGCTTCCGCCCGGGTCGGCCGCCGGGCCGCTCGTCCGCGCCGGGGCGGAGGCCGACCGGCTCACGACCGCGGAGCTGCGCACGCCCAGGAGCTTGCCCTCGCGCTGGCCGCTGCCGTAGAGCTCCGCCTGCAGCGTCGGCCCGGTCTCGAACTGGTCCTTGAGCCGCGCGTAGAGCTCGAGCACGCGCGGCACGTAGTTGCGCGTCTCGGCCGCGAGCGCCGCCACGTCCGCGCGGTAGTAGCCGGCGTTGACCGGCCCGCCGTTGTACTCGGCCAGCACCATCTGCGGGTCGTTGTAGGCGGCAAACAGGATGTCGAGGTAGAGCGCGGCGGCCTCGGTGTTCTTCTCCGGGTCGTAGAGCGTCGTCTCCTCGTAGTTCCAGCCGAGCGAGCGCGCCAGCATGCGGCCGGTCGAGGGCCAGATCTGGTAGAGGCCGCGCGCGTCGGCGCGGCTCTTGGCCTGCGGGTCGTAGCCGCTCTCCACGGTGCCGATCGCGAGCAGCAGCAGCGGGTCGACACTGGGGTACTTCTCGGTCACGTCGAGCGCCAGGCGCGCATAGAGGTACGCGTCGGCGAGCGAGACCTTGGGGTTCACCTTCAGGATGTGGTTGCGCATGCCGAGCAGCACCTGGCGGCGCCGCGCGTCGTAGCCGATCCCCGACTCGAGCTGCTGGAGCTTGCGCTCGGCGCTCGCGATCGCCGCGCCGGTCGCGTGGTTGCGCGCGTCCAGGCCGCGCAGCTCGTGATGGCCCAGCAGAACGACCGCCATGAACAGCAGGCACAGGAACAGGAACGCGAGCTGCCAGCCGCTGCCCTGCCGGATCACGATCGTGCGTGGCTCGGGCGGCTCGGGATGGTGCGTCAGCGCCAGGCGAAGGCGGCGGTCGGCGTATTCCTCGGACGACCTGCTGAGCGGCTCGTTCCTGCCCATGTCAGCCCTCTCCCGGCCAGCCCCCAGCCGAGTCAACAGGCGCATGGCGCCTCGTTGCCGGAAGAACCTGAGAGAGGCCGCTCGAAAAGTTCGATCGTGCACCGAGGGGCGCGCACTCGAGCCTGCCGCAACTCCATCCAGTCTTGATGTGAAACGACGCTACCCCCCGTGCGCGAGCGAGTCAAGGAGGAACCTAGGGCGAGTGCTTCGGGTGTGAGCGATCGCACATACGGCGCGCTCGGAACTGGCTAGTCGCGAGCCGTAGTGCGTGAACTCCCTGGTGCGGCACTGGCGCTCGCCCCGGCCTCAGCCGACGGTGGCGAGCGCGAACAGGTAGTCGACGTACGACCGGACGGCGCCATCCCAACCCGCGAGCCGGGAATTCGCGGGCTCGATCACCAGGTACTCGTTCGGCGCGTGAGCGCCGCCGCCGTGCCCGAGGCCGAAGTGTCCCGCGGGCAGCCGGAGCGGCGGGCCGGTGAAGACGTGGCCGGGATACGAGCCGGCGAGGCGCGGCCACACCACCGGATCGAGCCCGGCCCGCTCGTACACCGCGAGCTGCGCGCGGATGAGCGGCGCGTCGGCCGCCGTCGTGGTCGGGTCGTAGCCGCCGCTCGGATTCACCTCGACGTCGCCGAAGCCGCGCTTCTGGAGGTGGCTGCGCAGCGCCGCGAGCGCGCCGTCGTAGGTCATGTCGGGCACGAGGCGCAGGTCGAGCTTGGCCACAGCGCGGTGCGGCAGCACCGTCTTGCCGCCGGGACCGGTGTAGCCCGCCACCAGGCCCTCGATGTTCACGGTCGGCGCGAACGCCATGCGCTCGAGCGCGTCGCGCCAGGAGACGTCGCGGGCCCAGCGCGGCGCCTGCAGCATCCGTCTGGCGGTCGCCTCGTCGAGCCGTGACGCCGCCGCGTCGAGGAGCGCGCGCTCCGCGGCGGTCGGCCGGCGCACGGCGTCGGCGAAGCCGTCGATCGCGGGGTCGCCGTCGGGCGTCACGAGCGTCGCGAGCGCCTGCACCAGGTGGAAGGACGGGCTGTCGAGGCGCGCGCGGTTGCTCGAGTGGACGTCCTGGGCCGGCCCGCGGCCCCACTTCGCCCCGCTCGCCACGAGCTCGAGCTCGACGACGCCCTTGGCGCCCAGGTTCACCGTCACGGTGCCGTCCGGGTCCTGCGCCGCGAACGGCATGAACACGCCGCTGCAGCGCTGGAGCGCCGCGAGCACGTCGGGCCGCCTGACGGCGTCGGTGAAGTGCGGCGAGCCGATCTCCTCCTCGCCCTCCGCGATCAGCACCAGGTTCACCGGCGGCTTGTGGCCCGCGCCGCGGATCGCGTGGAGCGCGGCGAGGAACGCCGCCTGCGGCCCTTTCTGGTTGACCGCCCCGCGTCCCACCATCACGCGCCCGAAGCCGGGCTTGTCGACGAGGGCGGCTTCGAACGGAGGCGAGGACCACTCGGCGGGGTCGACCTGCTTGACGTCGTACATGAAGTAGACGCCGAGCGTGCGCTTCGCGCCGGCGTCGAGCGTGCCGAAGACGGCCGGGTGGCCGGCGGTCGGCACGCGGGCCGCGTCCTCGAAGCCGGCCTCGCGCGCGAGGCGCAGCATCGTCTGGCAGCCGGCCTCCATGCCGCGGTTCTCGGCGGCGATCGCAGGTTCGCGGATCCAGGCCGTGAGCCGCGCGAGGCTCTCGGCGCGGCGCTTGCCGATTTCGGCGACGATCGCGTCGGGCGCGCCGGCGCCGCGGGCGACACGCGGGAGCGTCAGCGCCGCCGCGGACGCGGCGGCGGTCCCCAGGAAGCGGCGTCTCGAGTGCTGGCTCATGGTCTCGCGTGCTCTCAGTACACCCGGAGCACGCCCTCCTGCTTGACGCGGGCACCGAGCGGCCCTTCCGACCGGCGCGCCGGCTCGAAGCGCCAGAGCTGGAGCGCGCTCTGGAGCGCCGCCTCGTGCGAGCCGTCGATCGCGCTCTTGACCTGGGGCTTGTAGAGCCTGCCGTCGGTGCCGACGATCGCCTCGAAGCCCACCAGCCGCTCGTGGCCGCTGCCCTTGGACGGGTCCCGGTACATGGCATCGACGGTGAGCAGCGGGCGCGGCCACGCGGTCACGCTGCGGGCGAGCCGGCGCTCGCTGTCGCTGCCGTCGGGCAGCTGGCTCGCCACCTCCTTGGGCAGCTCGCCGGCCGGGCGGTCGAACGGGGTGCCCTTCGCCTTCAGGTACGCCTCGGGTGTCTGCAGCACCTCGTCGATGCGCTCGGTGACCTCCGAGGTCACGCTCGAGTCGGCGAAGCCCGTGAGCGTGAGCTGCAGGCCGGGCTGCAGCTTCTTGCAGCGCGGACGCCGCTCGCCGACGCGCGGCATGCCCACGGTCTCGAGCGAGAAGCGGGCCGTTCCCCCGTCGAACGCCACGCTGCGCACGCGGACTGCGAGGTCGCAGCTGCCGGTCGGCTTCTCGCCGGCCTTGAGCGTGACGGCCTTCTCGTCCCCCTTCTGGCGCAGGATGCGGAGCGCGCCCGAGTAGGGGCGCAGCAGTTCCGGCAGCGGCGCCGTCGTGGCGGGCGGTGCCTTCGGGGCGCTCTGGCAGGCCGGCAGCAGCAGGGCCATCAGCAGCAACGGGTAGCGGGAGCGATTCATGCGCCCGATTGTACGACCAAGGCGCGGCCCTCTAGGACGCGCTCACGGGCGTCCGGCTCGCGCTCAGGCCCGAGAGGAACGCGTGGATCGCCTCCGCGGCGAGGGCGTTGCCGGCGTCGTTCCAGTGGAAGCGGCCGTCGTAGTAGAGCTGCTCGTCGGCGCGCCGCGAGTCGCGATGCGGCGCCCGGGCGCGGAACGTCTCCGCGAGCGGCAGGAACGGGATGCCGGCCGCCCGGCTGAGCTCGCGCAGCCGCTCGTCGGGGTGCTCGCGGGCGAGTGGAGTGCCCTCGCGCGCGGCCCGCCGCGCGAGCTCGGCCCAGAGGTCGTCGTAGATTTGCGCCGGGGCGGGCGCCGCAACCAGCACCAGCTCGCTGCCGCGCGCCGAGGCCTCCTGCGCGAAGGCTCGCACGAGCGCGCGCGTGATCGCCCACGCGTGCGCGACCGCGGCGGGCTCGGGCCGCGCGAAGACGAGCTCGACCGGCTCGAGCGCCGGGCTCGCGGCGCGCAGCGTCGCGCGCGCCTGCCGCAGCGCGCTCTTCTGCCAGACGTAGAAGCGGCTGTTGCGGTCGAGCCACTCCCCGAGCGGGTGCGGCTCGAAAGCGAACGGCAGCTGCCTGAGCCGGTCCTGCGCGTCGACGTCGAAGTAGAGCCGCGGCGCGCTGGTGAGTTCGGCGCTGTTGTCCGCGAGGTCGTTGCCGACCCAGAACACCACCACGACGAGGTCGGGGGCGTAGGCCGCGAGCACCTCGCGGTACAGGGCGAGCTCGCTGCCGGTGCTCGAGCTCGAGACGCCGGCGTTCATCACCTCCCAGCTCCCGGCCGACTGCGGGACGCGCAGCCGGCGCTCGAGCAGGCTCGCGAGCGTGCGCTCTTCGGCCGTCGCGACAGCCGCCACCATCGAGTCGCCGACGAGCGCCACGCGCCTGACGCCGGGAGGCCGCCCGTGCGGGCGATCGGGACCGCGCAGGCCGTCGCGGTTGAAACGCAGCTCGACGTCGCAGCCGCACTCGGGTACGAACACGCGGCCTTCGAAGCCGGGCAGGAAGCGCTTCCCGACGAGCGGGTCGGCGACCAGCAGCGACGGGCTGTCCCGCGCCAAGAGCCTCACGCCCGCCTCGCAGGCGAACAAGCTGAACGCGAGCGAGACGGCCGCGAGCGCCAGCTTGCCGGCGAGGCCGCGGCCGCGCACGCCGCGCATTCTACGGGATTCGCCGCGGCCTGCGAGCCCGGTCACAATGGAGGCCGTGGGCTCCGCTGCACTCGCGCTGGCGCTCGCGGCGGCGCAGACCGCGGCGGCGCCTGTCGGCCAGCTCGTCGAGGGCGTGCGCTGCGAGTCGGATCCCACGCAGACCTACACGCTCTACCTCCCCGCGGCCTATACGAAGGAGCGCGCGTGGCCGGCGTTGCTCGTGTTCGACCCGGGCGGACGCTCGCGCGTCGCGGCGGAGGTGTTCCGCGAAGCGGCCGAGCGCCACGGCTGGCTCCTGCTGTCCTCGAACGACACGCGCAATGGCGCCCCACCGGAGCAGAACCTGCGCGCGCTCACGGCGATGTGGCCGGAGGCTCACCTGCGCTACGCGACCGATTCGCGGCGCGTGTACGCCGCGGGCTTCTCCGCCGGGGGCATGCTCGCCTACGAGCTGGGGCGCCGCACGCCGGGCGAGAACGGGCTCGCCGGAGTGATCGCGAGCGGAGCGCGCTGGGAAGAGCCGCTCTTCAAGCAGCGCATCGGCTTCCCCTGCTTCGGCGCGGCGGGCGACACCGACTTCAACTACGCGCGCATGCGCGACGTTCACGCACGGCTGCGCGAGTGGGGCACGGCGGAGCGGCTCGAGATCTTCGAGGGCTCCCACGAGTGGATGCCCGCGACGCTGGCGGCGCAGGCCGTGGCCTGGATGGAGCTCCTGGCGATCAAGGGCGGGCTGCGGAAGGGCGACGAGGGCTTCGTGGCCGCGCAGCTCCAGGCGGACCTCGAGCGGGCGCGCGCCCTCGAGGCGCGGGGGGCTCCGCTCGCGGCGCTGCGCACGCTCGAGCAGGTAGCCGCGACCTTCGAAGGACTCGCGCCCGTCGAAGGGGCGCGCCGCGAGCTCGCGCGGCTCGGGGCGGTCCCCGCGCTCCCCGCGCTCCAGGCCGCGCGCCGCGCGGAGTCACACTGGGACCGCTACGAGGAGAACTGGCTGCGCCAGCTCGGGAACGCCTACGCGCAGCTCCTCGGCGTCGATCCGCCGCTCACCGCCGCCGCCTTCCGTGCCGCGGTGAGGATCGACGACCTGCGGCGGCAGGCGGCTGCGGACGGCTACGAGGGCGTCGTGGGCCGCCGGCTGCTCGAGACGCTCGCCAGCCAGACCGGCTTCTACATGGCGCGCGAGCTCCTGGCGAAGAAGGATCACCTGCGCGCGCGGGTCGCGCTCGGCGTCGCGACGGAGGCGGCACCGGCGCGTCCCCTCCACTGGTACAACCTCGCCTGTGCGCAGGCCCGCGTCGGGGCGCGCCGCGACGCGATCGACTCGCTCGAGCGGGCGGTCGCCGCCGGGTTCGAGGATCGCGCCCGGATGGCCTCCGACGACGACCTGGCCTCGCTGCGCGAGGACAAGCGCTTCCAGGCGCTCATGCAAGGGGGGGCTCGGGGGGCGCTCAGCCCCCCGTAAATCTTGGCTCTCCCATTTTGATAAGCTCCTCCGATCGTCAGTTCCAGGAGATCAAATCCATGAAAGCCGCCTCCCGCCTGTCTTTCGCGTGGGCGCTCGTGCCCACGCTCGTCTTCGCCGCCGCAGCCTACGAAGGGCCGCGCAGCTTCCAGGCCTCCGAGCTGCTGAAGCCCGCCCAGGTCAAGGGGCCCCACTTCAGCGTCGCTCCGGCGGTGAAGACCGAGGGCTACCTGCACGTCTTCGACATCACCAGCGACTACGGGCCGCTCGAGGCCGAAGGCAAGGCGATGCTGCTGATGCGGCTGCACGAGGTGGGCGCGCTCGCCGAGCTCGAAAAGGTGTCGAAGAGCGAGGTGTTCCTGAAGTCGGCCGGAACCTCCGTGCTGAACGTCGGCAAGGGCGTCTCATCGGCGGTCAAGGATCCCGAGGCGACCGCTAAGGGCGTCGGCACCGGAATCAAGCGCTTCGGTACGAACCTCGGGCGCAAGGCCAAGCGCACCGGAGACAAGGCCGCCGACGAGGTGAAGAGCGACGACAAGCCCGCCGAGGGCGAGTCCAAGTCCACGGGCGAGAAGGCCGCCGACACCGGCGCCGGAGTCGCGAACTCGGTGCTCGGCGTGAACGGCGCCGCGCGCCGGTGGGCCGCGAAGGTGGGGGCGGACCCGTACACGACCAACCCGATCCTCAAGAAGACGCTCGTGGACATCGGCCGGATCGACACGGCCGGCGGGCTCGCCGCCAAGATCGCGGTGCCGATCCCGATGGTGGTGAGCGGAACCGCGTCCGTGGGCAACCTGGTGTGGAGCAAGGACCCCGAAGAGGTGCTCAAGATCAACGAGCAGAAGCTCAAGGCGCTGGGGGCGAGCGCGGACACGATCAAGCAGCTCTACCTGAGCAAGGGCTTCACGCTCACCCTCTACACGCGGTTCGCCGAGAACCTGTCCGCGGTCAGCGTGCCGGGCGCCGCCGACTACGCCGCGACCGCGGCCGAAGCGGACGCCGAGCGCGAGGCGATGTTCTTCGTGGAAGGGGTCGAGATGCTGGCGCGCTACCACAAGGCGACGCCGGTAGCCGCGCTGCTCGCCGACTCGCGCGCGCTCGTCGCCAAGACGAAGGACGGCCGCGCCGTGGTGCTGCTGCCGGTCGACTGGGTGCGCTGGACCGAGGCGTACGACAAGTCGCTCTCCGAAGTGGAACGCCGGGTCAAGTCCGAGCTGGGGGCGACGAAGCTCGAGCTGCGGATGACCGGGACGATGTCGGCAGTCGCCAAGAAGGAGATGGCGTCGCGCGGCTGGAGCGTCGTCGAGAACCAGCCCACCACGTTCGAGGCCGCGCGGGCGCGCGCGCAGACTGCGGCGAAGTAGGCGGATGGGCGCGGCCCTGCGTCGGGGGACCGCCCCACACGCACTGAACCCCCGAGGTCGCGCGCGATTCGGCGCCTTGAACGCCAGTCCCCCCTGACCTATCGTTCGGGCGGTTGCGCCCCCTTCCGAGGCGGGCAGGCTCGTTCGAGGACAACAAAGAGGAGAGCTAACGATGAAACGCGGTCACCGCGGGATCCTGGTTCGGGCATTCGGCCTGCTCGCGGCATTCGTGGCCGCGGCGGACGGCGCGGACGTGCCGCAGCTCGGCAAGAACCCGACGGCCGAGGTCGTCGCGGCGCTCACGCGCGAGGAGAAGGTCCAGCTGGTGACCGGCACCGGGATGCGGATCCCCGGGATGCCCGCCGCTCAGCAGGCTCCCGCGGTCGGCGACGTGAAAGTCCGCGTGCCCGGAGCCGCAGGCAACACGTTCGGCGTTCCGCGCCTCGGGATCCCCGCGATCGTGGTCGCGGACGGCCCGGCCGGCCTGCGCATCGCGCCCAAGCGCGACGGCGACACGAAGACCTACTACTGCACCGCGTTTCCGATCGCGACGCTGCTCGCCTCGTCGTGGGACGAGGCGCTCGTCGCGCGCGTAGGCGGCGCGGTCGGCGCCGAGCTCAGGGACTACGGCGTCGACGTCCTGCTCGCGCCGGCGCTCAACATCCACAGGAACGCGCTCGGCGGCCGGAACTTCGAGTACTACTCGGAGGACCCGCTCGTCTCGGGCCGGATGACGTCGGCGATGGTGAAGGGCGTGCAGAGCCAGGGCGTCGGCACATCGGTCAAGCACTTCGCCGCCAACAACCACGAGTGGAACCGCAACGTGATCGACGTGAAGCTGAGCCAGCGGGCGCTGCGCGAGATCTACCTGCGCGGCTTCGAGATCGCGGTGCGCGAGTCGAAGCCGTGGACGGTGATGTCCTCCTACAACCGGATCAACGGCACCTACACCTCGGAGAGCCCCGAGCTGTTGAAGGGCGTGCTGCGCGACGACTGGGGCTTCGACGGGCTGGTGATGACCGACTGGTTCGGCGGCCGGGACGCCGTGGCGCAGATGAAGGCGGGCAACGAGCTGCTGATGCCGGGAACGCCCGCCCAGCGCAAGGCGCTCATGGACGCGCTCGAGAGCGGCGCCCTGAAGGAAGAGGTCCTCGACCGCAACGTCGCGCTGATCCTCGACGTGGTCAAGCGCACCGCTTCGTTCCGTAAGCACGTCCAATCGAACACGCCCGACCTGAAGGCCAACGCGCAGGTGAGCCGCGAGGCTGCGGCTCAGGGCATGGTGCTGCTCAAGAACGCGGGGGTCCTGCCGCTCAAGCCCGGCGCGAAGCTCGCGCTCTTCGGCAACGGCTCGTACAGCACCGTGACCGGCGGCACCGGCAGCGGCGACGTGAACGAGGCCTACTCGATCTCTCTGCTCGAGGGGCTGACGGACGCGGGCCTGCAGACGGACGGCCCGCTCGCGGAAAGCGTCACGCGCCACATCGCGGCCGAGGAAGCGAAGCGCCCGACGCCGACGTCGATCTTCATGCCCAAGCCGCCGCTGCCCGAGATGACCTACGCCGCCGAAGAAGTCTCCCGCACCTCGCGCGATGCTGACCTCGCGCTGCTCGCGATCACGCGCGACTCGGGCGAGTTCCGCGACCGCGCGCGAGAGAACGACTTCGACCTCTCGGCCGGTGAGAAGGCGACGATCAAGGCCCTCGCCGACGCCTTCCACGCCCAGGGCAAGAAGCTCGTCGTGGTGCTGAACAACGGCGGCGTGATCGAGACCGTGAGCTGGCGCGACCAGCCGGACGCGATCCTGAACGCCTGGCAGCCCGGACAGGAAGCGGGACACGCGATCGCCGATGTGCTCACGGGAAAGACGCCGCCCTCGGGCAAGCTCGCCACGACCTTCCCGGTGAGGTGGGAGGACACGCCGTCGTCCGCGAACTTCCCGGGCAAGACGCTCGAGGGCCCCGACCCGAACGCGCGCGGCATCTTCGCGCGCGGCGACCGCGCCGCGGAGGTCGTGTACGAGGACGACATCTGGGTCGGCTACCGCCACTTCGCGACGAAGGGCTTGAAGCCGGCGTACCCGTTCGGCTTCGGGCTGTCGTACACGACCTTCGAGTACTCCGGCCTGAAGCTCAGCGGCAGCACGTTCGAGGGAACGCTGAGCGCCAGCGTCACGGTCAAGAACACGGGCAGGGCGGCGGGGCGCGAGGTGGTCCAGCTCTACCTGAGCGCCCCCGGCAAGTCGGCGCCCAAGCCGGCGCTCGAGCTCAAAGGCTTCGCGAAGACGAAGACGCTCGCGCCCGGCGAGTCCGAAGTCGTCACCCTCACGCTCGGCCCGCGCGAGCTGGCGTCCTTCGACACGGCGAAGTCGGGATGGATCGCCGAAGCCGGAACCTACACCGTCAAGATCGGGGCCTCGTCCGAGGACATCCGGCAGACGGCGACGTTCACCAAGGCGGGCGAAGAGAAGGTCGCCTCGGTGGCGGGCCCGGTCGGCGCGGCGACCAGCCCGCAATAGGCCGGCTCGTTCTGCTCAGGGCATCGCTGCGGCGGGCGCTTTGCGGAGCGTCAGAATCAGCACGCCGGCGAGCGTCAGCGAAACGGCCAGATACAGCAGCGCGCCCGCGAACGAGCCGGTCGTCTGGCGCACCCAGCCCGTGAGGTAGGGGCCGACGAAGCCGCCGAGGTTGCCCACGGAGTTGATCAGGCCCACGGCGCCCGCCGCGGCGCTGCCGGACAGGAACGTCGTCGGGTAGGACCACCACACGGACATCGGCGCGTAGGTGCCGACGGCGGCGAGCGTGAGCAGCAGCAGGAGGAGCCACGGGTCGCGCGCGAAGGCGGCAGCGCCCACGCCGAGCGCCGCGAGGAACATGTGGAGAGCACCGTGCCAGCGCTTTTCGTTCCGCTTCGACGAGGAGTGCCCCGTGTAGACGGACGCGGCGAGCGAGACGAGCATCGCCGCGGCGAAGGCGTTGCCGATCGCGGCGTTCGACCAGCCCGAGACGTCCTTGAGCACCGTCGGCATCCAGTAGCTGAAGCCCCAGAAGCCGGTCACCCACAGGAAGTAGGTCAGGCACAGCTTCAGCACTTCGCGGTCGCGGAGCGCCTGGCCGAGCGTGTAGCGGCGCGCGCGCGTCTTGGCCGCGAGCTCGCGCTCGTACTGCCGCGTCAGGAACTCCTTCTCGGCGGCGTCGAGCCAGCGCGCGTCGCGCGGCCAGTCGGCCATCCAGAACGGCAGCACCAGGCCGAAGAGCACGGCAGGCAGCGCCTCGACCAGGAACAGCACCTGCCAGCCCTCGAGCCCCGCGACGCGGACGCCGGTGAGCCAGCCGGCGAGCGGGGCGCCGACGATGCCGGAGACCTGCAGCGAGGACAGCAGCACCGCGATCGCTCGTGCGCGACGCGCCTCGGCGAAGAAGCGCGGGATGCAGCTCGCGTAGATCACGGGGTAGAGGCTCGCCTCGGCGACCCCGAGCAGGAAGCGCAGCACGTAGAACTGCGCTGGCGTGCGCATGAACGCCATCAAGCCGGAGACGACGCCCCAGCTGATCATGATGCGCGCCAGCCACAGCCGCGGGCTGTACCTTTCCGCGACCAGCGCGCCAGGGATCTCGAACAGGAAGTAGCCCGCGAAGAAGATGCCCGCGCCCAGGCCGAACACGCGCGGGTCGAAGCCCAGAAAGGCGTTCATCGTGAGCGCGGCGTAGCCGATGTTCACCCGGTCGACGTAGGCGATCACCGACACCACGAAGAGCGGCAGCACGA
>DATBSL010000145.1:0-3629 GCA_036559805.1 Vicinamibacteria bacterium
GCCGGCGCCGCCTGCTGTGGCGTCGCGGTGTCCGCGGCCGGCGGCTTCTCCTGCGCGAGCAGGCTGGCTGCGAGCGCCAGCGCCGGCAGCACTGGAGCGACCCATCGTCTGTTCATCATCGGCTCATCCCACCTTCACGAAGACCTGCCCGCCCTCGACCCTGACCTCGAAGCGCTCGACCTTCAGCTCGGGGTTCACCACGTTCTCACCCGTCGTGACGTCGAAGGTGTAGTTGTGCCAGGGACAACTCACCTCGGATCCCTCCACGAAGCCCTGGCCCAGCGGCCCGCCCCGGTGGGGACAGCCGTTGGCCAGCGCGTGAAAGGTCCCGCCGACGTTGAAGAGGGCGACCGCCCGGTCGGCTACCGTGACCTCAGCGGCCTGTCCAGGCGGCAGGTCCGCCACGGACAAGACAGGCACGAACTCGGACATCCAGGCTCCCGGAAGGTCCCCCCTCCAATCAAGTCTATACCAGCGCCGTCCCGCGTCGACCACCGCCGTCCAGCGTCGTTGCGGGGGGGTCAGCCCGACCGCCTCCGCGCCCACAGCCAGTAGACGGGCAGGCCCACGGCCAGGATCGCGAGCCCCTTCACGCTGTCGCCGGGATAGCGATGGATCGTCGCCGCCACCACCAGCCAGCAGGACAGCACGAAAAAGGCGGTCGTGAAGGGGTGCCCCGGAACGCGGAAGGACCCCTCCTCGCCGCGCTTGCGGTAGACGAAGAGCGTCGCGCCCGTCAGTCCCATCGCGATGAAGTCGACCGACACCACGTAGTTGAGGATCTGCTCGTAGCGGCCCGAGACGGCGATGACCGCGGCCGCCAGCCCCTGCAGCGCGATCGCCAGCACCGGAACGCGCGTCTTCGCGTCGAGCTCGCCTACCGCCCGGAAGAAGACGCCGTCCTTCGCCATCGCGTAGTAGACGCGGGGGGCGGTCAGGATCCCCTGCGCCAGGAAGCCGAGCGTCGAGATCACGATCCCGAGGGCGATCAGCCGGGCACCCGGCTCGCCGAGCGCGAGCCGCATCACGTCGGAGGCCGGCGCTCGGCTGGAGCCGAGCCCGAGGGGGCCGAGCGCCCGCAGGCAGACGACGTTGACAGAGAGGTAGAGAACGACGACGCCAGCAACGCCGAGCAGGAGCGCGCGCGGCATGTCGCGCTCCGGCTGCCGCAGCTCGCCCATCACGAACCCCGAGGTCTGCCAGCCGCCATAGGCGAACAGCACGGGGACGAGCGCGGCGCCGAAAGCGAGCGTCAGGTCGCCGGAGAGCGGCGGCTGCGAAACGGGCCGCAGCGACAGCCGGTCCCCGCCGAAGCAGAGGAAGCCCACGGCGACCAGGCCCAGGATTGCGAGCGTCTTCAGGACCATCAGCGCGGACTGGACGTCGCTGCCCAGCCGCACTCCCCTGCAGTTGACGGCGGTGAGCGCGGCGAGCGTCAGCACCGCCACACCCGCTTCGGGCAGCGGCCGGCCGACGAGCTCCCCCAGGTAGCGCGCGAGCGTCACGGCCACGGCGGCCATCCCCCCGCTCTGGATCACGAGCAGCAGCACCCAGCCGTAGAGGAACGCCACTTGCGGGCTGAACGCCTCGCGCAGGTAGGCGTATTGCCCGCCCACCGCCGGCCGCAGCGAGGCGAGCTCGGCGTAGACGAACGCCCCCGCGAGCGCCACGAGGCCCCCGAACCCCCACGCCGCCAGGATGAGCGCTGAGGACGGCACCTGCAGCGCCACGACGTAGGGGTTGATGAAGATCCCGGACCCCACGATGCCGCCCATCACGAGCATCGTGGCGCCGAACAGCCCGATCTCGCGCGCGAGCGACGCGGAAGCGGGCGCGCGGCTGCTCATGAACCGCTGGACTCTACAACGGAAGGAGTCGGGTCTTGAATCTTGACGTCCGCTGTCGGCGGTAAGATGCAACGTCAAAATTCAAGACCTGACCCCAGAGCAAGGAGCCGAGCGTGTCCACACGACGAGCGTTCCTGGCAGCCGCCGGCGCCGCGTCCACGGCCGCGGCGTTTCGCGACGACACGATCGACACGATCCTCGCGGCGGGACGCGCCGCGGGCAGCGCGCCGGCCGACGCGGTCGCGGCGGACGAGGGCTACTGGGGCGAGATCCAGCAGGCGTTCACCGTCAATCGCAGCTACGTCAACCTGAACAACGGCGGCGTCTGCCCTTCGCCGCGCGTGGTGCAGGAGGCGATGAAGCGATACCTCGACCTCTCGAACGAGGCCCCGGTCTACACGATGTGGCAGATGCTCGAGCCGCAGGTCGAGTCGGTCCGCCGCGGGCTCGCGCGCGAGTTCGGCTGCGACCCCGAGGAGCTCGCGATCACGCGCAACGCCAGCGAGGCGCTCGAGGTGGTCCAGCTGGGCCTGGAGCTGAAGCCGGGCGACGAGATCCTGACCACGACGCACGACTACCCGCGCATGCTCACCACCTGGCGCCAGCGCGAGCGGCGCGACGGCGTCGTGCTCAAGACCGTCTCGTTTCCGGTTCCGCCCGGGAGCCTCGACGAGCTCTACGAGCGCTTCGAGCGCGCGGTCACGCCGCGCACGAAGGTGATCCTCGTCTGCCACATCACCAACCTCACCGGCCAGATCTTCCCGGTGAAGCGCATCTGCCAGATGGCGCGCGCGCGCGGGATCGAGGCGATCGTCGACGGGGCGCACGCCTTCGCGCACTTCCCCTTCACCCACGCCGACCTCGACTGCGACTACTACGGGACCAGCCTGCACAAGTGGCTGTTCGCCCCGCACGGCACGGGCTTCCTTTACGTGCGGCGCTCGAAGATCGAGAGTCTGTGGCCGCTGTTCGCCGCCGAGAAGAAGCAGGACGCCGACATCCGCAAGTTCGAGGAGATCGGCACGCACCCCGCCGCCAACCACAACGCGATCGCCGAGGCGCTCACGTTCCACCGCGGCATCGGCGGCGAGCGCAAGGCCGCGCGGCTGCGCTACCTGCGCGACCGCTTCCTGCGCCGGCTGGCCGGCTCGCCGCGCGTCACGGTGCACACGAGCTTCGACCCGCAGATGTCGTGCGGCATCGGCAACCTCCAGGTCAAAGGCGTCGACAGCGTGGCGCTCGCCAAATACCTCTTCGACGCTCACCGCATCATCGTGGTGCCGATCAAGCACGACGAGTTCGAAGGGCTGCGCGTGACGCCTTGCGTCTACACGACGCTCGACGAGGTGGACCGCTTCGCCGAGGCGATCGAGCGCGTGATCGCGAAGGGCCTGCCCGCCTGAAGCGGCGCCTTCAGCGCCTCGCGGCGGCGATCTGCGCGACGCGCGCCTTGATGCGCTCGTAGAGCGCGGGTCCGCCGTCGCACTCCTTCGCGACCCACTCGGCGTTGCGGAACGCCGTCGGCTGGCCCACCTCGCGCAGCTTCGCGAGGTACGGCTCGACCTTCACGTAGAGGAACATCCCCTCGCCGTTGTTCTCGAGCCAGAAGCCGGGGTGGACGATACCGTGGCGCGCGAAGCTGTAGACCATCTCCCAGTAGGTCCCGACCTGCCGATAGGCCGCGTTCAGCGGGTGATCGGCCCGGAGCAGGGCCTGCACGTCCTCCCACTGCGTCGGCCAGAAGTCGCGCATCACGGCCCGCCGCGATTCGCGCATCACCGA
>DATBSL010000146.1:0-6816 GCA_036559805.1 Vicinamibacteria bacterium
TCCCGTCGAGGTGCTGCTGCACCACGCCCGGACGCCGCCCGTGCCGCCGTCCGAGCGCAGCGGGCGCGACATCCCGCCCGAGCTCGAGGCGCTCGTGCTCGCCTGCCGCGCCAAGGACCCGGAGGACCGCCCCGACTCCGCCGAGTGGCTCGCGGCGCGCCTCGCCGAGTGCCCGACCGTGGGCGCCTGGACGCCGGCGCGCGCGCGGGAGTGGTGGGAGCAGAACTTCACGGCCGCCGCCTCGGCACCCCTGCGCGAGCCCGCGACTGCGACGAGCGCGACTCCCCCGGCCTGAAGCCGGACTACTTCTTGTCGCTGCCGCTACTGGTGCTCGACGGCTTGCTGTCGCTCGAGCCCGACGGCTTGCTGTTGCTCGAGGACGTGCTCGAGGAACTCGCCTTTGACGCGTCGGACGAGCCCGAGGACGGCTTGTCGGACGCGGCGCCGCCGTCCTTCTTTTCGCCAGCGCCGTCCTTGGCCCCCGCGCTGTCGCCCTTGCGGGCGTAGTCCGTGATGTACCAGCCCGTGCCCTTGAACTGGATCGCAGGCGCCGAGAGCAGCTTCTCGATCGGGCCGCCGCACGTCGGGCACTTCTCGAGCGGCGGGTCGGAGAACTTCCGCACCAGCTCGAACGTCCCGTCCTTCACGCAGTGGTACTCGTAGAGCGGCAACGCCGGCGACCTCCCAAACATCCTCTTGTAGCACCCGCCGGCCGAGGCGGTCAAAGACGAGGGGTCAGGTCTTGGATTTTGACGTCAAGATTCAAGACCTGACCCCTTTCTGGTTCAGTGCACTTCCGCCCAGTTGCGACCCAGGCGCGCGTCCGCGACGAGCGGCACGTCGAGCGTGAGCGCCCCTTCCATCACCTGCGTCACGAGGCGCTTCGCGTCGTCGGCCTCGGCCTCCTCCACCTCGAGCAGCAGCTCGTCGTGGATCTGCAGCACGAGACGCGAGCGCAGCCGGCGCTCGGCAAGGCCGCGATGCAGGTCGATCATCGCGCGCTTGATCAGGTCGGCCGCCGACCCCTGCACGGGCGTGTTCATCGCCTGGCGCTCGGCCTCCATCCGTACCGGCACGTTCTTCGAGCGCAGGTCCGGCAGCCGCCGCAGCCGGCCGAGCAGCGTCCGCACCTGGCCGGTCTCTCGCGCGCGCGCGATGGTGTCGTCGATGAAGGCGCGCACCTTCGGGTAGCGCGCGAAGTACGCTTCGATGAACTGCGCCGCCTCGGTTCGCGAGACGCCGATGTCCTTCGCCAGCGTGAAGGCGGTCTTCCCGTACAGCAGCGCGTAGTTGACCATCTTCGAGATCCGGCGCTGCTCGTCCGGCGGGACCTGCGAGAGCGGCCCGAAGATCTCGCGCGAGGTGCGGTCGTGCACGTCCTCCCCGCGCCTGAAGGTGTCGATCAGCGTCGGGTCGCCCGACAGGTGCGCGAGCACGCGCAGCTCGATCTGGCTGTAGTCGGCCGAGAGCAAGAGCCGCCCCGGCTCCGCCACGAACGCCTCGCGGATGCGCCGGCCCTCGGGCGTGCGGATCGGGATGTTCTGCAGGTTCGGGTCCGTGGCGGAGAGCCGGCCGGTGGCCGCGACCGTCTGGTTGAAGGTCGCGTGGATCCGGCCGGTCTGGCGGTCGACGAGCTCGGGCAGCGCGTCGACGTAGGTCGACTTGAGCTTCTGCACCGAGCGGTAGTCGAGGATCTTGCGCGGCAGGTCGTGGACGAGAGCCAGCTCCTCGAGCACCTCCTCGGCGGTCGAGACGGCGCGGGTCTTGGCCGTCTTCTTGGCGCTCTTCATGCCCAGCCGCTCGAAGAGCACCTCGCGCAGCTGCACGGGCGAGTTGATGTTGAACTCGCCCTTGGCGAGCAGGTGGATTTCACGCGTCAGCGACTGGAGCTGGGCCTGCATGTCGCGGCTCATCCCGGCGAGCAGCTGCGTGTCGACCTTGACGCCGGCCCGCTCCATGTCCGCGAGCACCGCGACGAGCGGCATCTCCATCGACTCGTAGATCGGCAGCAGCTGCTCGGCCTCGAGGCGGGCCTTCATCTTCGGCTCGAGCCGCAGCGCCAGCTCCGCCTCGGCTCCCGACCCGCTCGACGTCGGGACCGCGGCGGCGTCCGCCGCCGCGATCCCGCCGGTCCCGGGCGGACGGCGCTCGCCCAGGTGCTCCATCGCGACGTCCTCGAGCCCGTAGGCCCTGCGGCCCGGGTCGAGCAGGTAGGCGGCGATCAGCGTGTCGAAGCCGAGGCTCGCGACCCGAATGCCCAGCCGCTCGAGCACGACGCGGTCGCGTTTGGCGTGCGCGGAAACCTTCTGGACGGCGGGGTCCTCGAGCAGCGGGCGCAGCCCGGCGACCGCCTCGCTCGCGGGCAGCGCCTGCGGCAGGTCGATCGCCGAGTGGCCGAGCGGCACGTAGGCCGAGCGGCCTTCGCTCCAGGAGAGCGCCAGCCCGATCGGGCGGGCGAGCATCGCCTGCGTGCTCGTGACCACGACGCCGAGCGCGAGGCGTCCTGCCGCGCGCACCTCCGCCACCAGTGCCTCGAGCTCGGCCCGGGTCATCACGGTGCGGTGCTCCGCGGTCACGAGCGCGAGCTCCGGCGCGTACTCGCGCGCGAGCGCCTGGAACTCGAGCTCCTTGAAGAGCGCGTGCGCCGCGGCGGCGTCGGGCCCCGCGAGCCGCAGCGCCCCGAGCTCGAGCTCGACCGGCACGTCGCGGCGCAGCGTCACGAGCTGCTTCGAGAGCAGAGCCTCCGCCCGGTGGGCCTTGAGCCCCTCGCGGTAGGCGGCGCGCTTCACCTTGTCGGCGGCGTCGAGCACCGCTTCGACCGACCCGAACTCGCGCACCAGGTCGCGCGCGCCCTTGTCGCCGATGCCCGCGACGCCCGGGATGTTGTCGACCGAGTCGCCCACGAGCGCCAGCACGTCCACGATCCGCTCGGGGGGCACGCCCCACTTCTCCTCGACCGCGCGGCGGTCGAAGCTCGTCGAGCCGCTGCCCTCGCGGCCCGGGTTCAGCACGCGCACGCGCTCGTCGACGAGCTGCAGCAGGTCCTTGTCCGCCGACACCACGACCACGTCGATGTCGCGTTCGAGGGCCTGGCGCGCCAGCGTCGCGATCACGTCGTCGGCCTCGAAGCCCTTGACCTCGATCACCGGCATGCGCAGCGCGTCGCAGACCCTGCGGATGTAGGGCAGCTGCAGCGCGAGGTCGCGGTCCATCGACGGGCGGTTCGCCTTGTACTCCTTGTACTCGTCGTGGCGGAAGGTGCGGCCGGGCGGGTCGAACACGACGGCCATGTGCTCCGGCTTCTCGTCCTCGAGCAGCTTGCGCAGCATCGTGGTGAAGCCGTAGGTCGCGTTGGTCGGCAGCCCCTTGCTCGTGGCCAGCCCGCGGATCGCGTGGAACGCGCGGTGGAACTGGCCGGAGCCGTCGACGAGATACACCGTCCGCGCGGGAGCCATGGTCGGGAGCCGAGAGCGATTCTCGTCGCGGCCGGCGCCGCAGTCCACCGGCCGGCGCCGCATCCCGCCGCAGCGGTAGAATCCCCCGCCATGCTCTCGCGTCTCGCGGCCCTGGTGCTGGCCGCCGCTGCGCTCCGCGCCTGCACCAGCTACGAGTACGAGCACGAGCTCTGGCTGCGCGTCGACGGCTCGGGCACGGTCAACGTCAGCGGGCGGCCGGCGCTGTGGACCGCCTTCAAGAGCCTGCCGCTCGACGCGGCCGGCGATCCCGAGGCGATCAAGCGCGCCGCGCGCGAGCTGTTCGAGCGCTCCGGGCTGCAGGTGAGGCGCGTCACGCTCACCACGCGCCGCGGCCAGCGCTACCTGCTCGTGGTCGCGGACTTCAGCGACGTGAACCGCATCTCGTACTCGCCGGCCTTTCCGGACCTGCGCGTCGGCCTGCGGCGCGAGGCAGGCCGGCTCCAGCTCGACGGGAGCTGGCAGCGTCCGATCGAGGCGCTGCCGGGGGGCGAGGCCGACCGCGAGGGGTTGATAGCGGTGCGCTTCCACCTGCCGAGCAAGGTCTACGGGCACAGGAACGCCGTTTTCGGCGTCGAGCGCGGGAACATTCTGGGATGGCGCCAGGAGACGAAGGACGCGCTCGACGGCGGGCGGCTCGAGTTCGGAGCCGAGATGGACGAGCGCAGCATCCTGTCGTCGACGGTGATGCTGTTCGCGGGCGCCGTGGTGCTCGCCGCGCTCCTCCTCGCCTTCGGCCTGTGGGCCGTGGTGCGGCGCGGGCGCAGGGACCTGGCGCGCTCGCGCTAGCCCCGGGCGCGCCCTGCCGCCGTATAATCGGCGTTCGCGGCCGACGCAATCGACTCGCGCGAGGTCTTCGATGAACGTCAAGCTCTCCTTCGCTCCGGTCTCCCGCTCGTCCTGCGACCTCCTGGTTGTGGTGCTCGACGAGGACAAGACGCTGCATTCGATCGACGACGCGGTCATCGCGGGCCACGTCACGCGCGCGCTGGCCGGGTTCCGCGACAAGCTCCTGAAGCGCGAGTACTACGCGACGCTGCCGGAGGGTGCGCCCGCCAAGGCGCTCGTCGTGTACTGGAGCCCGCAGATCAAGAGCTTCAACCTGTGGGAGAACGTGAAGACCTTCGCGGCGCGCGCGCTGCGGCTGGCGCGCGACTACCGCCTGCCGCACGTGACGCTGGCGCTCAACAGCGGCGACGCCGCCCCGCTCGTGGGAAAGGCGGTCGAGGGCGCCGTGATCGGCGGCTACGTCTTCGACCGCTACCGCCAGGAGAAGGACGAGTTCTTCGCGAAGGAGGCGTCGTTCACGATCCTCACGCACCCGGACCACCAGGCCGACGCCGAGGCGCGCCGAGCCCGCTACCTGTGGGTCTCAGAGAACGTGAACCGCGCACGCGACCTGATCAACGAGCCGGCGAACGTCGTCTCGCCGGAGGTGATCGCGACGCTCGCCTCCGAGATCGCCCGCGAGCTGGAGCTCGAAGTCGAGGTGCTCGACCCGACCGCCCTTCAGGCCAAGGGCTACCAGGGGATCCTGCGCGTCGGCTCGGGCAGCGCCAACCCGGGGCGGATGATCGTGCTGCGCCACGTGCCGCGCAAGCCCTCGAAGGAGGTGATCGCCCTCGTCGGCAAGGGCATCACCTTCGACTCGGGCGGCATCAGCCTGAAGCCCGGCGACAAGATGTGGGAGATGAAGGGCGACATGGCCGGCGCCGCCGCCGTGCTCTACGCGATGCGCGCGCTCGGCAAGATCCGCCCCGACGTCAAGGTGGTCGGGATCCTGTGCTGCGCCGAGAACATGCCCGACGCGACCGCGCAACGCCCCGGCGACATCTTCGTGGCCAAGAACGGCAAGTCGGTGATGGTGGACAACACCGACGCCGAGGGCCGGCTGGTGCTCACCGACGGCCTGGCGCGCGCCGGCGAGGAGGGGGCGACCCACATCGTCGACATCGCGACCCTGACGGGGGCCGTGGTGCGCGCGCTCGGGCCGAGCGTCGCCGGAGTGATGGGCACGGACGCGGCTCTCGTCAAGCGCGTGATCCGCTCGGGCGAGCACCACGGCGAGCCCTTCTGGGAGCTGCCGCTCGTCGAGGAGTACAAGGACTCGCTCAAGACCCCCTACGCCGACCTCAACAACATCGCCGCCGGCGGCCTCGCGGGCGCGATCACCGCGGGCTTGTTCCTGCGCGAGTTCGTGCCCCAGGGCGCGGCCTGGGCCCACCTCGACATCGCGGGCCCGATGTTCAAGGAGAAGGAGTGGAAGTACTACGACGCGGGCGCGCTCGGCTTCGGCGTCAAGACGCTCGTGGACCTCTGCGAGCGCTTCCGCGAGCCGGTGGCCTGACGCCAGCCACCGGCGGCCACCGGCCATTCGCCGGTTGACGCGGAACCGGGCGCTCCGACGGCCCGTAGACCGCTCGTGAAGGGGCAGACATGGTGAGAGTCGACGGTTCGGGGGGCGCCCAGGCGCTCATCCGCGTGCGCGGGCTGGACAAGAGCTACACGCGCGGCGGCGAGGAGATCCGCGTGCTCCAGGGGCTCAACCTGGACGTGGACGCGGGCGAGTTCATCGCCTTCATGGGGCCGAGCGGCTCGGGGAAGACGACGATCCTCAACCTGCTGGGAGGCCTGGACGTCCCGACTTCCGGAACGGTGAGCGTCGCGGGCGACGAGATCACCTCGATGTCGCGCCGCAAGCTCACGGCGTGGCGCGCGCGCCACGTCGGCTTCGTGTTCCAGGCCTACAACCTGATCCCGGTGCTCTCGGCCTTCCGCAACGTCGAGCTGCCGCTCTTGCTCACGCCGCTCTCGGCCAAGGAGCGCAAGAGCCACGTGGAGGCGGCGCTGCGCGTCGTGGGGCTCGAGGCGCGCATGCACCACTTCCCGCGCCAGCTCTCGGGCGGGCAGGAGCAGCGCGTGGCGATCGCGCGCGCGATCGTGGCCGACCCCACGTTCCTGCTGTGCGACGAGCCGACCGGCGACCTCGACCGCAGGAGCGCCGACGAGATCCTGGACCTGCTCTCGCTGCTCGTTTCCGAGCGCGGCAAGACGATCCTGATGGTGACCCACGACCCGCGGGCCGCCGAGCGCGCGAGCGCCCTCCTGCACCTCGACAAGGGCGTCCTGGTCGAGGCCGGCGAGCAACAGGTGCAGGCGGCGTCGTGAAGTTCCTGCCGCTGCTCTTCGCCAACCTCAAGCGCAAGAAAGTCCGCACCGCGCTCACGATCGGCTCGTTCGCGGTCGCGATGTTCCTGTTCGGGCTGCTCGTCGCCGTGCGCGCGGGCTTCCGCCAGGGCATCGACGTGGCGGGCGCCGACCGGCTGGTGGTGATCGGCCGCAC
>DATBSL010000147.1:0-2669 GCA_036559805.1 Vicinamibacteria bacterium
CGCGCGCGTGGCGCTCGTCAACGGCCGGATCTCGCCGCGCTCGTTCCCGCGCTACAAGCGGCTGGGGCGCTTCCTGTCGCGCGTGCTGTCGGAGATCGACCTGTTCCTGATGCAGGGCGAAACGCACGCCGAGCGGATCCGTGCGATGGCGGCGCCGCCCGAGCGCGTGCGCGTCACGGGAAATTTGAAGTTCGACGCCGTCGAGGCCGGCCGGGTGCCCGAGCGGCTCGCCCGGCTGATCCAGAGCGGTCCGCCGCGTCCGCTGTGGGTGGCGGGGAGCACGGTCGAGGGCGAGGAGCCGCTCGTGCTCGCCGCGTTCCACCGCGTGCGCGAGCGCGTGCCGAACGCGCGCCTGCTGGTGGCGCCGCGCCACCCCGAGCGCTTCGCCGAGGCCCAGCGGCTCGTCGAGTCGGCCGGCTTCCGCTGCGAGCGACGCAGCGCGCTCGGGCCGGGAGGCTGGTCGAACGGAGCCGTGCTGCTGCTCGACACGCTCGGCGAGCTGGCGCACGTCTACGCGCTCGCGAGCGTCGTGTTCGTGGGCGGAAGCCTGGTCGCCTCCGGCGGCCACAACATCCTGGAGCCTGCGGTCGCGGGCAAGCCGGTGCTGGTCGGCCCGCACATGGAGAACTTCCAGGAGATCGCCGACACGTTCCGGGCCGAGGGCGCGATCGTGCAGGTGGCCTCGGCGGACGAGCTCGCGCGCGAGGTCGCCGACCTGTTGCTGGACGAGCCGCGCCGGCGCGAGCTCGGCGAGCGGGCGCGCGGGCTCGTCGGGAGGAACCGCGGCGCCGTGGGCCGCACCACCGACGCGCTCGTCCCCCTGCTCGCGTGAGGCGGTTGCTGGGACAGGCATTCGGTGCGATCTCGGCCCTGCGCGTGGAGGCGTACCGCCGCGGGCTGCTGCCGCGGCACCGGCTCCAGGGCCCCGTCGTGAGCGTCGGCAACCTCGGCGTCGGCGGGAGCGGCAAGACCCCGGTGGTCGAGCGTGTCGCGCGGCTGCTGCGCGACGAAGGCGAGCCCGTGGCGGTGCTCAGCCGCGGCTACCGCGGCCGCTTCCGGGGCGAGGCGCTCGTCGTGAGCGACGGCACGAGCGTCCTCGCGTCGGCCGCGGAGGCGGGCGACGAGCCGGTGATGCTGGCGCGCGCGCTGCCCGGTGTCGTGGTCGCCGTGGGCCCGCGCCGCGACGTAGTAGGCCGCGCCGTCGAGGCGCGCTTCGGCCGGCGCGTCCACGTGCTCGACGACGGCTTCCAGCACCTGCGGCTCGAGCGCGACCTCGACCTCGTGTGCCTCGACGTGCGCGACCTCGAGGACCGGCCGCTGCCGGCGGGGCGCCTGCGCGAGCGGCCCGCGGCGCTCGCGCGCGCGGACCTGGTGCTGCTGACGCGGCTCGAGGCCGCGTCGGAGGAAGAGCTGCGCGCGCTCGAGGCGCGCCTCGGCCCGGAGCGGACGCTGCGCGTCGAGCGCTGCGTGACCGGCTTCACGACGCTCGACGGCGCAAGGGCCGAGGCCCCGGCGCGGGCGTTCGTGCTCGCCGCGATCGCCCGTCCGGAGCGCTTCGAAAGGGACGTCGCCGCCTCGGGCAGCGCCGTCGTCGGCCGCGCCTTCTTCAGGGACCACCACGCCTGGAGCGCCGGTGAGCTCGAGGCCGTCGTCCACGCGGCACGCTCCAGTGGCGCCGACGCGATCGTGACCACGGCCAAGGACGTGGTCCGGCTGGAGCGCGCTCCGTTCACCGGGCTGCCCGTGACCGTGCTGCACATCGAGGCGCGCATCCCGGACGCTCGTTTTCTGGACCGCCTGCGGAGCGTGATCCGGAGGGCCGCGTGAAGCGCGAGCGCCGCCACGCGCTCGAAGCGGCGGCGGCCGCCGTGGTGTCGGCGATCGTGCCCCGCCTGCCGCGCCGGGCCGTGCTGGCGATCGGGCGCGGCCTCGGACGCGTGTGGGCGGCGCTCGACCGTCGCCACCTGCGCATCGCCGCGGACAACCTGCGCCGTGCCTTCCCCGAGTGGGGCGAGGCTCGTGTCCTGGCCACGGCGTACGGCGTATACGCGCACTTCGCGGCCGTCCTGCTCGAGATCCTCTGGATGGAGGGCCGCCCGGTGGAGGAGCTGCTGGGGCTCACCGAGGTCGAGGGCCTCGAGCACATGAAGGCGGCGCTCGCGCGGGGCCGCGGTGTCGTGAGCCCGATCGCGCACCTGGGCAACTGGGAGCTGCAGGGTGTGGCCACCGCGCCGCTCATCGGCCCGTCCGCCGTGATCGCCCGCCCGCTCGACAACGCGGCGCTCGACCGGCGGCTCGTCTCGTTCCGCACCTCGACGGGCAACGTGGTCATCTACAAGCAGAAGGCGCTCGCGCAGATCCTGAAGACGCTGCGCGACGGCCGCGTGGTCGCGGTCATGCTCGACCAGAACGTCCAGGCGACCGACGGCATCTTCGTGCGTTTCTTCGGGCGGCCCGCGTGCACCACGACCGTCGCCGCCGCCCTGGCGCTCAAGACGGGGTGTGCGATAGTGCCGGCGCACTGCGTCCGCCGCGCCGACGGCCGCTACCGGATGGTCTACGGCCCGGAAGTCGAATGGACCGGAACCGGCCGACGCGACGAGGACATCGCGGCCCTCACCCAGCGCATCACCTCCGTGATCGAAGGCTGGGTGCGCGAGACCCCCGAG
>DATBSL010000148.1:0-3127 GCA_036559805.1 Vicinamibacteria bacterium
AGCCGCGCCGCCAGGTCGGGGTTCACGAGGGCCTGCGGGCCGGCGCCGGCGCGGAGCGCCGCCAGGTCGCGCAGCAGCGCCCGCAGCGTCGTCAGCACGAGCGCCGGGTCCTCCGCCTGCTCGAGCGCCTCGGCGGCCTCGAGGCGCGATGTGGCGAATCCGGTCGACGCCTGCTCCAGGAGCGCCACGAGCTCGTCGCGCTGGCGCAGCTCCGCGTCGGCCTCGGGCGAGGCGGCTGCGCCCAGGCTGCCTCCGGCGAGCGCGGCCTTGAGTTGCGCGGCCTCGGAGCTCACGCCTTCCTGCTCCAGCTTGCCGGCGATCGCGGCGCGTGAGAGCGGCCCGAAACGCAGCCGCTGGCAGCGCGAGCGGATCGTGGGCCGCAGGCCCGAGGTCCCGGACGACACCAGGATCACGTGCGAGCGCGGCGCCGGCTCCTCGAGGCTCTTGAGCAGCGCGTTCTGCGCCGACTCGTTCATGGTGTGCGCGTCGTCGATCACGAACACGCGCCGGCGCGCCTCGAACGGCGCCCCGGCGATCTCGCGCACCAGGTCGCGCACCTGGTCGACGCGGATCTCGGGGGCGCTCCGCGGGCGTCCGGTGCGCGTCAGCCACCAGCCTTCGGCCAGGACCAGGTCGGGGTGGAGCCGGAAGTTGCGCCAGACGTCCTCGTCCGGATGCCGGTCCGCTTCCTGCCGCATCTCCGCGAGCCGCTCGGGCCGCGCCGAGGCGGCGCTCTTGAGGCAGGCGCGGCAGGCGCCGCACGGCTCGGGCACAGGCGCCGCCTCGCAGAGGGTCGCCCGCGCCACGGCGAGAGCCAGCATCTTCTTCCCCACGCCGTCCGGGCCGTCGAACAGCAGCGCGGGAGGCAGCCGCTCGCGCTCGAGGGCGCGCGCGAGCACGGCCCGCACGCGGTCGTGGCCGAGGACGTCCGCGAGCCTCAAGCCGCCTCCCCCGAGACGAGGCCGCGGCTCGCGAGAGCGAGCCAGAGCGCCTGGAACACCGCCTCGGGCGAACCCTGGCCGTCGAGGCGCAGCCAGCGCGAAGGGTCCTGGGCCACGAGCGCGTCGTAGCCGGCACGCACACGCTCGTGGAACTCCGTCGCCTCGGCCTCGAGCCGGTCCTGGGCGCCGCGCCGGCGGGCGCGGGCCAGACCCAGCTCGACCGGAACGTCGAACAGCACGATCGTGTCCGGACGCAGCCCGCCGGTCGCGAGGTGCGCGAGGGTTCGTATCGCGTCGAGCGGCAGACCGCGCCCGTAGCCCTGGTAGGCCAGGCTCGTCTCGACGTACCGGTCGCTGAGCACGACGAGACCCTGCGCCAGCGCGGGGCGAATCACCTCGGCCACGTGCTGCGCCCTGTCGGCGAAATAGAGCAGCACCTCCGTCGTGGGCGACATGCCGTGGTTCGCGGGGTCGAGCAGCACCTCGCGGATCCCGCGCCCGATCGCCGTGCCTCCGGGCTCACGCGTCAGCAGCGCCCGGCCGCCCAGCCGCTCGGCGAGCCGCCGCACCTGCGTGCTCTTGCCGCAGCCTTCGATTCCCTCGAACGTGATGAACGGCATCCCGCGATTCTACCGGCTGTCGCGGCGTCTTGACGCGCCCGCGGCCCGCGGATAGCGTCGAGCCGATGCTGACTCTCGCCGGCCGGACGGCTCTCGTGACGGGCGCGAGCCGCGGCATCGGCCGGCACACGGCGATCCTGATGACCCGGCTCGGCGCGCGGGTCGCGCTCGGCTACGGCCGCGACGAGGCCGCGGCGCGCGAGGCGCTCGCCGCGACGGGCGGCGACGGCGTCGTGCTCGGCGCCGACCTCGCGAAGGAAGGCGAGGCCGAGAAGCTCGTGGCGCGCGCCGACGAGGCGCTGTCCGGCCTCGACGTGCTGGTCGCGAACCACGGCATCTGGAAGCGCGCGCCGATCGAGTCGATGACCGCCGCGCAGTGGGACGAGATGCTCGTCACGAACCTCTCGTCCGTGCGCGCGCTGTGCAGCGAGGCGGCGCGGCGCATGCTGAAGCGCGGCCGCGGCTCGATCGTGCTCGTCGCGTCCACGGCGGGCCAGCGCGGCGAGCCCTTCCACAGCCACTACGCCGCCAGCAAGGGCGCGATCCTCGCGCTCACGAGGTCGCTCGCCTCCGAGCTCGGCCCGCGCGGAGTTCGCGTCAACTGCGTCTCTCCCGGCTGGGTGGATACCGGGATGAGCCACGGAGTCCTCGAGGGCGACGAAGCCGACACGATCCTGCGAGCCATCCCGCTGGGGCGGCCCGGGACGCCCGACGAGATCGCCGGCCCGATCGCGTTCCTGGCCTCCGACCTCTCGAGCTACCTGCACGGGCAGATCCTGTCGGTGAACGGCGGCGCCGTCATGACGGGGTGAGTGCCCCGCTTCGCGTCCTGGTCACCGGCGCGGGCGGGCTTTTGGGCGGCCGCCTCGCGGCGCTCCTCCACGAGCGCGGCCTCGACGTCACCGCCGCTCATCGCCAGGCTCCCCCACCCCCCGGCCCGCGCGCAGTCACGGCCGAACTCGACGGCGCGCCGTCCGTCGAAGCGCTGCTGGACGAGACTCACCCCGACGCCGTCGTCCACGCGGCCGTGCTGAGCCGCGCCGACGACTGCGAGAACCGACCCGGCGCGGCCGACCTGGTCAATGCGCGGCTGCCGGGTCTCGTGGCCCGGGCCTGCGGCGAGCGCGGGATCCGCATCGTAGCGCTCTCGACCGATCTCGTCTTTTCCGGCGACCGCTCGTTTTCGAGCGAGCGCGACGCCACCGTTCCGCGAAACGTCTACGGACGCTCGAAGCTCGACGGCGAACGGGCAGCGCTAGAGGCGTGTCCCGCGGCCGCCGTGGCGCGCGTCGCCCTCGTCCTCGGCCGCGGCCACGGCTCGCGCGCCACCTCCAGCGAGTCGATCGCACAGGCGCTTCGCGCCGGCCGGCCGCAGAAGCTGTTCACGGACGAGTTCCGGACTCCGATCGACCCCGAGTCCGTCGCCGACGCCCTCGCGCGGCTCCTCGCGGGAAGCCAGACGGGCGTCTTCCACCTGGGCGGGCCGGAACGGCTCAGCCGCTACGAGCTCGGCGAGCGGGTGGCGCAAGCCTTCGGGCTTCCGACGCGTGGGCTCGTCCCGGCCCT
>DATBSL010000149.1:0-49783 GCA_036559805.1 Vicinamibacteria bacterium
CGTTCCAGGTGATGAAGGGCAAGGGCTGCGCGACCTGCAACGGCACCGGCTACAAGGGCCGCGTCGGCCTCTACGAGGTCATGGAGATCAGCGAGGGGATCCGCGACCTGATCATGGTCGGCGCGACCGCGGTCGAGATCAAGAGGAAGGCGCTCGAAGAGGGCATGCTCACGCTGCGCATGAGCGGGCTCGAGAAGCTCAAGGCCGGTGTCACCACGGTCGAAGAGGTCCTGCGCGAGACGGTCCTCTAGTGGGCAGGCTCTCGTTCGCAGGCAATCGTTGACAAGGGGGTAGGGCGTGGCCGTCAGCCTTCACCAGTTGCTCAAGACGATGACGGAGATGTCGGGGACCGACCTCCACGTCACCACCAACTCGGCGCCCCAGATCCGCGTCGACGGCAAGCTCCGGCCGCTCGACCTGCCGGCGCTCACCGCGGTCGAGACCAAGCAGCTCGCCTACAGCGTGCTGACCGACGCGCAAAAGCATCGCTTCGAGGAGAGCCTCGAGCTCGACTTCAGCTTCGGCATCAAGGGCCTGGCGCGCTTCCGCGCCAACGTCTTCATGCAGCGCGGCGCAGTCGCGGCCGTCTACCGGACCATCCCTTACGAGATCCGCGGCTTCAAGGAGCTCGGGCTGCCGCCGGTGGTGGCCGGGATCTGCGACAAGCCGCGCGGCCTGGTGCTGGTGACGGGGCCGACCGGCTCGGGCAAGTCCACGACGCTCGCGGCGATGCTCGACAAGATCAACTCCGAGCGCCACGAGCACATGCTGACGGTCGAGGACCCGATCGAGTACCTGCACCAGCACAAGAAGTGCGTGGTCAATCAGCGCGAGGTGCACGCCGACACCCACTCGTTCGCGAACTCGCTGCGCGCGGCGCTGCGCGAGGACCCCGACGTGGTGCTGATCGGCGAGATGCGCGACCTCGAGACGATCGAGTCCGCGCTGCGCATCGCCGAGACCGGCCACTTGACCTTTGCCACGCTCCACACCAACTCCGCTGCTCAGACCATCAACCGCATCGTCGACGTTTTCCCAGCGCACCAGCAGTCGCAGGTGCGGGCGCAGCTGTCGCTCGTGCTGGAGGGGATCATGTGCCAGAGCCTCCTCCCGCGCGCGAGCGGCAGCGGGCGCGCTCTCGCCATGGAGATCCTCGTTCCGAACCCCGCTATCCGGAACCTGATTCGCGAGGACAAGATCCACCAGATCTACTCCTCGATGCAGACCGGCCAGGAGAAGTACGGCATGCAGACGTTCAACCAGTCGCTCGCCAGCCTCTACTTCTCCAAGCAGATCTCGCTGCAGACCGCCATCGGCATCAGCTCGCTGCCGGAGGAGCTGCAGGACATGATCAACCGCGGCGCCGGACTCGCCACTCCGCAACAGGGCGGGCGGGCGCCGATGCGGCCGGCGGGCCGCTAGCAGCGACGGGAGGACAAAGTGCCTGCATTCGTCTGGAAGGGCAAGACGCGCGACGGCAAGGTGGTTTCCGGAGAGCGCGTCGCCGACAGCAAGGAAGCCGTGATGCAGCTGCTGCGGCGCGACCAGATCCTGGTCTCGTCGGTCAAGGAGAAGGGCAAGGAGCTCTCGCTGCCCAAGCTCGGCGGCGGCGTGCCTTCGAAGGACCTCGCGATCTTCACCCGGCAGTTCTCGGTCATGATCGACGCCGGCCTGCCGCTAGTGCAGTGTCTCGAGATCCTGGGCAGCCAGCAGGAGAACAAGACCTTCGCCAAAATCCTGCAGTCGACGCGGATGGACGTCGAGGGCGGCGCGACCCTCGCCGATGCGATGAAGAAGCACCCGAAGGCCTTCGACGACCTCTACACCAACATGATCGCCGCCGGCGAGGCGGGCGGTATCCTCGACACGATCCTGAAGCGCCTCGCGACCTACATCGAGAAGAACGTCAAGCTCAAGGCGCAGGTCAAGGGCGCGATGGTCTACCCGATCGCGGTGCTCGGCATCGCCGGCATCGTGATCGCCGTGATCCTGTGGAAGGTGATCCCGACCTTCGCGTCGATGTTCGCCGGCCTGAACGCCGAGCTGCCGCTGCCGACGCGCTTCGTGATCGCGCTCAGCAACTGGTTCGTGCGGCTCTTGCCGTTCATCGTGATCGGCCTCGTGCTGGGGGTGGTCGCCTTCCGCCGCTACTACGCGACCCACGGCGGGCGCCGCGTCATCGACAAGATGATCCTGAAGGCGCCCATCTTCGGGACGCTGATGCAGAAGATCGCCGTGGCGCGCTTCTGCCGCACGCTCTCGACGCTGATCGCCTCGGGCGTGCCGATCCTCGACGGGCTCGAGATCACCGCACGCACCGCCGGCAACGCGATCATCGAGGACGCGATCATGGCGGTGCGCAAGGGCGTCGAGGGCGGTCTCACGCTCGCCCAGCCGCTCAAGGAGACCGGCGTCTTCCCGCCGATGGTGGTGCAGATGATCGGGGTCGGCGAGCAGACGGGCGCGCTCGACGCCATGCTCACCAAGATCGCCGACTTCTACGAGGAAGAGGTCGACCAGGCCGTCGCCAACCTGCTGACGCTGATGGAGCCGGTCATGATCCTGTTCCTCGGCATCACGGTCGGTGGCATCATCATCGCGATGTACCTGCCGCTGTTCGACCTGATCAGCAAGCTGTCCTGATCCGCGAAGGCCGACAGGCTCCCGGGGCCGCGGGGCGGTCCCGGGAGCCGAAGCGGCTCTGAGGCCCGAGGATGAACGCCGACCTGGAGGCGCGCCTCAAGCGGCTGATGCTGTTCCGGGTGGTGATGGTCACCACCCTGCTGTTCGTCGCCACCTACGTCGAGGCCGTCTCCGAGACGCTGGCGACGGTCAATCCCCTCTACTTCGTGATCGGGGCGACCTACGCCCTCACCGTGGTGCACGTCGTCGCGCTGCGGCTGGTGGCGTCCCGGCCGGCGCTCGTCTACGCGCAGCTGCTGGGCGACCTCGTGACCGTGACGGCGCTCGTATACGTGACAGGCGGCTTCCGTACGGGCTTCATGCTGCTCTACCCGATCTCGGTGCTTTCGGCGACGATGCTGGTCTCGAGGCGTGGCGCGTTGCTGCTCGCCGGGGGCGCCACGCTGCTCTACGGGGCCCTGCTCGCCGCCGTCTGGGGCTACCTGCTCCCGCCGCAGGGCCTCGCCGACCTGCGGCTGCTCTCGCCGAGGGCGCTGGCCTACTCGGTGTTCGTGCTCGGCGTGGCGTGCGTCACGGTCGCCCTGCTGGGCGCCTACCTGGCCGAGCGCGAGCAGCACGCCGGCGCCCGGCTGCGCGAGGCGACCCTCGAGATGGCCGACCTGCGCGGCCTGAACCAGGTCATCGTCGAGAGCATCCAGAGCGGCCTCATGACCACGGACGCCGACGGCCGCATCCTGTACGTGAACCGCTTCGGCGAGACGATCCTGGGCCGCTCGCCGGAAACGCTGCGCGGCCGGCAGGTGGGGGACGTGCTCGCCTCTCCGCTGCTGTGGCCGGCCGAGCTGCAGAGCCGCGCGGCCAGCCGCGCGCTCACGCGCCTCGAGATCTCGTACCCCCATCCCGCGGGCCGCTCGCTCGAGATCGGCGTGTCGGTCACGCCGCTCGCTACGCAGGAGCCGGTGCGCCGCGGCTGCCTGGTCGTGTTCCAGGACCTGACGGAGATCCGCAGGCTCGAGGAGGAGGTGCGCACCAAGGAGAAGCTCGCCGCCGTCGGCGAGATGGCGGCGCACCTCGCCCACGAGATCCGGAACCCGCTCGGCTCGATCCGCGGGTCGGCGCAGGTGCTCTCGGCCGAGCCCGCGCTCGGCGAGGAGCAGGGGCGCCTGCTCGCGATCATCTCGCGCGAGTCGAAGCGGCTCTCGGACACTCTCAACCGCTTCCTGTACCAGGCGCGCACGCCCGTGCGCCCGCGCCACCCGGTGGACCTCTTGCCCGTCGTCGAGTCGGCGGTGACGCTGCTCCGCAACGGCAGCGAGGTGGCGGACGACCACGTCGTGGCGTTCCAGGCGGACGAAGGTCCGCACGTGTGCCTCGCCGACCCGGACCAGATCGCGCAGGTGTTCTGGAACCTGGCCAGGAACGGGCTGGAAGCGATGCCCGCGGGCGGGCGTCTCGACATCCAGCTGCGCCGCGTCGAGCGCGACCTGGTGCTGAGCGTCCGCGACGAGGGGCGTGGGATGGCGCGGGACGAGCAGCGGCGCCTCTTCGAGCCGCTGGCGGCGGCGGGACGTCCCGGCGCCGGCCTGGGCCTCGCGATCGTGTTCCAGATCGTGCGCCAGCACGGCGGCGACATCACGGTGCTGAGTGCTTCAGGGCAGGGCACGCAGTTCGACGTGCGCCTGCCGCTCGTCTCCGTCCCCGTTCCCGCATGAGCGGCGTGCGCCGCGCGGGCCCCGGCGCGCTCGCGGCGCTGGCGCTCCTGGCGATGGTGCTCGTCACCTTCGCCGACGCGCTGCGCCCGTCGCGGGCGCTCTTCGAGCGCGACATCCTGGGATACTGGTACCCGCACCGCGTGGCGCTGCGCGCGGCGCTCGCCTCCGGGCAGCTGCCGCTCTGGAACCCGTGGCTCGGCTTCGGCGCACCGTTCCTCGCCGACGCCAGCTCGGAGCTCCTCTACCCGCCGACCTGGCTCGCTCTGGCGCTTCCGTTCCCGCTCCAGTTCGAGATCCTGGCGATCGGGCACTGTCTGCTGGCGGCCGCCGGAGCCGCGCTCGTCGCGCGACGCCTCGTCGGGGGTGTCCTCCCCGCGGCGGCAGCCGGCGGCGCCTACGCGCTCGCCGGTCCGCTGCTGTCGGCGCTGGGTCTCTATCACCACTTCGCGGGCGCCGCGCTCATGCCCTGGGTGCTCTGGGCGCTCGAGAGCCTGCTGCAGGACGCGAGCGCGCGCCGCGCGATCCTGCTCGGCACCCTGGCAGCGGGCCAGGTGCTCGCGGGCTCGGGCGACCTCGTGTTGATGACCGCGCTCGCCGCCTCTGCCCGCCTGGCGCTCCACGTGGGCGGCGCTCGCGCCCGGGGCATGGGCGCGCTCGTTCCACGGCTTGCGCTCGCGGCGGTTCTCGCCGCGTCACTGTCTGCCGTGCAGTGGCTGCCCACCGTCGAACGCGGAGCGAGCGGCCTGCGCGGGGCACAGGACTACAGGACGGTCACCTACTGGTCGTTGCACCCCGTCTCGCTCGTCGACCTCGGGGTGCCGCGGCTCGTGTCCGAGGCGACACTCTCCGGCGAGGAGCGGCTCCGGCTCTTCGAGGGGCGCGAGCCGCTTTTCTCCTGCCTGTACCTCGGGGTCGTCACGCTCGCGCTCGGCGCTATAGCACTCGTGCTTCGCGAGCGCCTCGCGCTGCCGCTCGCCGCGGGCGCGTCGCTTTTCGTGCTGCTGGGCCTGGGACGCCATACGCCGATCTACGGCCTGCTGCTGGCGCTGCCGGGAGCCTCGCTCATGCGCTACCCGCAGAAGTACCTGCTTCCCGCGTCGCTGTGCGTGGCGCTCTTGGCGGGGGTCGGCGTGGGCGCGCTCGCGCGCGGCTGGACGGAGCCGGAGCGCCGCCGTTCGCGCGCCCTGGGCTGGGCGCTGCTGGGCGTCGTGCTCCTCGTCACCGCATTCGCCTGGCGCCAGGCGGGCGACGCCTCGGGCGCCGTCGCAGCGCTCAAGCTCGGGCGCACGGCGCTCGTCCTGTCGATCGCCAGCCTCGTGCTGCTGTTGCGCGGCGCGGCGGCCGCGCCGCGGCCCGGACTGGTCCCGGCGTTCCTGCTGCTGGGCGCGATCGACCTCGTGCTCGTGGGACGCGGGACCAACGACACCGCCCCGGCGTCGCTCTACGAGCACCAGCCGGCCGCGCTCGATCGCTTCGTAGGGGCCTCCGGCCGCCTGCACGCCGCGGCCGAGAGCGCCGCCTGCCTCGCGCCCGGCGCGGGCCCCGCAGGCTGGCCGCGCTCCTGGGTGGCGGCGCTCGGCTTCGTGGACACGCTGCGGCCGCCCACGGGGATTCGCTTCGGCCTGTTCGGCAGCTACGACGGTGAGTTCACCGGCCTCGGCCCGCGCTTCGCGGCCGCGTTCGCCGGCGTCGTTCACGCCGGCCTCGGCAGGCCCGAGGCGCTGCGGCTGCTCCAACTCGGAAGCGTCGAGCACGTGGCGTACCTCGGCCAGTCGGCTCCCGTCGGTCTCGAGCCGATCGCCACGCTCGCGACACCGCTCGCCTGCCCGCTGCTGCTGCTGCGCGTGCCCGACCCGCTCGCACGGGCCTACGTGGTCGGCCGCGAGCGCGACGAGGGCTCGAACGCGCTGGCCGCGGTGCTCGACTCCGGCTTCGACCCACGCCGCGAGGTGCTGCTGCCCGGGGCCGCGGCGCAGGCCGACGCGGCGGCCGCCCCGGGCACCGCACGCATCGTCTCGCGCACGCCCAACACGCTGACTGTCGCGACGCAGCTGCAGGCCCCCGGCGTGCTGGTCGTCACCGAGGCCTTCGACGAGGGCTGGAGCGCCGACGTGGACGGCCGGCCGGCCGCGGTGCTCCGCGCCAACGGCCTGTTTCGCGCGGTGCGCCTCGGTCCGGGCGAACACCAGGTCCGTTTCCGCTACCGTCCCTGGCCGGTGCTGGCGGGGGCCCTCGCCTCGACGGTCGGCGCAGTTGCGGCCGTGGCGCTCGCTGTCTTCCGACCTCGCTCGGGCCCCCCGGATTGAGCGCGGCGCGGGGCGGCGCTAGCATCGCGCGTAGCGTGCGAACGGGGAGGGAAGTCGCGTGAAGCGCATCCTGATCGTCGACGACGAGCAGTCGATGCGCGAGATGCTGGTGATCCTCTTGAAGAAGGAGGGTCTCGACGTGTGCCCGGCGGGCAGCCGCGCCGAGGCTGCCGCCGTGCTGCGCGAGGGCCCGGTCGACCTCGTGCTCACCGACGTGAAGCTGCCCGACGGGGACGGCCTCGAGATCCTGCGCCACGTGAAGGCCGCCTCGCCCGAGACGGCGGTCGTGGTGATGACCGCCTTCGGCACCACCGAGATGGCGGTGGCGGCGCGCAAGCTGGGGGCCGAGGCGTACATCCTCAAGCCCTTCGACGTCGACGAGCTGCGCATCGTGGTGCGCGACGCGCTCGCCAACCGCAGCCTGCGCGAGGAGAACCTGCGCCTCAAGCGCGAGGTGGGGCAGGCCTTCGGGCTCGACCGCGTGATCGGCGTGTCGGGCGTGATGGTGTCGCTGTTCGAGATGGTGCGCGCGATCGCGCCCACCAGCTCGACGGTGCTGGTGACCGGCGAGAGCGGCAGCGGCAAGGAGCTCGTCGCGCGCGCGATCCACGGGCTGTCGGGCCGCGCCGACGGGCCCTTCGTGAGCATCAACTGCGGGGCGCTCCCGGACACGCTGCTCGAGAGCGAGCTGTTCGGCTACGTGAAGGGAGCTTTCACCGACGCGCGCCAGAGCAAGAAGGGCCTGTTCGAGGCGGCGAACGGCGGCACGCTGTTCCTCGACGAGGTGGGGGAGACCTCGCTCGCGATGCAGGTCAAGCTGCTGCGCGCGCTGCAGGAACGAAAGATCCGCCGGGTCGGCGGAACGGAGGAGAGCGATGTCGACGTGCGCGTGATCGCGGCCACAAACGCCTCGCTCGAGGAGCTCGTCAAGCAGAAGCGCTTCCGCGAGGACCTGTTCTACCGGCTGCAGGTGATCCCGATCCACACGCCGTCGCTGCGCGAAAGGCGCGAGGACATCCCGCTCCTGGCCGAGCACTTCACGGCGCGCTTCGCGCGGCAGATGAGCAAGCGCGTCGCGAATGTCTCGGAGGAGGCGATGGCGCTGCTGGAGCGCTACGCGTGGCCGGGCAACGTGCGCCAGCTCGAGAACGTGATCGAGCGGGCCGTGGCGCTCGAGACGACCGAGGCCGTCCTGCCGGAGCGCTTGCCGGAGACGATCCGGCGTCCGGTGCCCGAGGAGCCTCTGCCGACGATCGGAGAAGGCTTCAGCCTCGACAGCTTCCTGCTGTCCGTCGAGGCGCGCCTGCTGAGCCAGGCGCTCGACCGCTCCGCGGGAGACCGGGCCGAAGCGGCACGCCTGCTCGGGATCAGCTCGAGGTCTCTGCGATACCTCATCCAGAAGCACGGCCGGGGACGACAGGAAGTGGCCGAGTGACAAAAATTGTCACTGAAGCTCAATCGACTGGATTCTCTAACTCATTGATACTAAATATATTGAAGCCCTTACGCTCCTGGCACGAGAGTTGCTCAATAGCCGGCAAGCCATGCTAGTACTTGGCGAAAGGAAGGCAATTCGAATGAAGAAGCAGAAGGGCTTCACCCTGATTGAGCTGCTGATCGTCGTCGCGATCATCGGCATCATCGCGGCCATTGCGATCCCGAGCTTGCTCCGGGCCCGCGTCTCGGCCAACGAGTCGGCCACGATCGGTGACATCCGCACGGTCATCTCGGGCCAGGCGGCGTTCCAGTCCGCGAACGGCGGTTGGTACGCCGGTTCGCTCAGCTGCCTGAGCAACCCCTCGGGCGGCGGCGCGTGCATCCCGTCGTACCCCTCGACTGCGCCCACGTTCCTCGATCGGTCGATCGCGCCGGTCGCAGGTGCTACCGCGCCGAAGTCGGGCTACAACCGCGAGTACCTCCCGGGCGTGACGCCGGCGCAGATCAACACGAACGTCACGGGCACGAACAGCGTCGCTTCGTACGTCTATCGGGCGACCCCGGTAACCCAGGGCCAGACGGGCGTCCGCGGCTTCGGCGGCGACGCGAGCGGCGTTCTGTGCTTCAGCGCCGACGGCTCGCCGCCGAACACCAACGCGCAGGGGCTTCTCGACGCAGCGGCTGTGAACTGCAACATCCTGAGCTAAGCATCGTCGTCTGACGTTGGAAGGGCCCGGGTTTCCCCCGGGCCCTTTCCTTTTCTTGGGATTCCGGCGCCGGCGCGTCCCGCTGGGCGGTTGGTGTAGGCTTGCAGGCGCGTCATGCCCCAGCCTGAGGAAGCGCACGCAGACCGCCACGCGCCGGACCGGGCGGTGCTGGTGACGAGGGGCCTCAGCAAGAGTTACCGCACGGGCCACGTGATCCAGGGCCGGCGGCCCGCCCTCCAGGACCTGGACCTCGAGCTGCGGCGCGGCGAGATCCTGGGCTACGTCGGCCCGAATGGCTCCGGGAAGACCACGACACTCAAGCTGCTGGTCGGGCTGCTGCGGCCCGACCGCGGCGACGCGACGGTGTTCGGCGAGCCGCTCGCATCGCGCGCGTGGCGCAGCCGCGCCGGCTACCTGCCCGAGCATCCCTATCTCTACGACTACCTGACTGCGGCCGAGTATCTCGACTACGTGGGACGCCTCTTCGGCATCGAGCGCAAGACGCGTCGGGAGCGCACGCGAGAGCTTCTGGCGCTCGTCGGCCTGGAGCAATCGGCGGGTGTGCCACTGCGCCGCTTCTCGAAGGGCATGCTGCAGCGAGCCGGCCTCGCGCAGGCGCTCGTGAACGACCCCGAGCTCTTGCTGCTCGACGAGCCCATGTCGGGCCTCGATCCGATCGGCCGGCGTCTCGTGCGCGACCTGATCCTCGAGCTGCGGCGGGCGGGCAAGACGGTGCTGTTCTCGACGCACATCCTCTCCGACGCCGAGGCATTGTGCGACCGGGTGGCGGTGCTCCGGGCGGGAAGGCTGCTCAAGGTCGGCCCGCTCGCCGAGCTGCTGCGCGTGGACATCGCCCACATGGAGGTGCTCGCGTCGGGCATCGCGGCGCAGGGGCCCGGCCTCGAGGCCGCCGCCCGCGTCGTGTCGCTGGGCGACCGGCTGCGGCTGGAAGTCGAGGAGCGCTCGCTCGGCCGCCTGATCGTGGCGATCGAGACGAACGGCGGCCGCGTGCTCGGCGTGCAGCCCGTTCGCCGGTCGCTCGAGGACTACTTCTTCGAGGAGATGGGCGGCCCGGCAACGCGGATGGGGGAATGGGGAGAGGGCTGAGCCGCATCCTGGCGGTCGCCGCCAACACCTTCCGCGAGACCGTGCGCGAGCGGGTGCTCTACAACCTCGTCGTCTTCGCGATCCTGATGACGCTCGCGGGGCTCCTGCTAGGGCCGCTCTCGATCCGCCAGGACGAGAAGATCCTGAAGGACCTCGGGCTCGCGGCGATGGACCTGTTCGGGACGCTGATCGCCGTCTTCATCGGCACCGGCCTGGTCAGCAAGGAGATCGAGCGCCGATCGCTCTACCCGCTGCTGGCCAAGCCGCTGTCGCGCGGCGAGTTCTTCCTGGGCAAGTTCGTGGGCCTCGGCTTCACGCTGCTCGTCAACCTGTCGGTCATGCTGCTGGGGCTGCTGCTCACGCTGGCGGCCATCGGCCGGCGCGCCGATCCGGCGCTGCTGACGGCCGCATACCCGATCTTCCTCGGGCTGGTGCTGGTGGTGGCGTTCGCGCTGCTCTTCTCGACACTGACCTCCTCGACACTCGCCGCGGTGCTGACCATGGTCGTCGTGGTGGTCGGGCGCTTCGCGGACGTGATCCGCGGGATGCGCGAGGTGCTGCCGGGAGTGCCGCAGCAGCTGGCGCAGGCGCTGTTCACGGTCGTGCCGAACTTCGCCAACTTCGACTTCAAGACGCGCGCGGCCTACGGCGAAGCGGTGCCGCCCGCCGTGCTGGGCTGGGTGACGCTCTACGCCGCGGCGTGGACGGCCGTCGTGCTGGGGCTCGGGCTCGCCAGCTTTCGTTCGCGGGACTTCCAGTGAGCCCCGCCCCGTGAGCCGCGGGCTGGCGCTCGGCCTGCTGCTCGTAGCTCCGATCGTGCCCGTGAGCCAGGAACGCATCGACCGGCTGGCCGGGGCCTTTCGCGCGCAGGACGAGGTGCTGTATCTCTGGTCCGGCGAGCACGTCAAGCGTCTCGTGCCCGGCTTCGAGTCCCTGGCCGCCGACATCTACTGGCTGCGCACCGTCCAGTATTACGGCGGCCAGCGTCGTTTCGCTGCCGGCAAGCCCTTCGACCTGCTGCGCCCGTTGATCGACATCACCACCACGCTGGACCCGGGACTGGAGATTGCCTACCGGTACGGCGCGATCTTCCTGAGCGAGCCGCCGCCCACCGGCGCCGGACGGCCGGACGACGGCGTCGCCCTGCTGGAGAAAGGCGTCCAGGAGCTGCCGCTGGCGTGGCGCCTGCGCCAGGATCTTGGCTTCTTCCATTTCCTGTACCGGAAGGACGCCGCGAGCGCGGCCCGCGTGCTGATGGACGCGGCGGAGATCCCGGGTGCGCCCTTCTGGCTGCGGACGCTGGCGGCGGACCTGCTCGCCAGGGGCGGAGACCGCGCCGCCTCGCGGCGCATGTGGACGCAGATGTTCGAGCAAGGCGAGGAAGGCATGATCCGCGAGAACGCGCGGGCGCAGCTGCGGGCCCTCGACTCGCTCGATCTGGCGGACGCCGTCGCCGAGGCCGCCGCCGAGTTCGAGCGGCGCCACGGCCGGCGCCCGCGCGCGCTCGACGAGCTCGTGAGCGCCGGGCTCTGGCGTGGACCGCTCGCCGACATGGCTGGAATCCGGTTGCGCTATGATCTGGACACGGGTCGAGTGTCCGTCCAGGAGGATTCGCCGATGTGGCGTCCCGACCCGATCAAGGAGAAGAACGACGAATGAAGCTCCTGTCAGCCCGTGCGTGCGCCTCGCTGCTGGCGCTTGTCACCCTCTCGGCCGCGCGCGTCTCCGGCCAGGTGACGGCACCGCCGGTATCGCCCTCGAAGGGCGACGTGATACCGGCCTTCGAGACGCTCGGGATCGACGGCAAGCCCGCCAAGGTCGATTTTCCGAAGGGCTCCAAGACGGTCCTGCTCTTCTTCCTGAGCGGCTGCCCGACCTGTCACAAGATGATCCCCGAGTGGAACCGTGCCTTCGAGCGCAAGGCCAAGGACCTGAAGGTGGTGGGCGTGATCATGGACCAGGAGCCGCCCGGGTTCTGGGGCACGATGCCGATCGCTTTCCCGGTGATCCGGTCGCCAGGGCGGGCGTTTCTCTCGGGCCTCAACGTCAACCGGGCGCCCTTGACCCTCCGCGTGGGCGCGGGCGGACAGGTCGACGACCTGGCGCTCGGCATCGTCGACCCAATCCGCCTGGGCCAGCTGTTCGCGCCACCCAGCTAGGCGTCGAGCCAGGGCAGCGCTTCAGCTCGAGGCGGCGCTGTGGGAGCGGCGCCGTGACCACGCCAGGAGCCCTAGCGCGACGGCCGCGCTGAGCGCGCTCGCGACTCGGCCCGCCCAGCCGTCGGGCGCCGCGTAGCGTAGCCGGACTTCGCTGCGACCGGCCGGCACGCGAACCGCCTGATGGCGGCGGTTGGCCTTCGCGATGGCCGCGGGCTCTCCGTTCACCGTCGCGCTCCAGCCCGCCGCGTGGCTCCGTCGCAGGATCACGTAGCTCTCGTGTGGAGCCTCGACGGAGACCCGCACCTCGCCGGCCCCCCTCTGGAGGTAGCGGGCCGTCGCCCCTGCCAGGCTCGAGCCACGGCCTTCGCCGTCGGCGTCGTCGGGCGTCGTCCAGACCGAAGGGTCGGCCAGGCCGCCTTCGAGCTCGTAGACGTGGATCGACAACGGCGCCGTGCGCGCCGGCGAGGCCACGTCGACGAGCCGCAGCGCCGGGTTCGTGAAGGGCTCGACCGACACGATGAAGCGCACGCCGCTCGCGCGCAGCCGCACGAGCGTGGACTCGTCGCGGCAGATCGCGTCCAGGTTCGAGAGCGAGCGCTCGGCCGCGACCAACGACGTCGGGTCGACGCCG
Source organism: Vicinamibacteria bacterium (assembly GCA_036559805.1). Lineage (GTDB taxonomy): Bacteria > Acidobacteriota > Vicinamibacteria > Fen-336 > Fen-336 > DATBSL01. Next base: position 12,703 of record DATBSL010000149.1, read on the forward strand.
GTCGTCTCGATCCCGAGGTCGACGTTCGCGAAGGGCGAGAGGCTCTCCCTCGCCACTCCCGCCGACCAGGCGGAGCTCGTCTGCATGCGGCGCACCGCCTCGCGGAAGCTCGGCATCGCGTAGACCGTGCAGGTGAACGCTCGGCCGCCTTTCTCGCGAAGCCTGGACGCCACGAGCCGCGTCTCGGGCGAGAAGCCGAAGAACGACCTTGGGACCGTCGGGTTGAGCCCGGCCCCGGCCCGCAGCAGGTCGGCCGCGACGATCGCGGTAATGGCAGCCACGGCGAGCGAAGCCGAGACCCGCTGCCGAAGGGCGAGCACGGAGAGCCCCACGATTGCGGCCAGGGCGATGGCTCCCGCCGCCGCGTCGCCGGCCACCGACCGGAGTGCCGCGGCGCGCAGCTCGCTCGGGTAGCTGGGGACGAAGACGCGCGCCTGCAGCCACGACCAGGCGCCCGGTGCCGCGCTCTCCAGGAGCGCGAGCGAGACGAGGCCGGTCGCCAGCGCCGCAGCCAGAGCGAGCAGGGAACGGAACGCCTTCGGCGCCTCGAGCAGACGCTGCGTCCCCACGCCCGCGAGCAGGGCGGTGGCCACGACGACGCTGAAGAACGCCTTCACCGGAAAGCGGAACCTGCCGATTCCCGGCGCGAGCTCGAGGAGCAGCTCGAGGCCGGACCATTTGCCGAGGGTCACGACGAGCCCGACGGCCAGCACGAACAGCAGCCGCGGCCGGAGGCGCGAGGCGTGGCCGGCGCCGATCGCGGCAAGACACAAGGCGCCGCCGCCCAGGTAGAGGCTCAGGAAATAGGGCGACGGCCCGCCCCAGAAACGGGCGCCCCAGTAGCTGTAGCCCGATGCGATCGGATCGCCGAAGAGGCCCGCGACGAGCGCCTGCAGCAGGCTCAGCGGGTGGGCTGACTGGTGAAGCACTTCGGCGGTCGAAAGGCCGGCCTCGCGCCGGCTGGCGGCGACGTGGCCCACGAGGGACGCGAGCGGCGCGGCCGCGAGCCCGACGCCGAGCAGGACGCTCGCTCCGAAGCGCAGCTGCTCGCGCAGGCGCGGGACGGCGCCCAGCAGGAAGGCGCAGGCGAGCGCCTGGGCCGTGATCTCGACTCCGGTCGTGGACAGGCAGAGCGCGACCGCCATTCCGGCGAGCGCCACCTCGCGGATCCCGCCTGACGACGCCGCGAGAAGCAGCGTGATCGCGAGCGGCGCCCAGGCGAACGCCTGGGCGTGGAGGTACAGGTTGATGCACGACAGCGAGAAGCCCGAGAGCGCGTAGACGAGCGCTGCGAGCGTCGCGGGCAGGGGTGCCATGCCGAGCCGACGGGCGAGGCCCAGAAAAGTCAGGGCGGCCACCGGGACGTGCAGCGCGAGCAGCAGCGAGAAGCCCCACTCGTTCGGCACGAGGGCCTGCAAGAGGTCGACCGGGTAGGAGAACGGCAGCACGAGCGGGACGCCCTCGTTGACGTAGGGGTTCCAGCGCCGGATCTCCCCGGCCAGGAGGCCTTCCACCACGAAACGCCGGGTCGGGAAGAAGTACGAGCTCAGGTCGCGGAAATAGAACGCGCCGCCCGTCGCCACCCCCGTCGCGAACGGAAGGAAGCTCGCGAGCCCCGCGACGAGGCGGGCGAGCGTCCAGGGCTCGAGGCGCGGCTTCGTCATGACGGCGGCTTCTCCCAGACGATCAGGGCCCGCGCCGACGTGAGCGGGGCGAGCGGCCGGCTCCAGCGGTCGAGCGCCTGCACTGCGCTCGCGGCGCGCAGCGGCAGGAGCGACGCGTCCCGGAAGCCGAGGCTCAGCAGGTACGCGAACGTGTTCAGGCGCACGAGCCGCGGCGGGGCGAGGCCGAGCCGCAGCCACTCGTCCGCGCGCGCGACGCGCACGATCTGCCACGGCAGCGCCGCGTCTCCATCGAAGGCCGACTTGCCCGGGGGGAACGGCCGCCACGGGTCGACGGAAAGCCGGCAGTCTTCCTCGTGCAGGAACCGGTAGATCGGCCACGACAGCGGGCTGATCCACGGCTCGACGACGGCCAGCCGTCCGCCCGGAGCCAGCACGCGCGCGGCTTCGCCGAAGAACGCTCGCGGGTCGGGCAGGTGGTGCAGCACGTCGAGCCCCAGCACCGCGCCGGCGGCGCCGCCCTTCACCGGCAGCCGGCCCGCGTCCGCCGCGGCCTGGTTCCAGGGCGCGGGCTCGAGGTCGGTGGCGAGCCAGGCCAGGTCGGCGCGGTGCTCGCGCGCGAACGCGCGCAGCGTCCCCGGCCCGGCCCCGATCTCGACGACGCGCACGCCGCGCGGCGCCTCGCCGAGCAGCAGCTCGAACCAGGGCGCGTACACGCGCTCCAGCACCGGCTTTCGGGCCCAGAGACGGCGGTGCTCCTCCAGGCGGGCGCGGCTCACGCCCGGCGTGCGCGCATCAGCATCGAGCCCGCGATCTCGCGTACGAGCGGCAGGCGCTCGAGCGCGCGCGAGGCGGCGAGGCTGCGTTCGACCCAGGCCTGCGGGATCGAGGGGTGGAGGAAGTCGAACGGCTCGACCGCCACGTCCACGAACCCCGCCCGCTCGAGCGCGTGCCGCGCGCGGAAGCGCGAGAAGGCCATCTCGTCCGGGGACACCCCGAAGCGCTCCTTGAACGGCGGAAAGCGGAACATCAGCAGCACCTGCGGGTTCAGGATGTTCGGCTCGGCAAACACCACCCGCCCGCCCGGGCGCACCACGCGGTGCGCTTCCGCGAGCGCGGCGTCCAGGTTCAGGTGGTGGAGCACCGACGAGCCGTACACGGCGTCGAAGTGCGCGGCGGGGTAGGGCGTCGCCTCGGCGTTGCCCCGGTCGAGCACGACGTTCGCCGTACCGGCCAGGCGCGTGCGCGCTTTCTCGAGCAGGTCTTCCGAGACGTCGAGCCCGTGGAGCACGGCGCCGCAGCGCGCCACGCGCTCGAGGAAGACGCCCGTGCCGCAGCCGAGCTCGAGCGCGCGCTTGCCCGGTGCGAGTGCGCCGTGCTCGACGAACAGCTCGGCCCGGCGGTCGGCGCGCCGCCTGCCGGCGGGGCTCTCCCAGAACCAGACGCTCTCGGCGTTGCCGACGATCTTGCGGCCGTGCTCGATCTCGCGCGCGAGGCGGTCCTCGCTCGAGCGCGCTTTTTCCGACGCCTTCCCGCTCACGCCGCCTCCTAGAGCAACTTCAGCTTCCGCGCGGCGAAGCCGCTCATCTGCAGCAGCAGCCAGCCGTGGCTGAAGCGCGAGATGTTCGTCTCGCCGTACTGCCGCTCATGGTAGCGCACGGCGAGGTCGGCGATGCGCAGGTTGAGCCGCGCGGCGCCGAACAGCAGGTCGAAGTCGCCGAACGGGTCGAAGTCGCCGAAGTAGGCGCGGTTGGCCGCGATGCGCTCGTAGTCCGCGCGCCAGAGCGCCTTCGTCCCGCACAGCGTGTCGCGCACCTGCTGGCCGAGCAGCCAGGAGAAGAGCAGGGCGAAGAACTTGTTGGCGATCAGGTTCAGGAAGCGCATCGCGCGGCCTTCCATCGGGTAGACGAGCCGCGAGCCGTTCACCATCTCGCACTTGCCGCGCGCGAGCGCGCTCACGAACTTGGGAACGTCGCCGGGAGCCACGCCCATGTCGGAATCGAGGATCAGCAGCACGTCGCCCTTCGCCTGCGCGAAGCCGAAGCGAACGGCGTCGCCCTTGCCCTTTCCGGGCTGCCGGAACGCGCGCAGCGGGAGCTCCGGGTGCTCCGCGACCGCCCGCTCGATCACGGCCGCCGTGTCGTCGGTCGAGTTGCCCTCGACGAACAGGAACTCCGAGCCTTCGGGAAGGCTCGGAAGGCTCGCCACCAGCGGTGCTATGTGGCCGGCCTCGTTGCGGCAGGGGATCACGACACTCACGGTCGGGTCGGGCGGTCGCGGGCCGGCGCCGCGCCCCGCGCCGGGCCGGGCGATGATCCCGAACATCAGCGAGAAGGCGTCGACGAGCGGCAGCCGCCCCAGGTAGCGGTTCAGCAGATCGGCGACGAGCGGGATTCCGACGGGGCACACGGTGTGCGCGTCGTCGCGCACCACCTCGAAGTCGGCGAGCGCCAGCATCGCCTTGATTTCCTCCGGCGGCAGCCACGCCTCGGGCGGCTGGCGGTGCTTCATTCCCAGGAGCTCGGCGAGCCGCAGCAGCGGCTGCCACAGCCGGCTGTAGCTGTAGATCAGCACGCGGGTGCGCGGGTGGCTCACCGCGTGCAGCGCCTCGAGCGTCGCCTGCACGTCCGACAGCTGGGTGACCACGTTGACGAGCAGGATCGTGTCGAAGGGCCCGCCCGCGCGCGCCAGCACGGCGGGATCGGCGGCGTCGCCCTCGACGAAGCTCAGCCGCTCGCTCGCGTGGCCCTCGCGCGCGGCCCGGACCGCGGGCGCCGAGACGTCGATGCCGACGCCGTGCGACGGCTCGAGCGCCGCGAGCAGGTCGCCGCTCCCGCAGCCGACGTCGAGCACGCGCTCGCCGGGCGGCACGCGCACGCGCAGGATGCGCGTCAGCCTGTCGTAGAAGTAGCGGTGGCGCTGCCGCGAGCGCTCGAGGCTCACGTGGTGGTCTTCGTAGAACGCCTTCACGTCGGACAGGATCGGATCGACGGCGTGCTTGGGCTGGCTGCTCATTGGTAGAACCAGTAGTGGAAGGCCGCGTAGCGGCCGCGCAGCTCGAGGCGCGTGGAGCCGTCGCCCATGGCTTGCGCGGGCAACCGCACCACGTGCTCGTTCCAGCCGGGCGCGTTCACGGCGCCCAGTCGCGCGACCTCGCGGCCACCTGCGTGAAACACGATTCCGGGGCTGGGGACGTCCACCTCGGCCAGCAGGCCGCCGCTCGCGCGCAGGGATCGGGCGACGATCGACGAGCGCGAGCGCACAATCACGACCAGCTCGCGCCCGGCGCGCGTCCTGACCGTGAACGACTCGCCGCCCAGCACGAGACGCCCGGCGTCCGCCAGGAGCCGCGTCGCGGCGCCAGCGGCGGCGGGACCGATGGCCGCGGGACCGATGGCCACCGAGCCGAAAAGCACGAGCTCGCCCCGGCGCGAGTCGAGCGAGTACGCGTGCTCCGCCTCGTCGCGCGGATCGCACACGTCGATGCGATCGACACGCTCGAGGCCGTCGACCGCGGCGCGCGCCGCGCCGAGGACGGGCTCCTCACCGCCGTCGACGAGCTCCCAGCTGGCCTGGTACAGCACCAGGTCGTCCTCGAAGCTCGTCGTCGCAAAGACAGGCGGCTCGGGAGCCAGGGCCTGCATCAGCTCCGAGCCCTCGCGACCCGCACGAGTGAGGAGGAGGAAGGGCGGGCGCTCGGGCGCGCCGATCCGGCCGAGCGACTCGAACATCCCGGCCTCGCGCTCGGCGCTGCGGCCACCCGCGAAGCCGGGGCTCGTCACGCCGTGCAGGTTCAGGTTGCGGTGGCCGGTCAGGTACTCCACGCTCGTCGCGGCGTTGGCGATCGCGACGCCCTTCGGCAGCCGTTCGCGGATGAAGGCGGCCATCGGGATCTCGCGCCGCCAGGTGGAGCCCGCGAGCTGCGCGTAGACCCCCGCGAAGTGGGCGGTCGACAGAGCGCCGAGCAGCAGCGCCAGGGCCGCGCCCGCCCGGAACAGGTCGTTCTCGAGCCGTGCGTCGTCGCGGGCGGCGAGGCGCGCGAGCGCGCCCAGCCCGGCCGCGACGAAGGCGAGGAGACCGGGGAACGCCCACATCAGGTAGCGGTTGAAGTGAACCCCCATGAACACGTTGGGGCCGGTCAGCGCGAAGATCAGCAGGACGAGAGCGAGCCACAGACGCGCGGGAACGGCGAGGGGCGCCTCGGAACGGGCCACCGCGAGCAGGACCAGCACGAGCGCCAGCGGGGGGAAGAAGAACGCGGCCTCCCCGCGCGCGAAGCCGATCGCCGTTTCGGGCGGGTAGAGCCCGAGTAGCAGCCCGCGCAGCACGTCGACGCCGTACTGAGTCGCGGCGGCGAGCGTCTCGACGGGGCCGTAGCTCGGCAGGAGCGCCTTTTCCGCGACCGACGTCTGGAGCCACGAGCCGGTGACGATGCGCTGCAGCGTCAGCACGGCGAGGCCGGTTGCGAGCGGCAGCCACAGCCACAGGCGATCGGCCGGCGAGGCCGGCCGGCGCCAGCGTCCCGCAGCGGCGAGCGCGAGCCCAACGGGAAGTCCTTCGGGCCGGCACAGCGCGAGGAGCGACCCCGCGAGGGCAAGCCCGCGCGCCGGCCCCCCAGCGCAGTACGCCAGCCAGCGCTCGAGCAGCAGCAGCGCGAGAAAGAGGAAGGGTGCTATGTCCGAGCCGTACAGGAAGCCCCAGACCACGGGGCCCGAGAGCGCGACCAGCATGCCCGCAAGGCGACCTTCGCGCGGTCCCGAGAGGCGCTCCGCCACCCTGGCCGCGAGCGGGATCGACGCCAGGTAGAGGGCCGCTCCCAGCAGCACCGCGAAGGCGATGAGCCCCTCGCCGCGCGCGCCCGAGGCGTCGGCCAGCGCCAGCACAGCGGTGTGGAGCAGGCTCGTCGCGCCCGAGGTGGGCGCCTCGCCGGCGTTGTAGCGAAACGGGTGTCCCTCGGCCAGTGCCCGCGCGTACTGCGCGACCACGTAGAGGTCGCTCACCTGCGCCACGAAGTGTCCTTCGGTCGTCCACAGCATCAGGCCGAGGAACGACGCGACGACCACGATCCCGACCACGAGCGGCGCGCGCACGGGCAGGATCTTAGCAGCCGCGCCAGCCTTGACTCGCGCCGGGGGCGACCCCAAGATGCGCACGAGGCATGCCCGCTCCCGACTGGTCGCTGCTGTTGAGGACGCCGGCATTCGAGACGACGGCGTTCCTGCTCGGCCTGGTCGTCGGCAGCTTCGCCAACGTCTGCATCCACCGCCTGCCGACCGGGCAGTCGGTGGTTCGGCCGCCGTCGCGCTGCCCGGGCTGCGGCGCGCTGATTCGCCCCTTCGACAACCTGCCGGTCTTGGCCTGGCTGCGGCTGCGGGGCCGCTGCCGGTCCTGTCGCGCGCCCATCTCGTGGCGCTACCCCGCCGTGGAAGCGGTCAACGGCCTGCTGTGGCTGGCGCTCGCGCTCGCGCACGGGCCGGCTGCGCGCACCTTCGTCGAGATGGCGTTCGTCACGGCGCTCCTGGTCTTGAGCCTGATCGACTTCGACCACCAGATCCTGCCCGACGTGATCACGCTGCCGGGGATCGTGCTCGGCGTCGCGGCGAGCTTCCTGTCGGGCTCGCCCGTGGCTCCGCTCACCGCGCTCATGGCGGCGGCCGGCGGCTGGCTGGCGTTCGCCGCGGTCGCCAAGACCTACGAGAAGGCGCGCGGCGTCGAAGGCCTCGGCCAGGGCGACTGGAAGCTCGCCGCCATGCTCGGCGCGTTTCTCGGCTGGCAGAAGATGCTGCTCACGGTGCTGCTCGCTTCGGTGGCGGGGACCGTCGTCGGCCTGCTCGCGATCGCGCTTCGCGGGCGCGACATGCGCTACGCGCTCCCGCTCGGGACCTTCCTGGGCTGCGCGGGCATCCTCGTGGTGTTCCTGGGCGACGCGATCGTCGGCTGGTACCGGGGGCTCTTCGGTGGCTGAAGCGGGCCGCGGCTCGCTGCGCCTGGGCGCCGTCCTCGCGCTCGCCGTCGTCGCGCTCTTCGAGGTTCTCTCGCTGGCCCACGGCGTCCGCTCGCAGCGGCGGCTGCGCGCGCGCGTCAGCGAGGCCGCGGAGCGGCGCGTCGAGGCGGCGCGCAGCGCGCTCGAGCCCGTGCTCGCGCGCGGACGCGAAGCATGGGACGAGGCGGCCCGCCTCGCGCTCTCGCTGGAGCTGGCGAGCGAGGTCGAGGTGCTCGACCCCGCGGGCGACGTCGTCTTCTCGCGCCCGCACATTGCGCCCGTCAGCCATCGCCTGGCCCGGACCGCCGAGCCCATCCTCGCAGTCGGGCGGGTCCACACGGCCGTCGCGCGCGACGGCGCCTCGGTCCGCGTCCTCACGTACGTCCCGCTGCCGGCCGGCAGCGCCGGCCACGTGCTGAGGCTCTCGGCGCCCGCGCCCGACCTGGAAGACGAGGCGCGCGAATGGCAGACCGTCGTGCTGGGACACGCCGCGGCGCTCGCCGCGCTGGGGCTCGCGGCGGCGCTCGTGCTGTGGCCGGGGTCGGGCGCCGCGACGCCGCCCACCGAGAGCGCGCTATCGGCCTACGAGGAGGCGATGGGTCGGCTGCGCGAGCGAGGCCAGGCCCAGAGCGAGAGGTTCCAGCAGGAGACCCGGCGGATGGAGGAGCGGATCAGCGAGCAGGAGGCGATGGCGCGAGCGGGCGAGCTCACGGCCGGCATCGTGCACGAGGTGCGCAACGGCCTCGGCACGATCGTCGGCTACGCGCGGCTCGTCGAGCGCGCCGGGGACGCCCAGGCCGCGAGCCAGGCCCGCTCGATCCTCGACGAGTGCGGCACTCTCGAAACGGTGGTGAGACGCTTCAACGATTTCGTCCGCCTCGAGCGGCTGGAGCTCGCTGCCACGGACCTCGGGCGGCTCGCGAGCCGCGTCCTCGCGCGCGAGCAGCGGGCCCATGCGGCCGTCTCGGCGCGCCTCGTCGGGCTCGACGAGCCGTTCGTGGTGCAGGCCGACGAGCAGCTGCTCGAGCGGGCGCTCGAGAACCTGGTCAGGAACGCGCTCGAGGCCGCCGCGGCCGGCGGCGGCCACGTGGAGCTGCGCGCGGAACGCCAGAAGGGCTGGGCCTGCCTGATCGTGGAAGACGACGGCGCCGGCTTCGCAGCCGACCATCCGGTCCACGTTCGCCCCTTCTACTCGACTCGCCCCGGAGGACTGGGCCTCGGCCTGCCGCTCGCGCGCAAGATCGTCGTGCTTCACGGCGGGGAGCTGGTGTTGGAGCGTCGTGCTCCAGTCGGGGCGCGCGTGACCGCCCGGCTGCCCGATATCCAGACAACGTGAACCGTATGTCACCGAAAGTAACGCCAGACGCCGGTTTCAAGGATGGCGAAGAAGGACGTCGTTTACTTAACTACATTAAATTGAACAAGTTGACTAGATCGAGCCACAGTGGAACGGGGCTTGCTCAAGGAGGCTCTGCCATGGGATACGACCCGCGCGTCCATCCGCGCCAAAGGGGCTTCACGCTGTTGGAGATTCTCGTCGTGGTCGCGATCGTGGCGGTCATGGCGGCAGTGGCCCTCCCGTCGATCGGCACCTACGTCCGCAACTACCGGATCAAGGGTGCGACGTCGGAGGTGTCCGGCGAGCTGCAGTCGGCGCGAAGCAAGGCGGTCATGACCAACACGAACAGGGGTGTTTCGTTCGTCGCGGTCGATGCCGACAGCTACCGCTGGATCCAGGAAGACCTGCCCGTCGCGGAACAGCTCGGTCCGCTCAAGGAGCTGCCGCAGGGGGTTCGCTTCGTGGTCTCGGGGACGGCCCAGGCCGGCCCCTCGCTCCGCTTCCAACGACTGGGTGGGTTCTGCAATCCGGTAGCGGGCCCCCCCTGCGCTGCGGCGGCTGCCCCCGTGTGCACGGGCGCCGAGGACGCCGCGCGCTGCGCCCGCGAGCCGCTCGGCAACTTCGTCGGTACCGACGGCGCCACGATGGTGATCACCTTGCTCGAGGAGAGCAGTGGGTTGCGTCGCACCGTGCGGATCGCTCCCGGCGGCCGCGTGCTGGCGCAGCAGTGAGGGAACCGATGAAAGCCTGCTCGAAAACCCACGCAAGGCGCCCCGACGCGGGCTTCACCCTCGTCGAGGCTCTCGTCGCCATCGTCGTGCTCGTCTTCGGGCTGATGGCGGTCACGAACCTGCTGCTGGTGGCGGCCAGCTCGAACACCGTCGCCAACCAGGGCACGGCTGCCGTGACAGCCGCCACCCAGGTGATGGACTTCCTCAAGGCCACAACCTTCACGACCCTCGACGACACGGCGGGCGGCACCACCTTCGACGCGGCCGACGGGGGCAAGGACTGCAACGACGTCACGCTGGTTCCGACGGACTGGCACTGCACGAGCGGCGTGCCGGGCGTCGGCACGATCCACACGCACTGGTACATCAGCCTCATGGCCGATCCCCGGCTGCTCTACGTGAGAGTGCGGTCGGAGGGCGTGGGCGCGCTCGCGGCGGCGCGCTCGCGAGCCGAGTTCACCAACTTCCGCTCCTGCACCAACGCCGATCCGCTCACGGGCGGCTGCCCGCCCGCGCCATGAGGTCGAGAATGAATAACCAGCGCGGCTTCAGCCTCGTCGAGCTGATCGTGGCGATGACCGTCACGCTCATCGTCAGCTCGGCCATCTACGGCCTGCTCACGACGGGCGGCAACGCCTTCAGGCGCGAGCCAGAGGTCGCGGATCGCCAGCAGAACATCCGGGCGGCGATGGACTTCGTCACGCGCGACATCTTTGCCGCGGGCGCGGCGCTGCCTCCGTTCACGCAGGTGTTCACGCGCATCGATCCCGCGGGCCCCTGCGCCGGGGGGCTCAACAGCTGCGGCATCACGGGCACGATGGGTGCTCTGGCCGCGGCGGCGCGCTTCGACGACGAAGACACGGACGTGATCGAGGTCGTGTCCACCGACGAGCAGTGCCCGCACGCCAGCGTGTGCAGCACGGCGGTCGTGGCCGGGTCGGCAGGCCTCTTCGTCACGCGCGAGATGCAGGCGGCGTGCGTCGGCGTACCGGGCCTGGTCACGCTCGTGAGCAGCCCGACGAACCCGGCGAACCTCGGCTTCACGGTCCAGGCGGTGACGGCCGCGGCCGGGACGACGGCCTGCCCGGGCGGCGGCGCATCGCCCCCCAACGCGAACCTGACGCTCGGCGGCGCGCTCGCCCCGTTCACCGGTCCGGTGTTCGCCGGGGACGCGGTCTTCCTGTACCGCGCCCGCCTCGCGCGCTATCGCGTGGCGCTGAACCCCGACCCGCTCGACCCCGTCCCGTGCTTGTGGCGCACCGAAACCGGGCGCTACGCGGCGGACGGCAGCGCCACCATCGAGCCCGGTGAGGCCGGCTTCGTGGCCGCCGGGTCGCCGTGGCAGCTCATCGCGCGCGGGATCGAGGACATGCAGATCGAGTACCTCGACGGCAACGGCGTGTGGTCGAACCAGCCGCCGGTGGTGATCGCGAACACCTGGACGACGCTCGTGCGCCAGGTGCGCATCACGATGTCGGCGCGGGCGACGGCCCCGAACCTCCAGGGCGAGTCGGTCGCCGGCGGCGGTGCCCCGAACGCCGTGCGCGGACAGCTGAGCACCGTCGTCACGCCGCGCCCGACGTTCAACGAGCTGCAGATGGGAAGCCAGATCCGATGAGGTGCGAAGTCATGGATAACCGCAAGCGCACGAGACGTTCCGAGCGAGGTTTCGCCCTCATCCTCGCGATCCTGTCGCTCATGCTGCTGACCTTCCTGGGGCTGACGCTCGCGACGACCACCTCGACCGAGCTCCAGATCGCCACCAACTACCGCTGGAGCCAGCAGGCGCTCAACAACGCCGAGGCGGGCCTCGAGGCGGCTCGGCTCGTGCTGAGCGACGTGGCCGACGTCGCCACCGGCTGGACCGCCGCGCTGCCCACCGTCAGGCCCGTCCCGCCCTGGCTGCAAGGCGCCGAGCCAGGACCGGTCGACGCCGTGGTCGGCCGCGACTTCGAGAACGCCGCCTGCGACCAGCGCGGAGGCGTGGGCTTCGGGCGCGTGCTGGCCGACGCGACGACGCGCTACGAGAACGTCGGCAGCTTCCCCGCGGTCGGCGGAGAGTCGCTCAACGGCGGGTTCACGATCTGGGTGCGCCGCCCCCTGATCGTGAACGTCAACGGGACGTACCAGGACGACACGCGCCAGGACGCGGTCGTGATCGTGGCCGAGGGCATCGCGCCGTTCGCGGGGCCCGCCGACGCCTTCACGCGCTCGCGCCAGGCGACGCGCGTGCTGGAGACCCGCTTCACGCTCGCCCTGGCGACGGCGGGCGATCCCTGTCTCGGCACCCAGGCCGGGCAGGAGGGCGGCAGCCCGATGGGCGAGAACTTCAACCCCTGCGCCCCGATCGCGGCTGGCGCGACCGGCAGCCTGGCGAACGCGTTCGGCGGTACCGGGGCCGGCGGCCTGACCGGCACCGGGGTCCGTTAGGAGGAGGCGATGGCGATGCAACCGTTGGCACTCGAAGCAGGCTCCGGCGACGGCTCGAGCCACAGCTCCTCCCGCGCGCGGTTCCGCGCGGCGCTCGGCCTCGTCCTGGCCGCGGTGACGCTCGTCGTGACCGGCGACCGCAGCCGCGCCGCCACCGTCCCCGCCGCGGTCTTCGGCCAGGACCCGCTCGAGGTGCTCGAGCTGAAGGTGCGGCCCAACGTCATCGTGGTGCTCGACAGCTCCGGCTCGATGACGGAGATCGTCGAGAACGACAACAACACCACGGCCAGCGGGGATCACCCTCGCTCGCGTCTGGCCCAGGCCAAGCGCGTGATGCGCCAGGTTGTCCAGAACAACCAGAACAAAGTCAGCTTCCAGATGGGCACCTACACCCAGAACTCAGTCACGCTCCGGAACCTGGCGGCCGGCAACCATCGCTTCCAATACGTGGCGAGCGGCGCCACGTTCCCGTTCATGGACGTGGCCGGGACCGAGCTGACGGTGCAGGGCGCGGACGGGGACACGATGGGAAGGGGACTCCAGTCCTGGCAGATCATCCATCCCCAGTGGAACACGCTCTACTACGAAGAGACCGGCGCCGGCGTCTGCACCGCGCCAGTCCCGGGGGCGCCGCGGTTCTTCGGACAGGGTTCCGCGCTGGCCACCGTATTGACGACGGCGATGAACGGCGCAACGTGCACACTGGGTGCGCGGGCCAACACCTATACAGTCACCTACGGGGTGGGCACCGGTCGCTTCAGCTTCGCGGCGACCGGGCCGGTTCAGTTCAGGCTCCGTAACAACGTCACGCCCAACAGCATCCACAACGCGCTAGGGGGTGTGAGCACCGCCTTCGCGACCGCCGGGACCACGATCACGCTCACGCCGGCGCAGATCACGTCTGCACAGCGTCAGGCTGGCAACACTCGGGTGATCACGCCGGCGGCGAATGGCATCGCGATCGGCGACGCGTGCACCGTTTCGGGCTTCGTGATTGCCGCCTTCAACGGAGCGAGGACGGTGACCGCGATCGACTCGGCGACGTCATTCCGACTGAACAACCCCACGGGCGCCAACCTGTTCGCGACGACGATCGGGACCATCGTCTGCACGCGCACTGCGGCGACCGTCCAGTCGAACGCGCCGTACACGCTGCTCCATCGCACCACCGGTACTGGCAACTCCGGCACCGGCTTGGGGAACGTAGCCGACTGGAAGTGGACGTTCACGGAGAACATCGCGGGAACGGCCACCCGGTTCTACAACATGCGCGCCGGCCGGCTCTGGAACGGCGAAGTCATTCGCGTCACCCCGACGGGCGGGGTTTGCGGCATGGACTTCGCGACCGCGGCCACGAAGACCAACCCCGCGTCGATCCAGGTCGTCGCGACGGACGCCACCTGCAATCCCACGGGCAACGTCGCCACGTTCGAATGGGGCGGCGGCGACTATAGCGGGGCCAGCGGATCGTGCAACGGCTTCCGGTCGAAGTCGCAGATCGTGCCGTGCGACCTGCCGCCGCCCCCCGCTCAGCCGACGCAGGTCGCGATGATCAGTCCCTACCTCGAGGACGAGCTGCCTCTCGACGCCAGCGGAGATCCGGCCGACTGGAACGGCGACGGGACGCGCGACTACATCGAGTCCCAGGACGGGGCATGGTCCGTCACGACGATCAACGAGGCTCCGTCCGCGAAGGCTGACGGCAGCACGCCGATCGGGAACTCGCTGATCGACATCCGGGGAGCCGCCAACGCCGCCGACACGTCGTGCATCACGACCGCCGAGTCGGTCTTCCCAGGGCTGGACCTGAACGACATCGCGCCGGCTACCGGCGCCTGCACGGAGCGGGGCTTTACGCGGCTGTGGAACACGGGGATTGCCACGGGGCCGTGGGCGGCCGTGCCCGCCGCGCAGCGGGCGATCCGGAACCACGCGAACCCGAAGGAAAAGACGATCGTGCTCTTCGTGACGGACGGCGAAGACACCTGCGGCACCCGTACGGGGACGACGGGCTCCGGAAGCTACAGCGGCTCGAACCCCACCAGCCGGCGCGCCGCGCTCTACGCCCAGCAGCTCTACACCCGTATCGACCCGCTCGAGCCCGCCTCGTCGGTCCAGACGTACGTCATCGGCTTCGGGCCGACGATCCCGGGGCTCGACTTCATCGCGTGGGGCGGCAGCGGCCTGGGCCAGGGCCTGCCCGATCAGCCGGCCGTCAACTGGCAGACCGACAGCGATGCGACGCTCGCGAACCAGCGCGCCCGCTGCACCACCTGCGTCGACGCGTTCACCGCGCCGGACGCGACGACGCTCGCCACGCAGCTGCAGGCGATCATCGACCAGGGCGCCTCGGACGGCGAGTTCAACGCGCAGCAGTCGATCACGGAGAGTGTCTTCGAGTACGTGCACCTCGCGGCGGATGCCACGAACCTCTACGACGCGGCCAAGCCCGGCCTGCGCTACAAGGCGATCGTGCCGACCCGCTTCGTCTCGTTTTTCTCGCTGCCCGGCTTCCGCGGCCAGCAGCGCGCCTACCACAACGACGGGACAGCCGTCGCGGCGCAGGCCTGGAGCGCCGGCGACGCGCTGCTGACGGGCACCGCCGGACGGCCCGGCATCGCGCCGTCGATGACGACGACCTGCACTCCCGTCGCCGGAGCCGGCAACCTCACCGGTGAGTGCGTGTTCCAGCAGCTGCACGCCGGAGCCAACGACACGAACATCCGGACTTCGACCGCCACGATCAAGCGGCGCATCTACACCACCAACCGCAACGGTATCTTCCCCTACACGGTGGGCACGCTGATCGACGGCACGGTGACGAACGGCGGGACCACCGCGCGTGTGGCGCTCTGGCCGCCGACGGCCCCGGGCCTGCTGCACACCACCCTGACCGACAACGCGACGAAGGGCTACGACGTCGCCCTGGGTCTGCCACCCGACTCGCCCACCACGTTCCCGCCCACCCCGATCGATCCGAGATGCGACCCGAACGATCTGCGCCCGATCGCGTTGCCGAAGAAGGCGTTCGACGAGTGCTGGTACGGCTGGCTGCAGAAGAAGCTCGGGGCCTGCGCCGGCAACAACCTGCAGGCCCAGTGCTCGCCGCCTTCCACCTACGCCGTGCGCATGCAGGCGGCCCGCCGCGAGTCGCGCGAGATCGCGATCGCCTTCCTGGCGGGAGCGACCACGATTCCCACCACGGTCGGAACCGGGATCAAGCGCAGCACTGGCCCGATAGCGAGCCAGCCGGTCGGCTCTCTGCTCTTCAGGGCCCGCTCCTGGATCCTGGCCGACTCGGAGCTCGCGACCGCCGCGGTCATCACTCCGCCGCTGCCGACCGAGCCCGAAGCGACGCCCTACCTGGCCGAGTACCAGGTGTTCCGCGACGGCCCGCGCACCGGCAGCACGAACTCCGAGCGCGCGTCGGGGGCGCCCGTCCAGGTCAAGATGGGATTCGGCCTGCGCAGTCCCGACGACGACGGCACCGTGACGGCGGCGGCCGTCGACACCAACGCGGGGCTGAAGCCCGTCATGACCGTGCTCTACGCCCCCGCCAACGACATGCTCCACGCCTTCCGCTCGGGGCCGTGCGACACGCCGGGGCTGGCCGTGCCGTGCAACGAGACGGGCGGCGAGGAGCTGTGGGGCTTCGTGCCGTTCGACCAGCTCCACACCGTGCTGCTGCGACCGGTGCACGAGCCGCAGGGCAAGGCGAACCACGTCTACTCGATTGCTCGCGGCGTCCGCTTCTCCGACGTCTTCATCCCGGGGGCCTTCTCCCGGAGCATCGGGACCGCGACGGTCGCGTCCACGCAGGGCATCTGGCGCCGCGTCATGTTCTTCGGCCGCGGGATCGGCGGCAAGTACATGACGGCGCTCGACGTCACCGGACCGGGTGCGTACACCGAGAACTCGCTCGACACGCGTCCGCCCGAGCCGCTGTGGAGCCGTGGAAACCCCGACACGCAGAACGGGCTGCCGGGCGGTACGGACAACGGCACGGCCGCGGACCGGACGGTCTACACGACGATGGGCGAAACCTGGTCGATCCCGACCGTCGCCTACGTCGACAGGACGAACCCGATCTACCTCGGCAAGGACTACGTGCTCTTCATGGGCTCGGGCTACGGCGCCGTCGGCGAGGGCACGACGTTCTACACGCTCGACGCTCTGACGGGCGGAGTCATCGCGGCGGCTGACGTCGGCTCGCGGTCGGGCTTCACGGCCTACCGCAACGCGCTCGTCGCCAACGCGGTCGGCTTCAACCCGAAGGTGTTCAGCCCGCTGACGACCGTCCATCCGGCGGCCTCGCAGGTGACGCGCGTCTACATCGGCGACATCCACGGACGGCTGTGGAAGTTCCTGACCGCCCGGCCGGACGTGGCGCTGCCGGTCGCCGACCTCGGCTCGGACCAGGCGATTGGAACGGCGGCCTCGCTGCTCGGGCTGCCGCCCCAGCCCGGCACTCCGGTTCCGTACATCTACGTCTCGGCCGGCGCCGAGCTGCGCTCGGCGGGTCCGTTCCAGATCTTCGGTTTCCGTGACGACGGGACCGACACCGACACGGCGATCGGCCCTGGATCCACGGCCGGAACGGTGACCACCTTCCTGCCCTCGGTGCAGCTCTTCTCGCGCTTCTTCGACCAGGGGACGCCAGACGCCAACTGCGGCCTCACGCAGGAGGCGGTGTTCCGCGGCACCGTACAGCCGGCGACGGCAATCGAGTGCTCCGGGATCACGGTGGGCGCCTGCACGCCTCCCGTGATCGGCAGGGTCTTCTTCGCCGGGACGCGTCTCAGCCTGCCCAACACGAAGTTCGCGCCCGTCACGCCGCTCGCCTGCGGCACGGGCACTTACCCCTGCCGCTCGCAGTTCGACTCGATCATCTACGCCGTGGGCGCCGAGACGGGTCTCGCGGCCTACGACCTGAACTCCGCGGGCGACGACGCCTACCGCATCTTCCGCGACAGCCGCATCGCGGCCATCACGATGCAGGCCGACCCCGATCCAGGTCGCGGCGGCTCCTCCTTCACGCCCGACGAGGGCCTGATGAAGGGCACCCCGGCGCCGCCTCCGCCGCCCGGCGTGCCGCCGACGGCGACCACGGCGACGGCCAACGTGATCCTCGCGCGCGAGCCGGGACAGCCGGCGCCCGCGATCCGATACGGCTCGTCCGTGTGCCAGGAGTAGCAGCCGCTCACTGAGGGCAGTACCGACGGGCCCGGTTCGAAAGAACCGGGCCCGTTCGTCTTTGGGGCGGAGCTTGCTTCGATGGGGCAAAGGGTTCGTGGCCTTCAGTTGACACTTCACTGGAGGTTGCAGTGGGTGTACCCTTAACGGGTATGAGGGGCACGAAGGCCGTCGCCTGTCCCAAGTGCGGGGCGCTCAACCGGCCGACCTGGGAGTTCTGCGCCCGCTGCAACGAGCCGCTCGAAGGAGCGCTTGCGGTGGAGGAATCGGCCGGTGCCGCCGTCGACACCGACGAGGCGCCCCAGGAGTCGTCGGCGTCGGCGAACGCCATCGCGTTCGCCGGGCTGCTGGCGCTCGCCATCGTGAGCCTCGCGGCCTGGCGCTCGGTTTCGCGACAGCCTCCCGGCGTCGTGACGCCCGTGGGATTCACGATCGGCACGGAGCCTCCGGAGCTCCCGCGCTCGCCCCCCGCGGTCGGGAGCGCAGCCGCCTACGACGCCGGCCGTCGCGCCATGAATTCCGGCGATTTCGCGACGGCCGTGGCGCGCCTCGGGGCGGCGGCCGCTGCCGAGCCCGAAAACGCCGAGTTCCAGAACGCCTACGGGCACGCGCTCTGGAGGAGCGGCGATCGCGAGGGCGCGCTGCAAGCGCATGCCGCTGCCGCCCAGCTCGACCCGCGGCTGCAGATGCAGTACGCGCGCTCGCTCGACGTCGCCGGACAGTCCAAAGACGCCGTGGCGCAGTACCAGCTGATCCTCGAAAAGAACCCCGGCGCGGCGACCGTCCACGAAGATCTCGGCCGCCTGCTGTTCCGCAGCGGCGACTATCGGGGAGCGGCGGAGCATCTGCAGAGCGCGGTTCTGTCCCGGCCCGACGACCCGGTGCTGCAGCAGGAGCTCGCGTACTCGCTCGACCAGGCGGGGGACCGCGCCCGCGCCGAGGCGGCCTATCGCAAGGTGCTGGAGAAGGCCCCTAGCGCGGTCATCAGCCGCGGCCTGCTGGCCGACAACCTGCTGGATCAGGGGCGCAAGGACGAAGCGCTGGCGGTGCTGCAGGAGGGGATGAGCGCGCAGCCGCAGGCGCCGCTGCTCCAGCGCCAGCTGGGGAGCGCCCTCGAGCGCTCGGGCCGCCCGAAGGATGCCGCGGCGGCCTACCGCGCGTACGCCGCCCTCGTCCCGGACGCCGCGGACAGTCAGGAGCTTCTGGCGCGCGCCGCGCGGCTCGAGGCGGGAGGGACGCAATGATCGGGCGTCGAGTCGTGATCGCCCTCGCGGTGGCGGGCGCGTGCTTCACCGGCAGCGCGTACGCGCAGGGGCTGGGCACCGTGGCGGCCCGCGAGAAAGCGAAGCGCGCGGAATCCAAGGCCAAGAAACCCGAGGCCAAGGTCTTCACGAACACCGAGCTGGAGCAGGGCCGTCCGCCCGGCTGGAAGAAGGACGAAAGCGCGGGCGCGTCGGCGTCGTCCGAGACGTCGTCCGAGTCCTCGCCGACGGAGAACACGCAGCCCCGGACGCTCACGACCAGCGAGCGCGCCGAAGGGGAGCGTTCCTTTGTCGAGGCGATCACGCAAGCCCAGCAGGGCGTGAGCGCGGCAGAGGGCCGTGTGCGCCAGCTGCAAGAGAAGCTGAATCCCATGAGCGTCGCCTACATCTACGGCGCGGGCGGGAGCAACGACGCGAACGAGGAGCTGCGCGTGCGACAGGAGCTGACCCAGGCCGAGGCTCAGCTCCAGGGCGCGCGCCAGCAGCTCGGGACGGCCAACAAGGAACTCCAGGACTTTCGGCAGGGGCGCTCGTCCAGCCCGCCGGAGCTACGCTAGCGCCGGCTTGGCCGACATCCTAATCGTCGAAGACAAGGAGTCGCTCCGCACGATGCTGCGGACGACGCTCGAGTCGCGCGGCTATTCCGCCGACGAGGCAGGCGACGCGTACGAAGCCCGCAAGCGCCTGCAAGCGTTCCGCTACCTGGTCGTGCTCACCGATCTCAAGCTGCCCGCCGGCAGCGGCTTCGACGTGCTGCAGGCGGCGCGCGAGGCCGACCCCGACACGCCGGTCGTGGTGATGACCGCTTTCGGCACGGTCGAGGAGGCGGTGCGCGCGATGAAGCTGGGCGCCGCCGACTTCCTGACGAAGCCCGTCGACACCGAGCACCTGATGCTGCTGCTCGACCGCGCGGTCGAGAGCCGGCGCGTGGCGACCGAGCTGGTGCTGCTCAAGGAGGAGTACCAGCGCCGCTTCGGGCTGCCGCGCGTGCTCGGCGAGGACCCGGCGCTCAAGGAGTCGATGCTGGCGCTGCAGCGAGCGGCGGGCACGGACACGACGGTGCTGCTGCTCGGCGAGAGCGGCACCGGCAAGGAGCTGATGAGCCGCGCGCTTCACCAGCTCTCGGCTCGCGCCAAGGGGCCTTTCGTCGCGATCAACTGCGCCGCGATCCCCGAGAACCTGCTGGAGAACGAGCTGTTCGGCCACGAGAAGGGCGCCTTCACCGGCGCCACCGGGCGCAAGGTCGGCAAGGCGGAGCTCGCGCAGCGCGGCACGCTGTTCCTCGACGAGATCGGCGACATGCCGCTCACGCTCCAGGGCAAGATCCTGCGGCTCGTGCAGGAGCGGCAGTTCGAGCGGGTCGGGGGGCTGCAGACGCTGAGCGTGGACGTGCGGGTGGTGGCGGCTACCAACCGCGACCTGCGCGCGCTCGTGGAGCAGAAGCTGTTCCGCGAGGACCTGTTCTTCCGCCTCTCGGTGATGCCGATCGAGATCCCGCCGCTCAGGCGGCGCCGCCGCGACGTGCCGCTCCTGGCCGAGGCGTTCCTGCAGCGCCACGCGCGTGAGATGGGGAGGAAGGACCTGCGACTCTCCGAGGAGGCGAAGCGGGCGCTCGTCGCGCACTCCTGGCCCGGCAACGTGCGCGAGCTGTCGAACTGCCTGGAGCGCGCCGCGATCCTGTGCCACGGGTCCGTGATCGAGCCCGCGCACCTGCGGCTCGAGCCGGGGCTGCGCGGCGGGCCGTCGCTCGCCGACGTGCTCGATCTCTCGGGGCCGCTCGCCGACGTGCGCGAGCGGGCGGCCGAGCGCGCCGAGGAGGAGGCGATCGCACTCGCGATGCGCGATGCGAACGGCGACCGCGCGGCCGCGGCCGCCAGGCTCGGCGTCAGCCTCTCGACGCTCGGCCGGCGCTTGCGCGACGGCGAGGAGAGCTCCAGCTAGGCTTCGGCCTTCTTCCACTTGGTGCGCTGGCTCGCGACGAGCGCGCGCTTGCGCAGCCGGATGCTCTGGGGCGTCACCTCGACCAGCTCGTCCTGCTCGATGAACTCGAGCGCCTGCTCCAGGTTGAGCTGGCGGTGCGGCGTCAGGCGGATCGCCTCGTCCGCCGTCGAGGCGCGCATGTTGGTGAGCTTCTTCTGCTTCGTGACGTTGACGTCCATGTCGTCGGGGCGCGCGTTCTCGCCGACCAGCATGCCCTCGTAGACGGCGGTGCCGGGACCGATCAGCAGCTCGCCGCGCTCCTCCATGTGCGAGAGCGCGTAGGCGGTCGTTTCGCCCGCGCGGTCCGCGACCAGCACGCCGGTCTGGCGCCTCGGGATCTCGCCCTGCCATGCGACCCAGCCCTCGAGCAGGCTGTTCATCACGGCGGTGCCGCGCGTGTCGGTGAGCAGCTCCGTGCGAATCCCGATCAGGCCGCGAGTGGGGACCTGGAACTCGAGGCGGACGCGCCCCGAGCCGTGGTTGACCATCTTCGACATCTTGCCCTTGCGGATCGCCATTTTCTCGAGGATGACACCCATGTACGTCTCCGGCAGGTCGATGCTGAACAGCTCCTGCGGCTCCGAGCGCACGCCCTCGCGCATCTTTGTGAGCACCTCGGGGTTCGAGATCGCGAGCTCGAAGCCCTCGCGGCGCATCGTCTCGATCAGGATCGCGAGCTGCAGCTCGCCGCGGCCGAGCACCTTGAAGGAGTCGGCGGACGGCGTGGGCTCGACGCGGATCGAAACGTTGGTCAGGAGCTCCTTCTCGAGCCGGTCCTTGATATTGCGCGAGGTGACGAAGCGGCCGTCCTTGCCGGCGAAGGGCGAGGTGTTGACCGAGAACACCATCGAGATCGTGGGCTCGTCGATGTGGAGCGGCGGCAGCGGCTTCGGCTCCGTGGCCGAGGTCACGGTCTCGCCGATCTCGATGCCCTCGAAGCCGGCGAGCGCCACGATCTCGCCGCAGGCGGCGAAGTCGGCGTCGACGCGCTTCAAGCCGTCGAACACGTAGAGCTTGGTGACCTTCGTCGTCTGCAGCGTGCCGTCGCGCTTGGACACGGCCACCGTGTCGCCCACCGTGACCTTGCCCGAGAACACGCGGCCGATCGCGAGTCGGCCGAGGTAGTCGCTGTAGTCGAGATTGGCGATCAGCAGCTGCAGCACGTCGTCGGCCGAGCCGGGCGGCGCCGGCACGGCCTTCACCAGCGCGTCGAACAGCGGGCGCAGGTCGTCCCCGGGACCGTCGGGCGTCGTGCGCGCGAAGCCCTGCTTGGCGTTCGTGTAGATCACAGGGAAGTCGAGCTGGTCCTCGGTGGCGTCCAAGTCGATGAACAGGTCGTAGACCTCGTTCAGCACCTCCTTGGGTCGCGCGTCCGAGCGGTCGATCTTGTTGATCACCACCACTGGCGGCAGCCGCGCCTCGAGCGCCTTGCGCAGCACGTAGCGCGTCTGCGGCAGCGGGCCTTCCGACGCGTCCACCAGCAGCAGCACGCCGTCGACCATCTTGAGCGCGCGCTCGACCTCGCCGCCGAAGTCGGCGTGGCCGGGGGTGTCGACGATGTTGATCTTGACCTCGCCGTAGTGGACCGCGGTGTTCTTGGCCAGGATCGTGATGCCGCGCTCGCGCTCGAGGTCGTTCGAGTCCATCACGCGCTCGCGCACCTCCTGGTTCGCGCGGAAGACGCCGCTCTGGCGCAGCAGCGCGTCGACGAGCGTCGTCTTGCCGTGGTCGACGTGGGCGATGATGGCGACGTTGCGAAGCAGGTTCACGCGGGTCTCCGGTTTCTAGGGGTCAGTCTGCGGGTTTCTGGGCATCGGCGGACGTGCCGCAGCGCGTCCCGGCCTGCGGCTGCATGGGGCGAAACAGGTCGCGCCGCGGCAAGAGCGTCGCGGTCAGCTGGCCGAAGTAGTAGCCGAGCTTGCAGCCCCCGGCGGCAGCATAGGAGCGAAAGGCGGCCTCGCGGTAGCGCCCGGTCTCCGGCAGGGGCCACGCCCAGATCAGCAGGCTGTATCGGGCCTGCTCCAGGCTCGCCTCGATCCTCTCGGTTCCCGGCGCGTGGGCGGCCGCGAGGTGGATGAGCGCGCTGCCCTCCATCTCGACGGGCTGGCCGACGTGGTAGTAGGCGTACTCGGGACGCACGGCCAGGATCGGGCCGCGCTTCTCGCGGGCGAGGTCCGCGACGTACGTGTAGAAGGCCCGTGCCGTACGGGCGTCCTCCGCCGTCGGCAGCGGGAAGTGGCGCGTCATGCTCAGCACGAGCGCGGCGAGCGCGAGGATGGCCGCGCCCGCCGTGGGACGCGGAAGCCCCAGCACGACGCCGGCTCCAGCCCACCAGCGTGCCGTCAGGACGGCCAGCGCCGGCACCGCGGGCACGAGGTAGTTCCACGACGCGCCGTACTTCGTGGCGAGCGGCAGCACGAGCAGGGCGCCGACCAGGAGCAGCACCGCGCCATCGCGCAGCGCGGCCCGACGCTCGCCGGACAGCAGGAAGCTCACGAGCGCCAGCAGGGGCAGCGGCCAGGCGAGTGCGAGGAAATCCCGGACCACGAGGGCCGGCAGCCACGACTGGCTCGGGTGGTAGCTCCAGATTCCGTTCACCCAGAGGAAGCCGCCGGCCGTGAGCCACTGCAGCAGCAGGAGTGCTCCGAGCCCGGCCGCTCCGACGCAGGACATGAGGCGCCAGGCGCTGCGGCGATCGACGAGCAGCCAGCCCAGCACCAGCGGTGCGCCGTGCACCACGGCGGTCGCCTTGGCGAGCACCGCGGCGAGAAGCGCCGCCGTTCCGAGTGCCATTCGCGTCGTCGAGAGGCTTTCCCGGCCCGGCGCGAGCGACGCCGGCATCAACGCGACCGCCGCGAGCAGCAGGCAGGCCAGCATCAGCCCGTCCGGCCGTACCAGCATGTGCCAGAACGTCAGGTCGAGAGGGGCCAGCGCCAGCGCGCAGGCGGCGAGCGCCAGCAGCGGGGGCGCGTCGCGGCGCACGAGCCAGAAGACCGCGAGCGTGCCGGCGAGCGTCCAGCCGAGCGCCACGAGCCGGGCGGCGAACAGGGCGCCGGTCGTCGCGGAGGCGAAGGGAGCGAGCAGCAGCAGAAGCGCG
The DNA here is from genome assembly GCA_036559805.1 of Vicinamibacteria bacterium. GTDB lineage: Bacteria > Acidobacteriota > Vicinamibacteria > Fen-336 > Fen-336 > DATBSL01. The sequence goes on from DATBSL010000149.1 coordinate 36,340, forward strand.
GGCCCGTAGGCCGAGGGGAACGGCACGAAGCTCCGGGCGTGAAGGCTCGCGGGGTCCTGCACGAGCCTCCGCGCGTGGTCCAGGTAGAGACCCTCGTCCGGGCTCCAGTCCCAGGGATAGCTGACCAGCACGCCGGCCCGGACCAAGTAGCCGGCGATCGCCAAGAGCGACGCGGCCGCGGCCAGCGCTGTCGCGGCGAGAGCGGGCAGGCGCTCCCGCTGCGCTGAAGTCATCCGACCATCGTACGCGGCCGCTCGATGCCGGTCCACCGACCGGGTCTGGCGCGAGCCTACGAGCCCTCGCCCGATTCCTGTCCCTCGAGCGCCTGGCGGGCCGCCTCGAGCGCCTCGGGCGTGTCGAGGTCGACGAGGCAGTCCGGGCCCGCGGGGACGTGCACCACCCAGTCCGGGTGCTCGGCGAGCACGCTTCGCGCTCCGCCCGCGAGCGCGGCGGCGCGCAGGGAGGGCCAGGCCGCCCGGGCGAATCCCGCCGGGTGGCCGCGCCGGCCGCCGTGGCTGGGGACAGCCACCCGCGCGCCCGCGGCGAGCGCCGCGAGGACCGCGCCAACGGTGTCCGGCGCGACGAGCGGGTTGTCGACCGGGTGGACGAGGACGGCGTCGGCGCCGAGCGCCTGCGCGGCGTCGAGCCCCGCCCAGACCGACGTGAGCATGCCCTCGGCGTAGCGTCCGTTCACGACCACCGCGACCTCGGGCCCGAGGGACGCCGCGGAGGCGACGCGATCCGCGTCGGCGCCGAGCACGACGATGCGGGCCGCGACGTCCGCACGCTCGAAGCGGCGCAGCACGGCCGCGAGAAAGCTGGCCCCCGAGAGGCGCGCGAGAGCCTTCGGGCCGCCCATCCTGCGACCCTCGCCGGCCGCGAGCACCACCACCGCCACGCGCATGCGCGCTTGAATTATGATGCCGGTGGACCGAAGCGCGCGCGGGCGCGCCTCGTCGCCGAAACGCCATGGCCCAGAAACACTTCCTGTCGCTCAAGGACTGGTCGCGCGACGAGCTCGAGCTGCTGTTCGAGCAGGCGGCCGCGATCAAGGCGAACCCCGACGCCTACTCCGACGCGCTCGCGGGACAGTCGCTCGCGATGATCTTCCAGAAGCCTTCGACGCGGACGCGCGTTTCGTTCGAGGTGGGGATCTACCAGCTCGGCGGCCGCGCGCTGTTCCTGGGGCAGGACGTGATCCAGCTCCACCGCGGCGAGACGATCCCCGATACCGCGCGCGTGCTGTCGCGCTACGTACAGGGGATCATGGCCCGCGTGTTCGCGCACCAGGACGTGCTGGACCTGGCCCGCCACGGCTCGGTGCCGGTGATCAACGGCCTTTCGGACCTGCTGCACCCGTGCCAGGCGCTCGCCGACTACTTCACGCTGCGCGAGCGCCGCGGCAGCCTACAGGGGCTCAAGATCGCGTACGTCGGCGACGGCAACAACGTGGCGCACGAGCTGATGTTCGGCGCGGTCAAGCTTGGCATGCAGTGCAGCGTCGGCTGCCCCAAAGGCTACGAGCCGAACCCGCTCATCTTCAAGAGCGCGGTGCGCGAGGCCCAGAAGCTCGGCTCGCCGATCCCGGAGGTCACCCCCGATCCGCGGCAGGCCGTTTCCGGAGCTGACGTCGTCTACACGGACGTGTGGACCTCGATGGGTCAGGAAGCCGAGGCCCACGAGCGCGTCGCGGCCTTCCAGGGCTTCGCCGTGACGCAGCAGCTCATGTCCGTGGCCGCGCCCGAGGCGGTGTTCATGCACTGCCTGCCCGCGCACCGCGGCGAGGAAGTGGCCGCCGAGGTGATCGACGGCCCGCAGTCTTGCGTCTTCGACCAGGCCGAGAACCGGCTCCACACCCAGAAGGCCGTGCTCGTCACGCTCATGGGCGGGGATGGCGAGGGCTAGAGCGGCACCCACCCGCACTAGACCAGGAGCTCGCCCGTCAACAGCAGCGACGCGGCACAAATCAAAAGCGCCGCCACACGCGCGGCGGTGAGCGCCTGCGGCCGGACGGGTGCGGGCGCGACCGTCGCCAGCCGCTCGAGGCCGTAGAAGGCCAGGAAGGCGACGAAGGGTAGCCGCACGTAGTGGTAGAGGACGTCCATGTAGGTGACCGCATGCGCAGCCGCCAGGCAGGCGAAGAGCGCAGCCGGTACGAGAGCCGGCACCTCGCGGCGGTGAAGCGCCAGCGCGACTCCGATCCAGGCGAGACCGGTCAGCAGGGCGCCGAGTCGCACGTAGCCCTTCGCGGGGACCTCGGGCAGGAATTCGCGGGCCTCGCTGCCGCGGAACCAGAACTGGTCGGGGAGCGGGTTCGGCGGCTGCGAGTAGCGAAACACGCGGATCAGGATGCTGCTCGTGTCGAAGCACAACGCCCGTAGCGTCCGCAGGCCGTTCATCAGGTACGGGCGGGGGTCCCTCCGCAGGTTCGCGCGCGCCTCGATCCAGAACGCGTCTTCGAGCGCCAGGTGATGTCGCGCGAAGCCGCCATAGTCGTACTGCGTCTCGCCCGTGACCTTCGTGAACACCCGCATGAAATCGTCTGACAGCTCGTACCAGCGATACGAATCGGAGTCGCCCGGCAGCAGCTTGACGGACGAGCCCCAGATGGCCGCTCCCGCCTGCAGGTTGACCGCCACGAAGCGGTGGGCGACGCGGTAGTTCCGGATCGTGGCCGGCGCGACCACGACGGCCATGCCCGCGACGAGCCAGCCGAGCGCAAGCAGCGTCCTGCGCGGCGCGCGCCAGCGAGCCAGGAACACGACGAGCAGGAACGCGGGCAGGATCAGCGTCGTCGATCGCACGAGGGTCGCGCAGCCCCAGACGAGCCCCGCGCTGAAGGCGCGTCGCGGGCTCGGCGATTCGGAGGCGACGAGGCCGTGGAGCGCCCATCCGCCGGCCACCAGCAGGAAGAGGTGCAGCAGCGAGTAATGGACGAGCCCCGCGAGCACGACGGCGTGCGGGCCCGTGGCGAAGACGAGGCCGGCGGCGAGGGCTGTCGTGCGCGAGACGAACCTCGCGAGCCACAGGAACAGCAGCACGCCCGACGCCGCCAGCAGCAGCGCTTGAGCGGCGTAGACCAGCTCGGCTCCGCGCAGCAGGTAGTCGTAAGTCACCACGGGTGGCTTCTCGAGCGCGCTGAAGAGCCCCGCGAGGAAGAGCGGATAGCCGGGGGCCCGGAGCACCAGCGGAAGGGTCTGCTCTCCGAGCACGCCCGTGACGCGTAGGTTCGCGCCCAGGTAGACCCAGTTGTCAGTGAGGCCGCCCGCCGCGAACAGCTGCCGCTTCGTGGTCACGGAGATTCCTGCCGGGATCAGGGCGGCCACGAAGAGCAGCATCGCGGCCAGACGCAGCGAGCCGGCAAGGCGTGATTCCGACGAGGTGGGCGTCGGCATGCGCGAGGGTCAGTCCCGCCGCGCCTCGCGGCCAGCCATGGCACGCAGCGCACGCCGGATCTCGGGCGGCTTCACGTCGTGCTGCACGACGACGCTGCCGATCGCGGTCGGGAGCACGAACGGGACGCGCCCGGCGCGGCCCTTCTTGTCGTGGGAGATGGCTTCGAGCAGCGCGGTCGGCCCGAGGTCCGACATCCGCGGCCGCGGCCCCAGCCGGTCGACGGCCGAGGCGATCCCGTCGTACTCGCTCGCGGCCAGCAGCCCGCGATCGTGCGCGATCCAGGACGCACCGATCAAGCCCCAGCCGACCGCCTCGCCGTGCGTGTATCGGCGGTAGCGGGTGACGGCTTCGAGCGCGTGGCCGATCGTGTGCCCGAGGTTCAGCACGTAGCGCAGCTGACCCTCGTGCTCGTCCTTCTCCACGATCTCGGCCTTGATTCGGCATGCCGTGGCGATCGCGTTGTCCAGCTCGGGCCGCTCCCAGCCCTCGAGGCCCAGCGGCGCGCGGAGCAGCCGAGCGAAGAGCGCGGCGTCGCCGAGCACGGCGCACTTCAGGATCTCGTAGGCCCCTGAGCGGAGTTCGCGCATCGGCAACGTCGCGAGGAAGGCTGGGTCGATCACCACGGCCCGGGGCTGGTGGAAGGCCCCGATCATGTTTTTCGCGCGCGCGTGATTGATGCCGACCTTTCCGCCGATCGAGCTGTCGACCATCGCGAGCAGCGTCGTCGGCACCACCACCCAGTCGACGCCGCGCATCCACGAGGCCGCAGCGAAGCCCGCGAGGTCGCCCACGACGCCCCCGCCGAGCGCGAGCACCAGCCCGTCGCGTCCGAGGCGAGCCTTCAGGAATGCGTCGTAGACGCCCTCGAGCGTCCGTCGGCTCTTGAAGCGCTCGCCGTCCGGGACCACGCAGGTGTGAACCACACCCAGGCGCTCGAGCGGACGCGCGAGCGCCTTGCCGTGCGACTTGAGGAGGAGACGGCTCGCGACGACGACCGTGTGCCGCTTCCCGAGCGGCGCCAAGAGGTCGGGCAGGAGCCGGGCGAGCCCACGACCCACCGACACCACGTAGCGGCGAGCTCCGAGCTCGACGGGGATCTCCAGCATGACGCGGGAGCATAGCACCCGCCTCCGCGTCGGCTCTCGAGAGCCGAGCTCAGCTCCCGGCGCGCTCGGTCGGATCCGCGATGCCGAAGCGCCTGGCCAGCCAGTCCAAGGGCACGAGGTCCGCACCGGCCGTGCGCGCCATGTCGCGCGCCCCCTCGAGCAGCCGGGCGCAGCCTTCCCTGTCGCCGGCCAGCCCCAGCGCGAGCACGCGCCACATCCGGAGCCGCAAGGCGTGAGAGGCGTGCGGCTCCGCGAGACCGAGCCGTCTGTCGGCCTCGCGGTAGTCGCGCCGGGCCAGCGCCTCGAGGCCGAGGACCTCGTCGGCCATCGGCGAGCCCTCTCCTCGGGCAATCGCTTCTTCGGCCCGCCGCACCTCGACGACGTTCGTTCCCGCGGCCCACAGCACTGGAGCGTAGAGGCTGGTCAGGGCGAGGATGCGGTCGAGGGGCACGAGGCCCGTCTGAGCAGGGTCCTGCGGGCCCAGGAACGTCGCGTTCATCGCGTCCTGGGCGGGGAAGGCCGCGCGGGTGGGCTCCCGCCACTCCTCCGGCCAGAGACGCTTCACGAGCTCGCTCTCGAAGAAGCGCCTGAGGGGCTGGTCGACCTGCGTCTGGCGCACGAACCACTCCGTGTCGGTGGGACCCATCGAGCGCGTGCTGGGCGAGAGCCGGTAAGGGTGGTCGTCGTCCAGGGGTGGCACGCCCGCCACCAGGGACCGGAGCATGGGGGCGTCGGCCAGGAAGAGGGCTCCGAGCTGCGACGGGTCGTCGAGGCCGGCCTCCCGCAGACGCGTCGAGACGACGGGGTCGCGCCACTGGGCGGAGAAGCGCTCCGCGCTCACGGGCCCCTTCGCGTCGCGCGTGCCGATCAGGATCCACTCGAGGCCATGGCCGGTCCACAGCGAGCAGTCGTCGAACGCGGCGCAGAAGCCGCCGATGATCGCCCGCGCCTCCGTCGTATTCATCTGGTAGACCGGCAGCCAGTACGTCGTCATGCCTCCAGGGGCGAGGCGCGACCGGACGAGGCTGAAATACTCGCGCGAGTACAGGCTGGCGATGCCCGCCGCCTTGGGCGGGGGCGGGTCGGCGGTGATGAGGTCGTACCGCAGCGGGGTCGTCAGGAGGAAGAACCTGCCGTCCTCGATGTGGGCGTGGACGCGGGGGTCGGCGAGCGGGTTGGCGGCGGGACTCTCCTGCGCGAGCGCGCTCAGCTTCAGGACCGAGGCCGAGGTGTCCACGATGTCGATGTGCTCCAGCTCCCGGGTTTCCACGAGCGCCCGGCTGGTAGTGCCGAGCCCGTAGCTGATCTGCAGCGCGCGGCGTGGAGCGGGGTGGACCGCGACCGGCCACCACACGTAGACCGACATGAAGCGCCGGCCGACGTACGTCGTGCCGGACATCGCCATGCCGTTCGTGATGAGCCGGTAGGCTTCCGGCTGTCCGAAGGCGTCGCGGCGGGTGATCATCACCGTCTCGCCGAGGCCCTCTTCGTAGGCGATCAGCCGGTAGGACTCCGATGCCCAGCGCGCCACGACGCGCGGGACGAACTGGTTCGCCATCAGCCCGAACGGGAAGAGCACGAGAGCCGCGGCCAGGAGCGTTGCCGACGCCGCCACGGCGACGCGCTCGCGGGGGACGAGGCCGGGCGCGAGGGCGAAGAGCGCCACGAGGGCGTACGCAGCGGCGAGCGCGAAGAGCGAGCGCTCGACGCCGAGCGCGGGCAGGAGCAGGAAGCCGCTCACGAGTGCGCCGGTCGCGGCGCCTGTGGTGTTGGCCAGCGTCAAAAGCCCCGCGGACCGCGTCGACTCTCCGAGCTGGCTGTGGAGGGCCCGGCCGAGCAGCGTGAAGAGCACCCCGGAAAGCAGGCAAACCGGGAGCATCAGCGGCAGCGCCAGGCGGAAGAAGTCGACGATCGTCTCGAGAAGGTCTGCGCCCATCGGTGGCACGACCGTCAGGAAGAACGCGTAGCTCGCCGCCACCCCGAGGCCCGAGAGGAGGGCGACTGGCGCCGCCCAGCGGTCGGCCGCGGTCCAGCGGCCGAGCAACGCCGCCGCCACGAGGCCGCCGGCCGCGATGCCCAGCAGCACCACGGCCAGCATCACCGCGAACGTCCAGGAGCTCGACGGCGTGAATTGCAGCAGGAAGCGGAACCAGACCACCTCCAGGGCGAGCAGGATCCCCCCGGAGAGGAAGGCCGCGCCGAGCACACGCCAGCTGGCAGCGCCGATCGGCCCCGCGACGCTGGTTCGCTCGACCGACGCCTCTCCAACGAACCGCGTCGCGAGCACCATGGCGCCCGCGGCCGCCACGAGGTTCAGCCCCGCCGCGGTGAGGGCCGTCCCCCGGATCCCGAGCGCCTCGATCAGCACGAGATCGCCCACCAGCGTGCCCAGGAACGCCCCGAGCGTGTTCCAGCCGTAGAGCCGCCCGAGCACGCGGCCGAAGTTGGCGTCCTTGGCCGAGAGCGCGCTAGCCAGCAGCGGAAGTGTCGCTCCCATCGCGATCGAGGGCACGAGCAGCAGGACGAACGCGACGGCCACCCGGAGCGCATTGAGCGCCACCGCGCCCAACGAGCCCATGAGGGGCGCGAGCGCGTGCCCGACGCGGGGGAAGACCAGGACGAGGCCGACCCCGGTCACGCCCACCAGGACCTCGAGCGCGGCGTAGGCGGCGAGCGGCCGGCGAACCCGCCCCCCCCAACGCGCGACGACGGCGTTGCCGATCGCCAGGCCGCCCATGAAGCTGGCCGTGACGAGCGCAGAGGCCCATACGGTGTTCCCGAGGGCGAGACCCGCCTGACGGAACCACAGCGTCTCGAAGACCAGGGCGGCGGCGCCCGACACGAGGAAGACGAGGCAAAGGGCCGCGATCATGCCGGAAATTCTAACCTGCCCATGCGGGGACTCCGAGGGCAGCCGGTTCCGCGCCGGCTATCGCAGCCAGCCCGGCAACGCCCCGTCCTGGCGGGCCCGCTCCTCGAGGTCGTCGCGCGTGCTCCGGATGCGCCGCTCGACGGCCGCGAGCGACGCGTTGAGCGAAACGACGCCGGTCGCCTTCGAGGCGGGCGCGCTCCGGTGTCCGTAGACCGGCGCCTCGCGCGCGCGCTCGGCGATCTTTGCGCGCAAGCCGGCCGCGCGCTCCTCGAGCGGCCTCAGGCGCTCGCGGACGCGCGCGGCCTCCTCGCGCCAGTACTTTTCGCCGTGACCCCGCGGGCGAGCCTCCGACTCGGCCGCGCCGGGCGCGATCGCCGGCGTCGAGCTGCCGCCCGTCTCGGCGGCGAACGGGTGGACCCGCTCGAGGTCGTCGTTGGTGTAGACGCGCACGGGGCGCCGGCTCGACGGCCGTGGAGCGTCCTGCGCCTCGGCCACGGCCGCGCATGCCGCGACCAGCAGGCCGATCGCTCGGCAGGAAAACGGCGTCTTCGATGACATGGGTACGTCGCCTTTCCGGGAGAGCGACCTGGGAAAGGCGGCCCGCGAGGCACGCTGACGCTATCAGCGCCAGCCGGCCCCGGTCAAGGCCGTTGGGAGCGCATCTGGTAGACTCGCGGTTTCGAGTCCTTGAAATGACCCCTGGCCTGCAGCTCTTCCCGTTCGCCGAGTACTGGCCGTTCTACGCGGGCTTCCTGCTGCTCGTGTTCGTGCTGCTGGCCGTCGACCTCGGCGTCTTCCACAGGAAGGCCCACGCCGTCTCGATCAAGGAAGCCGCGGGCTGGAGCGTCGTCTGGGTGACGCTCGCGCTAGCGTTCAACGTGGGCTTCTACTTCTTCATGCGGCACCAGTTCCCGCGCGACGCGCGGCTCATGGCCGCGCCCGGCTTCGATCCGGAGAAAGCCGCGCTGCAGACTGCACTCGAGTTCCTGGCGGGCTACGTCGTCGAATACTCGCTGTCGGTCGACAACATCTTCGTGTTCGTGGTCGTGATGGGCTACTTCGCCGTGCCCGCGGCCTACCAGCACCGCGTGCTCTTCTTCGGCATCCTGGGCGCGCTGGTTTTCCGCGCCATCTTCATCGCCCTGGGCGCCCTGCTGCTGCGCTTCGAGTGGGTGGTGTGGCTGTTCGGAGCGTTCCTGGTCATCACCGGAGTGCGCATGATGTTCGGAGGCGAGGAGGGGCCGGTCGAGCCCCACGAGCGCTTCATCATCCGCAAGTTCCGCCAGTACGTGCCGGTGACGGGCGCCTTCCAGGGGCACTCCTTCTTCGTGCGCGAGGCCGGCCGGCTGCACGCGACGCCGCTGTTCATCGCGCTCCTGTTCCTCGAGATGACCGACATCGTTTTCGCGGTCGACTCCGTGCCCGCCATCTTCGGCCTCACCAAGGAGCCGTTCGTCGTCTTCACCTCGAACATCTTCGCGATCCTCGGCCTGCGCAACCTGTACTTCCTGCTGGCCGGCGCCGTCGACAAGTTCCACTACCTGAAGTACGGGCTCGGGATCGTGCTGGTGTTCGTCGGGCTCAAGATGACGCTGCTCAACCGGCTCTGGCACGGACACTTCCCGATCAGCTGGTCGCTCGCCATCATCGTCGGCACGATCGCCGCCTCGATCGCCGCCTCGCTCGTTTTCCCCAGGAAGCCCTCGGAGGGCCAGTAGCCGTCATGGAAGAGCGCGTCTCGAAGGAGATCACCCCCAAGGCCAAGGACTACTCGCAGTGGTACCTGGACGTGGTGCTCAAGACCGACATGGCCGACTACGGCCCGGTGCGCGGCTGCATGATCATCAAGCCCTACGGCTACGCCGTGTGGGAGCACATGCAGCGCGACATGGACCGGCGCATCAAGGAGACCGGGCACGTCAACGCGTACTTCCCGCTGTTCATCCCGAAGAGCCTGCTCGAGCGCGAGAAGGAGCACGTCGAGGGCTTCTCGCCCGAGTGCGCCTGGGTGACGATCGGCGGGGGAGCGGAGCTCGAGGAGCCCATCGCCATCCGGCCGACTTCCGAGGCGATCATCTGCTCGACCTACGCCAAGTGGGTACGCTCCTGGCGCGACCTGCCGGTTCTGATCAACCAGTGGGCGAACGTGGTGCGCTGGGAGAAGGTGACGCGGCCGTTCCTGCGCACGACGGAGTTCCTGTGGCAGGAGGGGCACACGCTGCACGAGACCGAGGCCGAGGCCGAGGCCGAGACGCTGAAGATGCTCGAGGTGTACCGCGCCTTCTCGGAGGAGATCCTGGCGATGCCCGTGATCCACGGGCGCAAGACCGAAAGCGAGAAGTTCGCGGGCGCCCTGCGCACCTACGCGATCGAGGCGCTGATGGGCGACGGGCGCGCGCTGCAAGCCGGCACCAGCCACAACCTCGGCCAGCACTTCGCCGACGCCTACGGGATCGAGTTCCTCGACCGGACGCAGCAGCGCGCCAAGCCCTGGTCGACCTCCTGGGGCAGCTCGACCCGCCTGATCGGCGGGATGATCATGAGCCACGGCGACGACGCCGGCCTGGTCCTGCCGCCGAAGGTGGCGCCGCACCAGGTGGTGATCGTCCCGATCCCGCCGAAGCAGGGCGACGTCGGCGAGGTGGTGCTGCCGAAGGCGCGTGAGGTCCAGGCGATGCTGCGCGGCGCCGGCCTGCGCGTGCACCTCGACGAGCGCGACCAGTTCCAGCCCGGCTACAAGTACGCCGACTGGGAGATGCGCGGGGTGCCGGTGCGGCTCGAGCTCGGACCGAAGGACATCGAGAAGGACAGCTGCGTGCTGGTGCGCCGCGACAAGCGCGGCAAGGAGTTCGTGCCGCTCGCGGGCACGGCGGCGCGGCTCCACGAGCTCCTGGACTCGATCCAGAAGGAGCTGCTCGAGGCCGCCCGCGCGCGTGTCGCGGCCAGCACCACGCGGGTCTCGAGCTACGACGAGTTCAAGCAGGTGATGGCCGACAAGCGCGGCTACATCCTCGCCGGCTGGAATGGCGACGCGGCCATCGAGGCGAAGATCAAGGAAGAGACGAAAGCCACCATCCGCGTGATCCCGATGGGCGAGCCAGTCGAGGCTCCGTGCATCGTGACCGGCCAGAAGGGCCGAGAGGTCGTGTTCGCTCAGGCCTACTAGCGTCCTGTTTCGCCCCGCCCTGAGTGAGGCGAAACAGGACGCTCTGCCGTTGGTCTGTCAATCCGTTCTCCGGGTCGTCGGTCCAAGTCCTGCAGCTTGTCGGCCGTTATCCGGTTCGTCGTCCTCCGGTCTCCGCTAACTGCCTGGAGTCGCTGTTACTTTCCGTTACTCGTTCCGGAACGAGTAACGAAAAGTAACACTCGACCCGTTTCGGTCGAGTGTGGGGAGCGTCCTCACACTTCTTCATCCTCCCCACATACTTCCGAAAGCAGCCCGCCGCACTTTTCCGTCAGATGGGCGTGAAAGCGCCCAAGGGGGGAGAGGAGCTGGAAATGTCTGATACGACCCAGGGAACCCGGACGGGTGGGGCGCCACTTTGGAAGAGGCGTCGTTTCTGGCTGGGAGGCGGCGCTCTCGCGGGACTCGCCGCTTTTGCGGCGGTGGCGCCACAGGCGTGGGCTCACGCCTTTTCGGGCCACGGCTTCGGCGGTCATGGGCATCGCGGCTTCGGGGCGCAGATCCTGAAGGACCCCGACGCGGCCAAGCGCCACGCGAGCATGGCCGTCGAGTGGGTGCTGCGGGGCGTGGGCGCGACCGACCAGCAGAAGCAGCAGGCGAAGACGATCGGCGAGCGGCTGGTGGACGAGTTGGCTCCGCTGGCCGCGAAGCACCATGAGAACCGCAGGGCGATCGCCCACGCGCTGTCGAGCGCCGAGATCGACCGCGAGGCGCTCGAGCAGCTGCGCCGCCAGGAGCTCACGCTCGCCGACCAGGCCTCGAAGCTCGCGGTCGATGCACTCGCCGACGTGGGGGAGGTGCTGACACCTCAGCAGCGTCAGGAGCTCGTCAACTTCGCTCATCGATTTCATGGGGGGAACGGAAACTAGACGGAACGGAACCGGACAACGGAATACGGACAACGGGATACGGACAACGGAACTAAGCTAACGGACGAGCGACGGGGATCGGGGGGGGCATCTCGCCCCCCCGAACCCCCCATACATGCCCGCGAACGCCCTCATGAATGTTCTGATGATCGAGGACGATGGGGCGCTGGCCGAGCTCGTTCGCGAGTACATGCGACCGCTCGGGTACGAGGTGACGGCCGCGGCGACCGCCGCCGAGGGGCTGCGCAGGGTATCCGAGAGCTGGGACGCCGTGTTGCTCGACGTGATGCTGCCCGACCTCGACGGGTTCGAGGTGTGCCGGAGGATCAGGGCTGTCTCCGACGTGCCGGTGCTCATGCTCACGGCGCGAGGCCAGGACGAGGACCGGATCGTGGGGCTCGAGCTCGGGGCGGACGACTACCTGCCGAAGCCGTTCAACCCGCGCGAGCTGCTGGCGCGGCTGCGCGCGGTGGTGCGCCGGCGCCGGCCCGCCGAGCGCGGAACACGGGTACTGCGCTTCGGCCGCCTCGAGATCGACCGCGACGCGCGGGTCGTGCGGCTGGACGGCGACGAGCGCCCGCTCACCAGCTACCAGTTCGACCTGCTGGTGGCGCTCGCCGAGTCGGCCGGGCGCGTGCTGGGACGCGAGACCCTGATGGAGCGGGCCGGCCACGGCGGGGGCGAGGCGTTCGACCGCTCGATCGACGTGCACGTCTCGCGGATCCGGGCGGCGATCGAGGACGATCCGAAACGCCCGCGGCGGTTGCTGACGGTGCGCGGCGCGGGCTACGTGTTCGCGCGCAAGCAGGACGAGGCGTGATGCAAAGGCTCTCCACCCAGATCCACCTGACGATCGTCGCCGTGCTGCTGCTGTTCGCCATGCTGGTGGCGGGCGCGGTTTCGCTCGGCCCCGGCGCGCGCCATGAGCGGATCCTGACCGCGGGCCTCGCGCAGACGGCAGCCGAGCTCCTCCCCGGCCCCGAGCGTCCCGTCGCCGAGCTCGAGAAAGCACTCGAGCGCCTCGCGTCACGCTTCGGCGTCAACGTCACGGCATACTCGCCGCGCGGCGAGCGCCTGGCCTCGATCGGCCGCGTGCAGCCGCTCGCCGTTCCTGAGGCGGGCGACGCCGGCTGGATCGAGGCGCGCGGCCACCGTTTGAGCCTGGGCCTGCGGCTGCCGGACGGCCGCGTGCTGGTCGCCGGGCGGGCGAGCGCCGATCGCGGCCACCTCGGGCTGCTGCTGGGGACGGTCACGCTCCTCGCGCTGGCCGTGGGGGTCGGCGCGTGGCCGCTCGTGCGCCGGCTCACGCGGCGGCTCGAGCGGCTGCGCACGCGCGTCGAGGACCTCGGGCAGGGCGACCTCGCCGCGAGGGCACCCGTCGAGGGGCGGGACGAGGTGGCCGACCTCGCGCGCAGCTTCAACCGGGCGGCCGAGCGGATCCAGGGGCTGGTCGAGGCACAGCGCCGCCAGCTCGCCTTCGCCTCCCACGAGTTGCGTTCGCCGCTCGCGCGGCTGCGCGTGGCGCTCGAGATGCTGAGCGGCGACGAGCGCGTGCGCGCGGGCGCCGAGCGCGACATCGCGGAGCTCGACGCGCTCATCGGCGAGCTGCTCGAGGCGAGCCGTGTGCAGGCGACGGGAGCGGGCGAGCACCGGGAGCCCGTCGACCTGCTCGGCCTCGTCGCCGAGGAGGCGGCCCGCAGCGGCGCGGAGGCGTCGGGCCAGCCAGTCGTGCTGCGGGGCGACGCCCGGCTGCTGCGGCGCCTGGTCAAGAACCTGCTCGACAACGCGAGGCGGCACGGTGGCGGCGCACAGGTCGAGGCGCGGGTCGAGCGCCTCGACGCGGGCGCACGGCTGGGCGTGTCGGACCGCGGGCCGGGAGTCCCCGAGGCCGAGCGCGAGCGCATCTTCGAGCCGTTCTACCGTCCGCCCGGCGCGCCGGAGACGGGCAGCAGCTACGGGCTCGGCCTCGCGCTCGTGCGCCAGATCGCGCGCGCCCACGGCGGCGACGCTCGCTGCC
>DATBSL010000150.1:0-38452 GCA_036559805.1 Vicinamibacteria bacterium
CGTCGCCCTCGATGAAGGGGAGGATCGGCCGATCGGGCACTCGGAGCTTCCCGTCCTGGATGGTGATCTTGGCCCCCTCGGCGGGAACCTTGACGTTCTTGTAGGGCATCGAATCGGCCTCCTGGGCGACCGCCCATTCTAGCGGATCGTGGCGCGTTAGCTCTTCAAGGGGGATCTTCGTAAAGCGGCGTCCACGCTTGCGTTCTCTGAGACGAGGGGCTTCGCCCCTCGAGCACCCCGTGACTGCTTCGCGCCTCGAGCACCCCGTGACTGGCTTCGTCTCGAGCACCCCGGGGGGGCTCCCGGCTCTTTGCTAGAATCGCTCTCGGTTTATTGCCTGGAGAACTCATGAATCGAAAAGTGACGGTCGTCGGCGGCGGAAACGTGGGCGCGACGCTCGCGCAGCGGATCGCCGACCGCGAGCTCGCCGACGTGGCGCTCATCGACATCGTCGAGGGCATGCCGCAGGGCAAGGGCCTCGACATGATGCAGGCGGGTCCGGTCGAGGGCTCCGACGCGCGCGTGATCGGGACCAACGACTACAAGGACACCGCGGGCTCGGACGTCGTCGTGATCACGGCCGGCATCGCCCGCAAGCCCGGCATGAGCCGCGACGACCTGCTGAACACCAACTACAAGATCGTCAAGGAGTGCACGGAGAACGTCGTCAAGCACTCGCCGAACTGCGTGCTGATCGTGGTCTCCAACCCGCTCGACGCGATGTGCCAGGTGGCCTTCCGGGCCTCGGGCTTCCCGAAGCACCGCGTCTTCGGCATGGCCGGCGTTCTGGACTCGGCGCGCATGCGCACCTTCATCGCGATGGAGCTCGGGGTGTCGGTCGAGAACGTGAGCGCCTTCGTGCTGGGCGGCCACGGCGACACGATGGTGCCGCTGCCGCGCTACTCGACGGTGTCCGGCATCCCGATCACGGAGCTGCTGCCGCCCGACCGCGTGGAGGCGATCGTGAAGCGCACGGCGAGCGGGGGAGCCGAGATCGTCTCGCTGCTCAAGACCGGCTCGGCGTACTACGCGCCGTCCTCCTCCACGGCCGAGATGGTGGACGCGGTGCTCAAGGACAAGCACAAGATCCTGCCCTGCTGCTGCTACCTCGAGGGCGAGTTCGGGGTCAAGGACCTCTACGTCGGCGTGCCCGCCCAGCTTGGGGCGAAGGGCGTCGAGAAGATCTGGGAGATCAAGCTCACCGACTCCGAGCGCGCGGCGCTTCACAAGTCGGCCGAGGCCGTGCGCGAGCTGGTGACGATCCTGAAGGTCTGAAGGGCCGGCGAGGGGCTTCGTTCACTCGGGGCTCATCAGCCAGATGTCGGCTTCGTTCTCGACGCGCGCGAATACGATCTGACGGTTGTCGCGCGAGACCCTGAAGTCCCGGTTGTTGGTTTGGCCGGTCCAGCCGATCGACACGAGCTGCTCGGAGCGCCCGCTCGTCGTGTCCAGGAAGCGAAGCTCGCCGTCGTTGTCGTAGTAGACGAGGCGCTTGCCGTCCGCAAGGAGGTGCGGGATTCGTCCACTCGTCGTGACACGTTCGTACCGTCGGGAGTCGATGCCGTACATCCAGACACCGCCCGAGCTGCCGTCGCGTCGCAGACCCATGCCCGCGAGGCGCTTCGCGTCTGCCGACCAGCTGACCGCGTGGAAAACCGTTCCGTCGGGAAGCGCCGGCAGCTCGAGCACGATCCGCTCGCCGA
Organism: Vicinamibacteria bacterium; assembly: GCA_036559805.1. Lineage (GTDB taxonomy): Bacteria > Acidobacteriota > Vicinamibacteria > Fen-336 > Fen-336 > DATBSL01. Next base: position 1,704 of record DATBSL010000150.1, read on the forward strand.
TGGCCTTCGCCGGGTCCAGCATGCGGGTCGTGGGGAGACCTGGGACCGCGATCAGCTTGCCGTCGGGCGACCACTCCGGATACCACTGGCTGCCGACCTCGGTTTGCGAGAACCGCTCGAGGTTGCTGCCGTCCGGGTGCATCGTCCAGACCTCGTAGCGGCCCGAGCGATTGGAGTAGAAGCTGATCAGGCTGCCATCCGTGGAAAAGCCGGGACCGCGGTTGCGGAACGCGTCGTCGGTCAGCTGCCGGTAACCGGTGCCGTCCATACGGACCACGAAGACGTTCTCCTGGAGACCGCCACTGGTGAAGACGGCCCACTCTCCGTCAGGCGACAGGCCCACGCTGGAGATGACGCGTGAGCCGCCGAGGACGAGCTCGGGCGCTCCGGCGAGCCGGCCGCGCTCGGGGTCGAAGGCCACGCGATAGAGCCCGGAACGCTCTTCCCGTGACTCGAACGCGAGGCGTTCGCCCTCGCGAGACAGGCTGAACGAGGCGGTCACGCGGGTGGGCATGGTGACGGGCTCGGGCGCGCCGGTCGTCCGGCCGGTCGCCGTGTCGACGGCTACACGCCAGAGGTTGAGCGCACCGTTCCTGCCGCTCGCGAAGTAGAGCCGCCGCCCGTCCGACGACCAGACGGGATTCCAGTCGAGGTGCGGGTCGTTCGTGACCTCCACCGGCTCACCGCCCTCGGCCGCCACCGTCCAGATGTCCCTCGTGCCGCCGCCGCCCATCCCGCCGCGCAATCCCCAGAAAGCGATGCGGCGCCCGTCCGGCGACCAGGCGGGCTGCACGGCGTCTTGCTCGAGCAGGCGGCGGCTCGCCCCGCCCGCGAGGTCCACGATCGACACGACGCTCTGGATTCGGCGTGCCAGCGGGTTGTGAAGAGGCTCGCTCGCCACGGCGAGGCTTCCCCCGTCGGGGGACCAGGCCGGGTCGTGGCCGGCATCCGCAACCTTGCGGCGCGACTCTCCCGTCGCGCCCATCACGAAGACGCCGCCGCCTTCGCACTCGGAGTGGAACGCGATTCGCTCGCCGTCCGGAGAGAAGGCCGGTCCCGTGTCGTCTTTCGCGCAGTCCGTCGTGAGGTTGAGCGGGTTGTGGCCGCCGACGCGCTGCACGTAGACGTCGGCGTTGCCGTGCCCTCGGACCACGAATGCGAGCGTCTTGCCGTCGGGTGAGAGGCTGGGCGTGGATTCGATGCCCGGCAGGTCGGTGATCTGCATGAAACGCGTGCGCGGCGGGGGCGCCGCCTCGCGTACCGCCGCGCCGCGGCCGGCTCGATAGCTGAGCCCCGCCAGCAGAACAGCGGCCAACGCCGCAGCGAGCCAGCGCCAGCCGCGACCGGGCCGCGCGGTCGAAAGCGCGGGCGCCGAGGCGCCCGACGATTCAGACAGGCTCGCGAGATCGAAGGCCAGGTCGCGCGCCGACTGGAAGCGCTGCTCGGGCTTCTTTTCGAGGCAGTGGGTCACGATCCGCGCGAGCGCCGGCGGGATCGCTCGGCCCGATTCGTCGAGCGGTGCCGCGTCCTCGCGCAGGATCGCCGTCATCGTCTCGGCCGAGGTGTCGCGCAGGAAGGCCCTGCGGCCGGTCAGCATCTCGTGCAGCACGCAGCCGAGGCTGAAGATGTCCGAGCGATGGTCGACGCTGTCGCCGCGCACCTGCTCGGGTGACATGTAGCCGACGGTGCCGACGACCGTTCCGGGGTCGGTCTCCCGCACGAGCGTGGGCGATTCGGTCCCGCTGCCCGGAGGGCCCGCGCCGCCCTCCTCGCGCGCGAGCCCGAAGTCCAGGACCTTCAGGCGGCCGTCGCGCGTCACGAACAGGTTATCGGGCTTGAGGTCGCGGTGGACGACACCCTTCTCGTGCGCGGCCGCGAGGCCCTCGGCGACGTGGGCAGCGAGTTCGGCGGCCCGGCGCACGGGCAGCGGCCCGCCGCGGAGCTCCTCGCGCAGCGTGGCGCCCTCGAGCAGCTCCATGACAGCGTACGCCGTGGCGCCCTCCCGGCCGACATCGTGGATCGCGAGGATGTTGGGATGGCTGAGCGCCGCGACGACGCGGGCTTCGCGTTCGAAGCGCGCGAGGGCCTGCGCGTTCGCGGCGAGCCGCTCGGGGAGCACCTTGATCGCGACGTCGCGCTGCAGCCGGGTGTCGCGCGCGCGATACACCTCGCCCATCCCGCCGGCGCCGATCGGGGCGACCACTTCGTAGGGACCGAGCCGGGTGCCGGCCACGAGGGGCATTGGGATCGCGCCGATTATAGGCGGGCGTCCGGACTCAGTTGGCCGGCGTGCGGCCCGTGAGCCGCTCCTCCAGCCAGCGGTTGACGCGCTTCACCTGCTCCGGCGTCGTGTAGTGGCCGGTCTCGAGCGCCAGCAGCAGCGACTTGTCGGCCGGGATCACGCCGTACGCGGCGTACATCGAGCTGGGCGGGCAGGTCTCGTCGTTGTAGCCCCACGAGTAGAATCCCGGCGCCTTCACGCGCCGCGCGAAGTTCACGACGTCGTAGTAGCCGACGTTCGCGATCCGCGCTGCGAGCCGCCGCTTCTCGTCGCGGAACATGTGCGGCCAGCCGCCGGCGCGGCCGTGCAGGTAACCGGTCACGTCGGCGAGCGCCGGGTAGTAGGCCGCGAGCAGCTTGACGCGCGCGTCGAGGCCGGCGGTCACGATCGAGAGCGCGCCGCCCTGGCTGCCGCCCGTGACGCCCAGCGTCTTGCCGTCGAAGCGCGGCCGTGACACCAGGAAGTCGTTGGCGCGCACGCAGCCCAGGTACACGCGCCGGTAGTAGTAGCGGTCGCGCTCGTCGAGGTTGAAGGTCGGGTAGCCCTGGAGGGCGCCGGCGCCGAGCGCCGCGTAGACGTCGGGGTCGAGGTTGACCGGCAAGCCGTGGATGCCGACCTGAAAGGTGATGATGCCCTTCTCGGCCAGCTCCACGCCTCCGCGGTAGGCCCTCACGCCGGCGCCGGGTACCTGCAGCAATGCCGGGAACGGACCGTCCCCCTTTGGCTCGCACAGCACGCCGAAGAAGCGGCTCGTGCCGGTGGTGTCCGGGCCGACGTTCTGCAGGCTGACGTGCCAGCAGTCGACCTTGCCGTTGCTCACCTCGGGCATCGGCACGAGCTTCGCGTCGACGGGCAGCTTGGCGAGCGCCTCCTTGCCGGACGTCCAGAAAGCGTCGAAGTCTGCGGGCTGGTCCACCGTCGGCGCGATCCGCTGCGGCTCGAAGCCGGCCGTTCCCACCGCGCGGTAGTCCTGGCCCTCGAACGTCGCCGTGGCGACCAGTCGCACGAAGCCCGGCTGCTTCGGCGCCGGGGCCTTCACGACGACGCCGTCGGCCGGGAGCGGCCCCGTCTTCTCCTCGGCCGGCTCCAGCATCTCCGGCCCGACCTTCCAGGTGACGCTCGGCAGCCCGATCGGGTGGCCGTCGCGGGTCGCAAAGACGCGGAAGCTCGCCGCTGAAGCCAGTGAGTAGGTCCAATCTGCGCGGTCGGGGACGACCTGCAGCCGGACGGCACCGGTGCGGTCCTGCGCCAACCCGGATGCGCTCGAAACCGCGGCGGCGATCGTCGCGGCAAGGGCTCGAAGCACGAAGCGAAGTCGCGTCGGTCTCGACATCGGACCTCCAGGGAGGCTGTAAGCTATTCGCGCGCGTCCAGGAAGGTCAAACGGCGGCTGCTCGCGAGCGATCTCGCGAGCGGCTCGAGCAAGGAGCGATGAGCGACACGAACGATTCCGGCCGCGCGGCTTCGGGGCTCCGGCGTGCGGCGGCGGTCGTGGCTGTCTTCCTGGTGTCGACCGCGATCCTGACGTACCCGCTGAGCGTCGCCCCGGGAACGCGTGCGCTGCCGCTGTCGGCCGACACGCGGCTGTTCCTGTGGACGTTGTCGTGGGACGTGCACGCGCTGCTGCACCAGCCGCTGCGCCTCTTCGACGCGAACATCTTCCACCCCGAGCCGCGCACGCTCGCGTACTCGGAGCACCTGCTGGGGAGCGCCGTGCTCGGTGCGCCGTTCCTGCTGGCGAGCGACAACCCCGTGCTGGCGCTGAACGTGGTCGTGCTGCTGTCCTGCGTGCTGTCGGGCGCGGGTGCGTTCGTCCTGGCTCGCGAGCTCGGCATCGGGACCGCGGGCGCCTTCGCCGCCGGTGTGATCTTCGCGTTCGCGCCGCCGCGCTTCACGCGCCTCGCGCAGGTCCACCTGGCGACGGTGCAGTGGATCCCGTTCTGCCTCGCGTTCGTGCACCGCTACCTGCGGGACCGCAGGCGGCGCGATCTGCTGGCGGCGATCGGCTTCTTCACGCTGCAGTCGCTCACGAGCGGCCACGGCGGCCTGTTCCTGCTGCTGTCGCTGCTGGCGCTCGGCTCGTACCGGCTCGCGCGGCGCGCGCTGCCACCCTTGCGCTCGCTGGCGCGCGACGTCGGGATCGCCGGACTCCTCCTGCTCGCGGTCAACGTGCCGTTCGTGGTGCCGTACTTCCGCGTGCAACGCGAGCTCGGGCTGCGGCGCACGATCGGCGCCGTCTACGACTGGGTTCCCAACGCCGCGAGCTTCCTCGCTTCGCCGACGCACGTGGACCAGGCGCTCGTGTCGCTTCTGCCGCCGCTCGCGAGGGCCGTGGCGGACGCCAAGGCGTACATGTTTCCCGGCTGGCTGACGCTGCTGCTCGTCCTGGCATTGTTCGCGCTCTGGCGCCGGAGGGCCGCGGACGGCGGAGCCTTCGGCATGGAGGTCGGCTTCTACGGTCTGCTCGCGGTGCTCTCGACCTGGGCGAGCCTCGGCCCGCCGTTCGGCCTCTACACGCTCCTCTACAAGGCGCTGCCCGGCTTCGACCTGATCCGCGTGCCCTCGCGCCTCGCGATACTGACCCTGCTGGCGTTCGCCGTTCTTGCCGGCGCAGGAGTGGCGCGGATCGTCGAGCGCCTCCGCCCTCAGGCCCAGACGGCGGCCGGGGCGGCGCTCGTTCTCCTGCTGCTCGTCGAGTTCGCGGCGTTCCCGCTCCATGCGCCGGCCTACGCGATCGAGGTGGGGGAGGTCGACCGCTGGGTCGCCGCGAGACCGAGGCCCTTCGTGGTGGCCGAGCTGCCGGTCGCGCCCCCGAGCGACGCCGTGGGCACGGCGCGCCACAACTCGCACTACATGCTGCACTCGATGCTGCACTGGCAGCCGATCGTGAACGGCTACAGCGGCTTCCTCCCGCCGCGGCACGAGATGCTGTTCGACCAGCTCACGCGCTTTCCGGACGAGGGCAGCGTGCGCGCGCTCGAGGGCCTTGGGGTGAACTACGTGGTCCTCCACCGCGGCGACTACGGCGAGGAGCGTTTCGCCCGGGCCGTGGCCGACGCGCAGGCGCTCTTCCCGACGCGCCTCGTCCTCGAGCACGAGGCAAAGGACGGCCGCGTCTACTCGGTGCGCTTCGCGAAGCCGAAGGGCCAGCGCTGAGCACGCGCCCGGCGCGCCGGATCGCTCACGCCTCGGGCTCGAACACGAACAGGTTGCCGGGCGCGGCGAACCAGAACTCTCCTGGCCAGGAGAAGCCCGTGGGTTCCGGCCTGGCGAGGTCTCCCATCAAGGCGACCAGCCTGGAGTAGTCGAAGTACGGGAGCGACTCGAGCGGCCTCTCCGGCAGTGGCTTGAAGAAGCTCTCCCAGTGCCCGTAGATCACGTATCTGGGCTTTGTGTTCCTCATGATGCCGGCGGGGTTGTCCTTTACCCAATCGAAGCCGGCGGCGCACAGCAGGGCCACGTCCACCTTCTTGTCCCTCACGAGGTCGTCCGAGACGTAGCCGTACGTGGGAGATGTGGCCGTGTCCTGGTAGTAGACGCGAAAATCCGGCTTGCCCGCCAAGTCCAGGAAGTCGATCAGGTAGGCGTACGTGTCGCCGAGCTTCCAGTCCCCGACGCGTCTCGGCTCGGCAGGCACGCTCGTCAGGCAGCCCTTCGCAATGCGCGGCGCGGCGTGGCGCGAGCACAGCGCCCGGATCCGCACACGCTCGCTGAGCTTGATCCAGTCGCCGGAGCCCGGGCCGTGGTGGCAGCCTTCCGGGGGCCCGACTCCACAGCGCCGGTAGTCGACGCGATCGTGTCCCCCGACGTCGGTGACCACCACGATCTTCGTCGGATCCACCGGATGAGGCGGAGCCATCGCCAGCTGCTTCATTGTCTCGCTGCCGTAGAGGACCGCGTTCGGCGCGATGTTCTTCGCAATAAGCGGCACGTCCATGAAGTGGTCGTAGTGAGTGTGGCCGACGAGGATGGCGGTGGTCTTCGCAGCCCATTTCTCGTGCAGTTGACTGTTGATCAGGGTCGTATTCGGACTGGCCTGGCTCAAGCCGAGCAGGAAGTGCTCCGGGGGGTTCGTGTAGAACGGCGCCGTCATGACGACGTCGTCGCCACGCTGGATGATGAACCCGCCGACGGCCAGGTATCGGATCTGCACCGTGTGCGGCGTGTGGTCGGGGATCGGCTCTCGCACCTGGCCGTAGATCCGTGGATCCAGGTACTGGTGGGCGCACCCGGCGGCGGCGAGCGAGAGCGCGGCGGCCAGGGTCGCTGCTGCCAGGATCGCGGCGGCCCAGATCGCGCGCCGTCGTTTCACTGTCACTCTTCCTGGCTCCGGGCCCGGAGCGTATCGCTGCCGAACGCGCAACGTCAACTGCGACGTCAACTGGAAGTGTCGACGGCTCTGTCGTTTGACACTCGTGAGCCCGGAGAGAAGAATCGTTCCCTCAATGACCACTGACGATCTCTCCAAGGTCGCTGAGGTCGTTTCGCACTACCGGGTGCTGGGGCGGCTAGGCGCGGGCGGCATGGGAGAGGTCTACCTCGCCGAGGACATGACCCTCGGGCGCAAGGTCGCCCTGAAGTTCCTCCCTCCGCAGTCCACCGCGGACGAGCACGCGCGGCAGCGCCTCGTCGCGGAAGCCCAGGCCGCCGCCGCTCTGGACCACCCCAACATCTGCGCGATCTACGAGGTGGGTCGCCACGCGGATCGCAGCTTCATCGTGATGCAGTACCTGGAAGGCGAGCCGCTGTCGTTTCGCATCGACCGCGGGATCGAGCTCCTCGAGGCCCTGTCGATCGCGGCGCAGATAGCGGACGCGCTCGCGGAGGCCCACGGACGCGGGATCATCCACCGCGACCTCAAGCCGCAGAACATCATGGTCAACGCCCGCGGCAACGCCAAGCTGCTCGACTTCGGGCTGGCGACGGTGCCCGAGCGGATGCTGCCCGCAGACCTGAGCGAGGCCGAGACCCAGGCGGTTGCGACCCGACACGGAACGGTGCTGGGGACGCCAGCCTACATGTCGCCCGAGCAGGCCGCGGGTCGCGCGCAGGACGCGCGCAGCGACCTGTTCAGCCTGGGGGTGGTGCTGTACGAGATGGTGACCGGAACGCGCCCCTTTTCGGGCGCGACGTCGACCGAGACGATGGCGGCGATCCTCGCCGGGGGACAGGCACCCTTGACCCGCCCGGGCCTGATTGTTCCGTACGAGCTGCAGCGGATCGTGAGCAAGACGCTCGCCAGGAACCCGGAGGACCGTTACCAGACGGCCAGGGACCTGCTGATCGACGTGCGCGCCCTGCGCCAGGACCTGGCGACGGGCTCGGGCGCCAGCCTGTTGCCTCTGATGTCGCAAGGGCCGGCAGTGGCGGTGCTGCCCTTCGCGGACATGAGCCCCGAGAAGGACCAGGAGTACCTGTGCGAGGGGATGGCCGACGAGGTCATCACCGCCCTGGCACAGGTGAAGGGATTGCGCGTGGCCTGCCGGCGCTCGGCCTTCCGCTTCAAGGGCGGAGGCCACGACGTGCGCGAGGTGGGCGCGAAGCTCAACGTCACCAGCGTCGTCGAGGGCAGCGTGCGGCGGGCGGGCGGCCGCCTGCGCGTGAGCGCGCAGCTCATCAACGCGGCGGACGGCTTCCACGTCTGGTCGGGGCGCTACGACCGGGAGATGCAGGACGTCTTCCTGGTCCAGGACGAGATCTCGCGGGCCATCGTGCACGCGCTCAAGGTCAAGCTCGCCGACGAGCAGCCGCTGGTGAAGCAGCCGACTCACGATCTCGAGGCGTACCACCTCTACCTCAAGGGGCGGCACCACTGGAACAAGCGGGTGCCGGCCGCGATCCGCACGGCGCTGCAGTACTTCCAGCAGGCGCTCGCGCGCGACGACACCTACGCCCTCGCCCACTCCGGTATCGCGGACTGCTACATCGTGCCCGGCTACTATGGCAGCGCGCCCCCGGCCCAGGTCATGCCGCTCGGGAAGCAGGCCGCGCTCAAGGCCCTCGAGCTCGACGACACGCTGGCTTTGGCCTACGCGCCCCTGGCGATGGTCACGGCTCTCTACGAGTTCGACTGGCTGGGAGCGGAGCGCCACTTCCAGCGCGCGCTGGAGCTGGACCCGGCTTTCGCGATGGCATACACGTGGTACGCGTTTTTCGACCTGGTGCCCCAGGGCCGGCTGGCCGAGGCGCACGCGGCCGCCCGCAAGGCGCTAGAGATCGACCCGCTGAACTCGGCCGTCAACACGTGTCTGGGGGCGACGCTCTACTACGAACGCCGCTACGAAGAGGCGGTGGACGAGCTGCAGAAGGCGATCGAGCTGGACCCGAGCTTCCCGGTGGCCTACTACTACCGCGGGCGGGCCTGCCTGGGACAGGGCCGGCACGCCGAGGCGACCTCTGCCCTCGAGCGCGCAGGGGAGATCATGGGCGAGAGCCCGACCGTGATGGGAGCGCTCGCTTACTGCCTCGCGGCGAGCGGCCGTCGCGACGAAGCGCTGGCGCTCCGCGACAGGATCGACGAGCTCGCCGCGAACGCGTACGCGGCACCCTACTGCCAGGCGCAGGCCCACCTGGGCCTGGGGGACCTGGATCGCGCCTGGGATTGCCTGGACAAGGCCTATCAGGAACGATCGGCCCTTTTGGCCTTCGTCAAGATGGACCCGCTCGTCGACGCTCTTCGCTCCAGCCCCCGGTTCGATGCGCTGCTGCGCAAGATGAATCTCGTGGACTGAGCGGCATGAGCGTTCACCAACCCGGCCGGCGCGCGAGCCCGAAAGCCCTGCCCGCCGCGTCGATCCTGCTGGCGCACCTGCTGCCGCTCACGCTGCCCTGGAGCGGCGTGACTGGCCGGGACTGGCTGGCGTGCGGCCTGCTTTGTCTCGTGATCATCTTCGCCGTGGGCGGTGGACTCCACCGCTACTTCGCGCATCGGGCCTTCAAGACGAGCCGCGCCTTCCAGCTCTTCCTGGGCATCCTGGCCGCGTGCTTCTTCGGCGACCCCGTGGGCTTCGCGGGCAAGCACCGGCTGCACCACAGGCATGCCGACACCGACAAGGACGTGCACAGCCCGCGTCAGGGCGTGTGGTACTGCTGGATCGGTCACCTCCTGGAGGAGCGCCACACGGACGAGGAGCTGCTGGCCGCCGCCTCCGACCTGACACGCTATCCGGAGCTCGTGTGGCTGCATCGCTACTACTACGTGCCGGGCGCGCTCGTGGCCGGCGGCATGTTCATGCTCGGCGGCTATTCACTGCTCGTGACGGGCTACGTGCTGAGCTGGTGCCTGATGGCGATCCACGCCCCGGCGCTCGTGAACTACTTCTGCCACCGCGGCCAGAATCGGCGCTTCGAGACGCCGGACGATTCCACCAACAACGCCGTGGTGGGACTCCTGCTCTTCGGCGAAGGTTGGCACAACAACCACCACCGCTACCCAGGCTCGGCCCGCGCGGGCCTCGAATGGTACGAGGTGGATCTCCTCTACTGCATGCTCAAGGCCCTGTCCTGGCTCGGTCTCGTCTGGGACTTGCGCGAGGCCCCGCGCGCCCGGGCGCTGCGGTTGTTGAGGGAGACCCCATGAGGGTCGCCGTGATCGTGGTCTGGCGCCCCAAGAACTACCCCGAGTGGAACGGGCGCCGCTCGCCGGGGGCACGGCCCGTGCCGCCCGCGCTGGCGCGCGACGCCGGAGCGGCCCCTTATACCGGGATCCACCTCGCCTCGCTGTTGCCCCGCGACTGGGAGGTGACGCTCGTCCACGAGATGGTGAGGGACGTGGACCTGGAGATGGACGTCGAGGCGGTGTTCCTGTCCACGATGGACTTCTGCGCTCCCCACGCCCGCGAGCTCGCGGCCGGCTTCTCGGCGCGCGGCGTCAAGGTGATCGTGGGCGGCCTCTTCCCGACGCTCAATCCCGGCTACTTCGCTGGAGTGGCGGACGCGGTGGTGGTGGGGGAAGCCGAGCCGATCATGAAGCACCTGGTCGCCGACTTGCAGCGCGGCCGGCTGTCTCCCGTTTACCGCGCGGAGACGCCGGCCGACCTCGCGGAGCTGCCCGTGCCGCGCTACGACCTGGTCGAGACGGACTTCGAGATGACGATGCCCTACGAGGCGACGCGCGGCTGCCCGTTCACCTGCTCGTTCTGCGTGCTGTCGGCCATCCGCGTTCCGTACCGGCGCCGGCCGATCCCCAACGTGCTGCGCGACCTGCGGGCCATCCCTTCGGGCTGGAGCTGGCGGCAACGCAAGTACGTGGTGTTCTGGGACAACAACCTCGGCGCGGATCGCCCCTATTTCCGCGCGCTGTGCGAGGCGCTCGTCCCGCTGAAGCGTGTGTGGGGGACGGAGACGTCGATCGACACGATCACGCCCGAGTCCGCGCGCCTGATGGGGCGGTCGGGCTGCCGCTTCCTGTACATCGGCCTCGAGAGCCTGGCCCAGGAGAGCCTGCGCCGCTCCAACAAGCGCCACAACCAGGTTCGCGAGTACCGGCAACGGCTGCGCTATCTCCACGACAACGGCGTGCAGGTGATGAGCCTTTTCCTGCTCGGGCTCGACGGGGACGACCCCGAGTACCTGCGCAACCTGCCGGACCTGATCGAGGACATAGGTGTCGACGTGCCGGTGTTCTCGTTCGCGGCGCCCATCGAGGGCACGCCCTTCCACGCGAGCCTCCGGGACGCGGGCCAGCTGCTGCCCGGCGACATTCTCGGCGGCATGGACGGGATGCACCTCGTGTACAGGCCCCGGAACCTGGCGCCTGACGAGCTGGAGCTGGCTCTCTTCGAGTGCATGCGCCGCACGTACAGCGTCGCCCGCGTGACGCGGCGGATCCTGCGCGGCATGCGCTCCGGGTTCTGGGGTGGGCTGGCCAACGCCAGCGCCAACCTCGCGTACGCGCCCTATCAGCGGGCGCTCGCCCGCTCGGGGCTCGAGCGGGTGAAGGCTCGCGGCCCCTGGCCGGGCGGAGAACCGGAGTTGCGCGGGCTGCCGGCGTCTGGAGCGCTGGAAGTGTCGAAGCACCCCGCGCTTCCGTCCTACTCGCGATGACCGGATCGGCGGACGAAGCGCTCGGGGCCCGCCGCCTGCTCGGCGTCGTGTTCGGTGCATCGCTCGCGTCCGCCAGCGTCGCCGCGAGCGCCGTCGTCGCGACGGCGCTCGCGTTGCCGGCAGGCTGGGCCGCCGCGGCCGCCGTGTTCGGCGCCGTCGTCGGCGCCGTGCTCTCGGCGCTCATCGGCAGCTACGCCCTGACGTGGCGCTCGGCGGCGTTGGGAGCGGCGTGCGGCACGGCGGTCGCCGTCCTGCCGCAGCCGGCCTGGACCGGCTGGGGCCTCGTGGCGGGCTCGTGGGCGGCGGCGGCGATTGCGTCGCTCGCCATGGCGCGCGAGAGCCTGTCTGCGGCGGAGCGCGCCACTTCGCCCGCACTCGTGGCAGTTGTCCACACGCTCCAGCTCCCGCTGATCTTGTTCTCGTTCGCGGTCTCGCTCGTCTCCGCACGTCCGAGGCCGTTCGTGGTCCTGTTCGCTTCGAGCGCATTCGCGCTCTGGCGCCTGCTGGACGGGGAATGCCCGCTGTCCCGGGCGGAGCTCACTCTGCGGGCCGCGCGAGGCGAGCACGCCCCGGCCCTGGTCGAGGTCGGCTTCATCGGGCACCAGATCGAGAGGACCACCGGCCGGCGCGTTCCCAAGGGAGCGGTGGCCGGGCTCGCGTATGCCACTGCGGCGCTGGCGTTCACCTGGTACGCCGTCCAGGCGCTCCGCTGAGGTCCTACTCGACGCTCATCATCCAGACGTCGGACTCGGTCTCGGAGCGGCAAAACACCAGCGTGCGGTTGTCGCGCGTGAGCCTGAACGGCCGTGCGTTGAGCGTCCGGAGCGAGCTCCCCAGGCCGAGGAGTGTCGTGCGCTGACCCGTGGCGAGGTCCAGGTAGACGATCGACGACCCGTCGTCGAACAGGAGGCGTTTGCCGTCCGCCAGCAGCACCGGAGTTCGCCCGGTCGTGGTCAGCTGCTCGTATTTGCCCGACGCGACATCGAGGACGAAGACTCCGGCGCTCGACCCGTCCGCATTCTGCCCCACGCCCGCGAGGCGGGAGCCGTCGGCGGACCAGCTCACGGCCTGGAAGGTGGTCCCCGGGCGAAGCTCGGGCAGCCGGTCGGGCTGGCGCTTGGCGAACGGCTGCCGGGGGTCGATGAGCACGGAGCCCCTCGGGCCGGAAACGGCGACGCGCGTGCCGTCCGGCGACCACTCGGGAAACCAGCTCGAGCCGTCTGCGCCAGTGAACGGCTCGAGCCCGCTGCCGTCGGGCCGGACGCCGTAGACCTGGTAGCGCCCGCTGCGGTTCGAGTAGAACGTGATCAGGCTGCCGTCGGCCGACCACGAGGGTCCGCGGTTGCGGAACTCGTCGTCGGTGATCTGGCGGTAGCCGGTCCCGTCCAGGCGAACGAAGAAGATGTTCTCGCGCAGGTCGCCACCCGCGAAGGTGATCGACCCACCGTCGGGGGAGAGGCTCAGGCTGTTCATCACGCGCGAGCCGCCCAGCACGAGATCGGGCTCTCCGGCGAGGCGCCCGCGCGCCGGGTCGAAGCCGACGCGGTAGAGAGCCGACCGCCCCTCCTTTGCCACGTAGGCGAGCCGCGTGCCGTCGCGCGACAACGCCAGATAGCTGCTCGATCGCGACGGCGTCGTGATCGGCTCCGGCGGCCCCTGCGTCTGGCCGGTCGCCTCGTCGATCGGCACCCGCCAGGCGTTCATGGTTCCGCCACGGCCGCTCGAGAAGTAGAGGTAACGCCCGTCGCCCGACCAGACCGGGCACCAGTCGATGGCCTCGTCGTCGGTCACGGATACGGCCTCGCCGCCTTCGGCCGCGACCGTCCAGATGTCGCGGCGGCCGCTGCCGCCCTGCCCGCCGCGCAGCCCCCAGAAGGCGATGCGCTTCCCGTTCGGCGACCACGCCGGCTGCACGGCGTCCTGCTCGACAACCGTGCGCACGGCGCCCGTCGCGATCTCCACGACCAGGAGCCGGCTCTGCGTCGTGCGCGACAGCGGGTTCTGGGTCACCTCGGTTGCGACCGCGAGCTGCTTCCCGTCGGGCGACCAGGAAGGGTCGTGGCCGGACTCCGTCACCCTGCGGCGCGACTCGCCCGTGGCGCCCATCACGAAGACGCCGCCGCCCTCGCACCGCGAGTGATAGGCGAGCCGCTCGCCGTCGGGTGAGAAAGCCGGAGCGCCGTCGTCCTCCGCGCAGTCCGCGGTCAGGTTGATCGGGTTGTGGCCGCCGACGCGCTGCAGGTAGATGTCGCCGCTGCGGCGGTCGGCGCCGGCCCCGACGAACGCCAGCATCTTGCCGTCGGGGGAGAGCGTCGGGTACACCTCGACGCCCGACAGGTCGGTGAGCTGCTCGAAGCGTGCCCGCGTGGAGGGCGCGGCCGCGACGGCTGGCGTGCTCCGGCGCCCGACGAGGTAGCCGAGGCCGAGCAGCACCAGAGCCGAGGAGCCCGCGAGCACCCACAGCCCCGCGCGGCTCGCGCCGCGGGCGGGAGCCGCCGCGCCACGCGCCGTCGACGCCGAGGAGCTTTCGAGGTTTCCGAGGTCGAAGGCCAGGTCGCGCGCCGACTGGAAGCGTTCGGCGGGCTTCTTCTCGAGGCAGTGCGCCACGATCCGCTCCAACGCGGCAGGAACGACGCGTCCTGCGTCCGAAACCGACACCGCATCCTCGCGCAGGATCGCCGTCATGGTTTCCGCCGCGGTGTCGCGGCCGAAGGCGCGGCGGCCGCTCAGCATCTCGTGCAGCACGCAGCCGAGGCTGAAGATGTCGGTGCGGTGGTCGACGGCGTCGCCGCGCACCTGCTCGGGCGACATGTAGCCGACGGTGCCGAGCACCGTCCCGGGGTCGGTCGCGCGCGCGAGCGTCGGGGACTCGGAAACCTCGGGGCCGGCGCTCGCGTCCTGGCGCGCCAGCCCGAAGTCCAGGACCTTGAGACGCCCGTCGCGCGTCACGAACAGGTTCTCGGGCTTGAGGTCGCGGTGGACGATGCCCTTGTCGTGCGCCGCCGCGAGGCCCGAAGCGGCCTGGGCCGCGTACGCAGCCGCCTTTCGGGGCGGCAGCGGGCCGCCGCGCAGCTCGTCGCGCAGGCTCTGGCCGTCCAAGAGCTCCATCACCGCGTACGCCACCCCGCCCGCCTGGCCCAGATCGTGGATCGCGAGGATGTTCGGGTGGGAGAGCGCCGCGACCATGCGCGCCTCGCGCCCGAAGCGTGCCAGGGCTTCCTGGTTCTCGGCGAGCCGCTCCGGCAGCACCTTGACCGCCACGTCGCGCTGGAGGTTCGTGTCGCGGGCGCGATAGACCTCGCCCATGCCGCCGGCGCCGATCGCGGCGACGATCTCGTAGGCTCCGAGCCGCGTGCCCGTCGCGAGCGGCATGCTCAGAACACGCGCCGCTTCAGCCGCTCGACGGCGAAGCGGGCCGTGTCCGCGACGGCCATCACGGCCATCACGCCGGCCTGGACCGGGTCGGTGACGACCAGGTCGGCGGCGTCGGGAACGCTGCCGGCCATGTTGAGGCTGATCACGAGCAGGCCTCGCGCGCGCACCTCGCGCACCGCCTGCTCGATCTCGCCGCCCATCAGCGAGCCCGCGAGCACCAGCGCTTTCGCTCGCGGCAGCCGCACGACCGCGCGCACGGCCGCGGCGATCGGCTGCTCGCCGACGAGCGGGATCGTGTCGACCGAGATGTGCTCGCCACGGATGTTGTGGCGGTCGGCTTCGGATATCGCGCCGATCGCCACCTGGCCGACCTGCGCCCCGCCGCCCACGATGATGATGCGCTTGCCGTAGACGCGCTCGAAGGTCTCCACCTCCTCGACCTCGAGCGCTGCCTCCTGCGCGCGCAGCTCGGCGACGAGCGCGTCCTTCGGCCCCGGGAGCTCGACCTCGAAGTAGACGCGGCTCGCGGCCTCGCCCCGGTCGACGATCTCCACCGAGCGGATGTCGGCGCGGTGGCGCGCGATCACCCCCGTGAGCTGGTGCAGGATGCCGGGACCGCTCCTGGCGCGCACGAGGAGGCCCAGCGCCTTGTCACCCATGCTGCGCGGATTATAGGGGCTCGGGCGGCCTAGCCGCCGGCTTCGCGCGCCTCGTCGTCTCCCAGCAGGCTGGCCTTGAGGAAATCGCGGTTGAGGCGCGCGATCACCTCGAGCGGGATGGCCTTGGGGCAGGCCGATTCGCACTCGCCGTGGTTGGTGCAGCCGCCGAAGCCGAGCGCGTCCATCACGCCGACCATGCGCCGCACGCGCAGCATCCGCTCGGGCTGGCCCTGCGGCAGGAGCGCGAGCTGAGCGACCTTGGCGCCCGTGAACAGCATCGCGGAGGCGTTGGGGCAGGCCGCCACGCACGCGCCGCAGCCGATGCAGGCGGCCGCGTCCATTGCCTTCTCGGCGTCCGGCTTCGGCACCGGGATCGCGTTGCCGTCGGGGGCCGAGCCGGTCGGCACCGAGACGAAGCCGCCAGCGGCGATGATCGCGTCGAGGGCGCCGCGGTCGACCACCAGGTCCTTGATCACCGGGAAGGCGGCCGCGCGCCACGGCTCGATCACCAGCGTGTCGCCGTCGGCGAAGCTGCGCATGTGCAGCTGGCAGGCGGTGGTGCGCGAGCGCGGGCCGTGCGGACGCCCGTTCACGACGATGCTGCAGGTGCCGCAGATGCCCTCGCGGCAGTCGTGGTCGAACGCGATCGGGTCCTCGCCCTTGGCCGTGAGCTCCTCGTTGACCACGTCGAGCATCTCGAGGAACGACATGTCGGGGCTGACGTTCCTCGCCGCGTAGGTCGCGAAGTGCCCGGCGGCGCCCGCGTTCTTCTGGCGCCAGACGTGGAGCGTTAGATCCATGAGATTCCAATAGGCAACGGGCTGCGAGCGAAGCGGGATTCACTCCCGCGCAGCGAGCGGGGGGTCCAAGGGGGGTGCGGCACAGCACCCCCCTTCATTTGTAGCTTCTCGTCTGGAGCGGGACGTTTTCGAAGCTCAGCGGCTCGACGTTGCGGATCGGCTGCTTCCCCTCGCCGGCGTACTCCCACGCCGCGACGTGGCAGAAGCGCGCGTCGTCGCGCAGCGCTTCGCCCTCGGGAGTCTGGTACTCCTCGCGGAAGTGCCCCCCGCACGACTCCTCGCGCTCGAGGGCGTCCGTGCACATGAGCTCTCCGAGCTCGAGGAAATCGGCGAGGCGGCCGGCCATCTCGAGCGCCTGGTTGAGCTCGGCCGCGCTGCCGGGCACGTTCACGTCGCGCCAGAACTCCTCGCGCAGCGCCGGGATCTTCGAAAGCGCCGTCTCGAGCCCCTTCTTGTTGCGGGCCATGCCGCAGTGCTCCCACATGATCTTCCCGAGCTCGCGGTGGAACGAGGTCACGGTGCGACGGCCCCTGGTCCCCAGCAGGCGGGCGGTGCGCTCGTCCACGGAGGCGAGCGTGGCCTTCGCCTCGGGGTGGCTGGCGTCGACCTTCTCGAGCTTCGTCCCGGCGAGATAGTGCCCGATCGTGTAGGGCAGCACGAAGTAGCCGTCGGCCAGGCCCTGCATCAGCGCCGACGCGCCCAGCCGGTTCGCGCCGTGGTCGGAGAAGTTCGCCTCGCCCGCCACGTGCAGGCCCGGGATCGTGCTCATCAGGTTGTAGTCCACCCAGAGCCCGCCCATCGTGTAGTGGCTGGCGGGGTAGATCCGCATCGGCTGGCGGTAGGGGTCCTCGTCGGTGATGCGCTCGTACATCTCGAAGAGGTTGCCGTACTTCTCGCCGATCTTCGGGGCGCCCAGGCGCCCGATCGCGTCCTTGAAGTCGAGGAAGACGCCGAGGCCGCCGGGACCCACGCCGCGGCCCTCGTCGCACACCTGCTTGGCCGCGCGCGAGGAGATGTCGCGCGGCGCGAGGTTGCCGTAGGTCGGGTACTTGCGCTCGAGGTAGTAGTCGCGCTCGTCCTCCGGCACCTGCTCGGGCGGCCGCGCGTCGCCCGGCTGCTTCGGCACCCAGATGCGGCCGTCGTTGCGCAGCGACTCGCTCATCAGCGTGAGCTTGCTCTGGTAGTCGCCGTGGACCGGGATGCAGGTCGGGTGGATCTGCGTGTAGCAGGGGTTTGCGAAGGCCGCACCCTTGCGGTACGCGCGCCAGATCGCGCTGGCGTTGCAGCCCTTGGCGTAGGTGGCGAGGTAGAAGACGTTGCCGTAGCCGCCGGTCGCCAGCACCACCGCGTCGGCGAGGTGCGTCTCGAGCGTCCCCGTGACCATGTCGCGCGTCACGATCCCGCGCGCGCGCCCGTCGATCACGACGAGCTCGAGCATCTCGTGCCGCGAGTGGAGCGTGACCGTGCCGAGCCCGACCTGGCGCATCAGCGCCTGGTAGGCCCCGAGCAGCAGCTGCTGGCCGGTCTGGCCGCGCGCGTAGAAGGTCCGCGAGACGAGGGCGCCGCCGAACGAGCGGTTGGCGAGCGTGCCGCCGTACTCGCGCGCGAACGGGACGCCCTGGGCGACGCACTGGTCGATGATCTGCACCGACAGCTCGGCCAGCCGGTACACGTTCGCCTCGCGCGCGCGGAAGTCGCCGCCCTTTACGGTGTCGTAGAACAGCCGGAACACCGAGTCGCCGTCGTTCTGGTAGTTCTTGGCGGCGTTGATCCCGCCCTGGGCGGCGATCGAGTGCGCGCGCCGCGGGCTGTCCTGGTAGCAGAAGACGTCGACCTGGTAGCCGAGCTCGGCGAGCGACGCCGCACCCGCGCCGCCGGCGAGCCCGCTGCCCACGACGATCACGCGATGCTTGCGCTTGTTGGCGGGATTCACCAGCTTCATCTCGAAGCGGTGGCGGGTCCACTTCTCGGCGAGCGGCCCCGACGGGATGTTCGCGTTCAGCTGCATTGAGAGGCCATTAGCTGTAACGGGCTGCGCGCGCAGCCGGATTCACTCCGGCGGAGCGCGCGGGGGGTTTCAGGGGGGTGCGACGTAGCACCCCCCTGCTCATGAGAGCGGAGCGCGCGGGGGGGACGGGGGGGGTGTGGCGCAACACCCCCCCTATAAACTCAGAACGCCGAGGAGGACGGCGACCGGCATCGAGATGTTGCCGGCGACCACGGCGAAGGCGAGCAGTCCCGAGACGACCCCGCGCAGGCGGGTCCAGCGCGGGTGGCTCGCGCCGAGCGTCTGCAGCATGCTCCAGAAGCCGTGGTACATGTGCAGGCCCAGCGCCAGCATCGCCAGGATGTAGAAGGCCGAGGCGAACGGGTTCTGGAAGCCGACCACCAGGTTGCGGTACACGTCTCCGCGCACGAAGTCGGGGTGGGTGTGGCCCGTGGTGAAGTGCGCGAGGTGGTACACGATGAACAGCAGTAGCAGCGGCCCGCTCCACACCATGGTGCGCGACGCGTAGGTCGACTGGCGCGCCTGCCACGCGCGATAGCCCACGGGCCGCGCCCCGGCGTTCGCGACCGTCAGCGAGGCCGCGGCCCAGATGTGAAGCAGCACCGCCAGCAGCAGCACGCCGCGTGCGATCCAGACGCCCGTGCCGTGGAGCATGTGCTGCAGCATCTCGGCGTAGGCGTTGAGCGCCTCCGGGCCGAGGAAGACCTGCAGGTTGCCGAGCATGTGGCCGATCACGAACCCGTAGAGCACGAGGCCGCTCGCCGCCATCAGCGCTTTTCTGCCGATCGTGGAAGAGACGAGCGTCGAGGCTCGGGCGGCTGCCGGAGACGCGAGGGAAGGCGTGCTCACGAAGCTGAACTATATTCCCGCGGCGCGTGGCTTGGCAATGCGCGCGGCGATCGTCTTCTCGATGATGCGCGCGGCGCGCGCCGCCGCCGCCTCCAGCGTGTCGAGCTGTCCGAGCGGGCGCCCGATCGGTGCGTTGTCGGCATAGAGCAGGTAGCGCACGCCGCCCTCGACCACGAGCGGCACGGCGACCGCCTCGCGTACCTTCTCGCCGCCCAGCCGCTCGACGAGCTCCAGGTTCACGCGCGTCGGCTCGAGCGGGCCGGCGTAGGTCCGCCGGTGCTCGAACGCCGCCTTCAGGATCGAGGGCTCGCGCAGCGGCAGGAGCGCGTCGCGGATCGCCTCCGAGGCCGCGCGGGTCTTGAGTCCGTACTCCCCGATCCCGCGCACCTGCTCACCCTCGACCGCGAAGACCACGGCCCGCGCCAGCACCTGCGAGGCGAAGCGCAGCAGCGACAGCACGGCCTCGCCCGTGTAGTCCGCGGCGTACGAGCCGCTGGGCGAGGGCCCGGCGGCGGCCAGCGCGGTCAATGCCAGCATCGGCGGCTGGGTGTCGCCCGGCGGCGGGAGCTGGGCGAGCCCGCCGTGGTCGAGCGCCGTCACCGCGCGCATCAGCAGCTCCTGCGGGGGCATTCCGGTGAAGAGCACGAAGTCGCCGAGGTCGACCTCGACGTCGCGCTCGCTGCCGGCGCGCACCGGCTCGAAGCGGAAGAAGCCGGTGTGCCACGCCAGGAGCTCGCCCACCAGCTCCTGCATGCGCTGGCGCACGACCATGTTCAGCGTTCCCTCCGCGAGCAGGCCCATCTCGACCAGCACGTCGCCCAACCGGCGCACGCTGTTGCCGTCGTGCTGGCGCTCGAGCGCGACCATCAGGTCCTTCTCCTCGACGAGCTTCTGCCGCAGCAGCCGGCCGGCGAGCGTCTCGACCGCGGCGCCACCGGTGACGTACACGACGCGCCCGCCGCGCAGCACCAGCACGGCGTGGCGGTCGAGGCGCGTGAGCGTGAGCCGGCCGCTCGCGGCGCCGACGCTCAGCGTCTGCAGCAGCGCCGAGAGGTCGAGCGTCTCGAGGCGACCGCCGAAGCTCATCGAGGCGACTCCGTGAGGTGCTTTCCGCGCGGCGCGAGCTGCTCGGCGAGCGCGGCCGGAGGCACGGGCGGCCCGAGGTGGAAGCCCTGGACCTCTGCGCAGCCGAGCTGCTCGAGCAGCCGCAGCTGCTGGGCGTTCTCGACGCCCTGCGCGCACACGCGCAGCTTGAGCCCTCGCGCCACGGCGGTCACGGCTGTGAGCAGCGAGACGTCCTCCGCGTTGGACGAGGGCCCGCGCAGGAAGGCGAGGTCGAGCTTCACGCCGTCGAGCGGCAGCTCGGCGAGCCGGCCGAGCGACGAGTAGCGCACCGCGAAGCGGTCGAGCACCAGCGACACGCCGAGCGCCTTCAGGCGGTGCAGCATGTCGAGTGAGCGCGGCAGGTCGGCCACGACGTGGCCTTCCGGGACCTCGAGCTGGAGCAGCTGCTTCGGGAAGCCGGTCTCCTCGAGCGCCGCGCCTACCTCCTCCGGCAGCGTCCGCTTCATCAGCTCCGGGGGCGAGAGGTTGACGGCCAGGCGCAAGCCGCGGTAGCTGCGCTGCCACTCGCGCACCTCGGCCGCCGCGGTCCTGAGGATCCAAGGGCCGATCGAGAGGATCAGCCCGGTGAAGTCGGCCTTCGACAGGAAGTGCTGCGGGAACACGAGCCCGAGCTGGGGATGCTGCCAGCGCAGGAGCGCTTCCACGCCCAGGATCTTGCCGCTGCCGGCGGCGAAGATCGGCTGGTAGTGGAGGACACCCGCGGGGGGAGGGCTGCCATTGAGCGACATGCTTCCCGAAGCGAGCGCCGCGCGCAGGCCATTCTCGAGCTCGACCGCGTCCCAGCTCTCGTCGGCCGGCGGGGGAGTGCTCGACTCGAGCCGATCGCCGCCGGCCGCGTGAGCCCGCTTGGCGGAGCGCTCGGCCGAGGCGAGCAGGGCCGGCGCGTCCTCGCCGTCCTCGGGGAACACCGCGATCCCGACGCTCGCGGTCAGGCTGGTAGCGCCCTCGCTGATCGGGAAGGGCTTGCGCAGCGCGCGCAGCACCTTCTCGGCGATGCGCGTCGCGTCCTCGGAGTGGTGCAGACCCGGCAGCACCAGCACGAACGAGTCCTGCTCGAGCCGCGCGGCCGTGTCGCCCTGGCGCACGCAATGCAGCAGGCGGCGGGCGAGCGCGCGCAGCAGGCGGTCGGCGATCGGCTTGCCGAGACGCGCGTCGAGAGCCCCGAAGTCGTCGACGTCCACGTGCACCAGCCCCACGCGCGCCCGGTGCCGGTAGGCCTGCGCGATCGCCACCGAGAGCCGGTCGGGCGCGATGAGCGCGCTCGTCAGCCCCGTGAGCGCGTCGCGGTACACGTCGCCCTGCGCGGCCGGTCGCTCGTCGCGCACCTCGCGCAGCAGGAACTGCACCGCGGGCCGCCCGCGATAGGTGACGATCGTGGCTGCGCCCTCGACCTCCGCGGTCGATCCGTCGTGGCGCCTGAGGCGCGTCACCAGCCGGACTCCCGCGGGGCCGGCCGACGCGGCCTCGGCGGCGGCGCGCGCCACCTCGGGGCGCTCGTCCGGGTGCACGAAGTCGCCGAGCGCGCGCCCGGCCACGGGCACCGCCGGCTGCAGCCCCAGCATGCGCCGCAGCGAGGGGTTGGCGAGCACGACGCGGCCGGAGGCCTCGATCACGATCGCGTCGGGGGCCGCGGCCGCCAGCCGCTCGTAGCGCTCTTCGCTCTCGCGCAGGGCGTCGGCGGCGCGCCGGCGCTCCGCGATGTCGCGCAGCGCCAGCTGCAGCCGGCCGTCGACCAGCCGGCGCGCGCTGATCTCGACCTCGAGCGCCGGCCCCGTGGGACGCCGGAGCCGGAACGAGCGCGTGAGCCGCTGGCCCTGGCGCAGCGCCAGGAGCGCGTTCGCGTTGTCCACGGCCTTGTCCGCTTCGACCAGCTCGGTGAATTCGAGCTTGACGAGTCCGGCCCGGGGGCGCCCGAGCAGGACCGACGCCCCGGGGCTCGCGTCGCCGATGCGCCCGTCGGCGCCCACGAGCAGCACGCCGTCGGCCGCCTGCTCGGCGAGCAGGCGGTACTGCTGGTCGCGCCGTCGCAGCGTCTCGATCACGCTGCGCAGCTCCTGCGCGACGCCCGTGTCCTCGCTCACGTTTCTTTCCTCACGCGGGGCGGGCGAGCTGCACCGGCGCGCTGCGCAGCAGCAGCCGCAGCAGCAGGCTCTGGGAGCCCGGGTCGGCGAAGAGGCCGTGGTGGTCGGCGCTGCCGAAGAAGGCGCCCGACAGCTCGGGGATGCCGTGGCCCTCGGGGTCGTTGCGGTCGCCGAGATGCGCCGCGAGGACGCTCGCGCGCGTGACGCGCCCGTCCCCGGGCTCGAAGATCAGGTCCTGCTCGCGTGGACTACGGGCCAGGAAGCGCGGCAGGCTGCCGGCCGGGCCGTCGCCGACGATTGCGTGGCCGAGCGTCAGCAGGCAATCCCCGCCGAGCGCGTACACCGGGACCGGGGCACTGTTGCCGGGCTTGCGCACGAGCCCGTCGTGGAAAGCGCGGGCACGCTCGAGCGCGGCTTCGACGAAGACGCGCTCCGGCGCGAGCTGCTTCTGGGCCCGGGAGCCAAAGGGCCCCCAGCCCCAGCGCTCCCAGGTGGCGGGATCGTGCAGGTCGCCGTCCACCTCGTCTCCCTTCGCGTCGACGAGCACCCTCGCTTCCGCGGGCGGCAGCAGCTGGTAGACCGACGGCATCCGGCTGACCACCGACGAAGCGAGCGTCGTGTGCGACAGCCCCACGCGCTCGCCGCCCAGGATGGCGCCGAGCGCTGCGATGCAGCCGGCATTGGGTGTCGCCGTCAGGACGACGCTCGCCGCGCGCCGGGCGCCCGCCCAGGTCACCTTGGCCTTCGGGCTCGGCTCGGCTCCGCCGTAGCGCAGGAACCAGCGCACGACGAGGCCGCCCATGCTGTGCCCCACCAGGTGGAAGCGCGCGTCGGGCTCGCCCATCGCGTCCGCAAGGCCCTCGAGCCTCCGCGCGAGGCCGGCCGCGGCCTCGACCAGGTCGCGGCGCCAATCGTAGGTGTGGACGGCGTAGCGCAGGCCGGGGCCGATCCCCGGCTCGTAGCCGGCGGCGTCGAGCAGCTCGAGCAGGTCCGCGTACTCGGTGAAGCCGAAGGCTCGCGGCAGCGCCGAGTCCGTGCCGATCAGGAAGCCCGGGTAGAGCTCGTCGCGCGAAGAGTGGAACGGGACCTCGCGCGGCAGCGACAAGTCGTGGTGCCCGAGCGTGTTGCCGAGGTTCAGCCAGGCGACGCTGCCGTCCTTGCGCAGCAGCTGGCTGCCGAGCAGGCCCGGCACGAACACCGTCATCGGGGCCTTCTGGGCGCGCGGCAGCGCGCGGACGATGCGGGGGTCGAGCCTGCGCCTTCGTCCCAGCGAGCCCCACGCCGCGGCCACGCCCACTCCCGCCGCCAGACCCGCGAGGAACGGCCACGCCGCGGACTCTACCGCCCGTGCCACGATGTCTTCCTCCGCTCCGCGATTGTACTCTTCGGGGGTTTGCCTCGCCGAGCGCGCGCGGATAGGATCGGGCGTTCGGCGCTCGGGCCCGCGCGCTCGCTCGCAAGCGCCCTCACGGAAAGGCGAGATCCAAGATGAATCGCTACAGCGTTTGCGCCCTGCTGCTGTCAGCCGCGGCGTTCACCGTCGCCTGCCAGAAGCCCGCGGCCCCGGCCGCGTCGCCCTCGGCCGCGCCCGCGGCGGCCGCGGCGATGAGCGAGGACGAGAAGACGATCTACGCGCTCGGGGCGATGATCGGCCAGAAGTTCGTGGGGCCGATGCGCCTCAGCGAGAAAGAGCTCGAGATCCTGCAGCGTGGCGTGAAGGCGACGTATACGGGCGGGAAGCCGGAGTTCGCGGTCGAGCCCTACGCTGCCAAGTTCAACGAGCTCGCGCGCACGCGGGTCGCGGCGGGCGCCGCGGCCTTCCGCGAAGGAGCCGCCGCCGTGCCCGGAGCGGTGAAGACCGATTCCGGTCTCATCTTCAAGACGCTCACGCCCGGCACGGGTGCGAGCCCCAAGGCCACCGACAGGGTGAGCGTGCACTACCACGGCACCATGCCGGACGGGAAGGTCTTCGACAGCTCGGTGCAGCGCGGCCAGCCGGCCGAGTTCGCGCTCAACCAGGTGATCCCGTGCTGGACCGAGGGCTTGCAGCGCATGAAGGTCGGCGAGAAGGCGAAGCTCGTGTGCCCGGCCGAGATCGCCTACCGAGACACCGGCACTCCGGACGGCACGATCCCGCCGGGCGCGACGCTCGTGTTCGAGGTCGAGCTGCTCGGCATCAAGAAATAGGCGCGAGGCGGAGGAGGCCGAAGCCGTGAAGATCCACGAGTACCAGGCGAAGGCTGTGCTCGCCCAGTACGGCGTGCCGGTGCCGAAGGGCAAGGTCGCCTACACCGTCGACGAGGCGGTGGCGGGCGCCAAGAGCCTGGGCGTCCCGGTCGTCGTGAAGGCCCAGATCCACGCCGGCGGCCGCGGCAAGGGCGGCGGCGTGAAGCTCGCGAAGACGCTCGAGGAGTGCGAGTCGCTCGCCAAGACGATCCTGGGCATGACCCTGAAGACGCACCAGACGGGCCCCGAGGGGCGCGTCGTGCGGCGCCTGCTGATCGAGCAGGGCGTCGACCTCCAGGGCTCGAAGGAGATGTACCTCGCGATCCTCGTGGACCGCGGCTCGGGCCGGCCGGTGTTCATGGCCTCGACGCAGGGCGGCGTCGACATCGAAGAGGTGGCGGCCCGCGACCCCAAGGCGATCCTCAAGGAGGAGGTCGATCCGGCCGTGGGCTTCCGCCCCTACCAGGCGCGCAAGCTCGCGTTCGGCCTCGGGCTCGCCCCCGAAGTGGTGGCGAAGGCGGTCCCGCTCTTCACATCCTTGTATCGGGCCTTCGAGGGCACGGACGCCTCGCTCGTCGAGGTGAACCCGTTCCTGATCACGAAAGCGGGCGACGTGCTGGCGCTCGACGCCAAGGTGAGCTTCGACGACAACGCGCTCTTCCGCCACGCCGACCTCGTCGAGCTCAGGGACGAAGGCGAGGAGGAGCCGCTCGAGGTCGAGGCCTCGAAGCACAGCCTCAACTACATCAAGCTCGAGGGCGGCAACGTCGGCTGCATGGTGAACGGCGCGGGCCTGGCGATGGCCACGATGGACATCATCAAGCTCGCCGGCGGCAGCCCCGCCAACTTCCTGGACGTGGGCGGCGGCGCCAACGCCGACCAGATCAAGAACGCCTTCCGCATCCTGCTCGCCGACAAGGACGTGCGCGCGGTGTTCATCAACATCTTCGGCGGCATCCTGCGCTGCGACGTGCTGGCCGAGGGCGTGATCGCGGCGGTGCGCGACCTGTCGGTCAAGGTGCCGGTGGTCGTGCGCATGAAGGGCAACAACGAGGACAAGGGCCAGGCGATGCTCAAGGAGTCCGGGCTCAACTTCGAGACCGCGGACGACATGACAACGGCAGCGGCCAAGGTGGTCGCGGCGGCGGGAGGCGCGCGATGAGCGTCCTCGCGCTGAAAGGCACGCGCCTCGTCGTCCAGGGCATGGGCAAGCACGGCACTTTCCACGCCAAGGGCTGCCGCGACTACGGCACGCAGGTGGTGGGCGGGGTCACGCCCGGCAAGGGCGGCACGACCGTCGAGGGCTTCCCGATCTTCGACACGGTGCAGCAGGCCGTCGACAAGACGGGGGCCAACGCGTCGGTGGTGTTCGTGCCGCCGTCGGGCGCCGCGGACGCGATCCTGGAGGCCTGCGCCGCCGGCCTCGGCCTCGTGGTCGCGATCACCGAGGGCATTCCGACGCTCGACATGGTGCGCGTGTGGGAGCGCGTGCGCGCCAGCCGGACGCGGCTCGTCGGCCCGAACTGCCCGGGCGTCATCTCGCCCGGCGAGAAGTGCAAGATCGGCATCATGCCCGGGCACATCCACATGGCCGGGCCCGTGGGTGTCGTGAGCCGCAGCGGCACGCTCACCTACGAGGCGGTCGGGCAGCTCACGACGCTCGGGATCGGGCAGAGCACCTGCATCGGCATCGGCGGCGACCCGATCATCGGAACGAACCACACCGCCGCGCTCGAGCTGTTCAACGACGACCCCGCGACCGAGGCGATCGTGATGATCGGCGAGATCGGCGGCAGCGCCGAGGAGGACGCGGCGGCCTTCGTCAAGGCGCACGTGAAGAAGCCCGTGGTGGGCTTCATCGCCGGGCAGACGGCACCGCCCGGGCGGCGCATGGGCCACGCGGGAGCGATCATCGCCGGCGGCAAGGGCACCGCCGCGGAGAAGATGAAGGCGATGGAAGCGGCCGGGATCCGCGTGGTCAAGTCGCCCGCCGACATCGGCGCGGCGGTCAAGGACGTGCTGAAGAGGAAGTGACATGGCCGAGCGCACCTTCTCGATCATCAAGCCCGACGCGGTGAAGGCGGGCAACGCCGGCGCGATCCTCTCGCGCCTGGAAAAGGCCGGCTTCCGGGTCGTGGCGCTGCGCATGCGCTCGCTGACGCGCGCCGAGGCCGAGGGCTTCTATCACGTGCACGAGGCGCGTCCGTTCTTCGGCAGCCTGTGCGACTTCATGTCGTCGGGCCCCTGCGTGACGATGGTGCTCGAGCGCGAGGGTGCTATCGCGCAGCTGCGCGAGATCATGGGCGCGACCGATCCGGCCAAGGCTGCGGCCGGCACGATCCGCAAGGACTTTGCCGCCTCGATCGAGGCCAACGCGATCCACGGCTCGGACGCGCCCGGGACGGCGGCCTTCGAGATCGGCTACTTCTTCCCTGGCATCGAGCTCGTCTAGAGCAGCTGCCCCAGCACCGCCGCGATCCTGGTCGCGTCGGCAATCAGGTCCGTTGCCAGGTCGGGCGGCACCTTCTTGCCAGACTGCGCCTTCACTTCGTTGACGAAGGCCCGCAGCGTGCGGACGGTCGCCGCGACGTCGCCGCGGGCGATCTGGGCTTCCGCCTGCTTTACCTTCTCGACCAGGCTCTTGCCCGGGCCGACGCCTGTTACGGCATGCCGGAGATCCGCCAGCTGTTCGGCCGCGCCTTTCACGCGGACGACGAACGACGCTGTCTGGCTGTTGCCCGCGTGGTCGACGGCCAGGCAGCCCACGACCGTATCCCCGATCGCGAAGAGGCTGCCCGAAGCCGGGGCGCAGGACAGCGTGGCCACCGGACCGAAATCGTCGGTCGCCGTCACGTCGAAGGCCACGGTCGCGCCGTTCGGACCCGTTGCGTCGGCGACCACTCCCTGCGGCACCGTGAGCGTAGGCGGAGTCGTGTCGGGCAGCGAGTCGCCTGAGTAGCGGGCGACATAGCTGTCCACGGCGAACTCCGGGTCGAACACCAGGCCCGAGCCGGCGACGACGACTTTGGCGTCCGGCTGAACCGCGATGCGATTGAACCCCGTGGCTGCCAGGCCAGGCACTCCTGCGATTCCCCCCGGGCCGAACCCCGCGTCCAGGCTTCCGTTCGAAAGGAAGCGGGCTGCAGCCAAGCCCTTTTCCAACGTCTCGGTCTGGCCGGCGACATGAATGCCCGCCTCGTTGATGGCGATTCCCAGGATCACGTCGTGCCCCGTGCTCGGATCGAGCTCGACCGACCCCTCCGACCCGAAACTCGCGTCAGGCGAGCCGTCCTCGTCGAAGCGTGCCAGCAGCCACCGGCTCTCGTTGTAGGCGGGTCCCCACGCTCGCCCGCCCGCGACGACCTTGCCGTCGTCCTGGATGGACAAGGCCTGGATCTCGGTTCCGTTGTCTGGCTGCTGGATGAGGACGATCCCGCTCTCGCCGAAGCTCAGGTCGAGCGATCCGTTGGCGTCGAAGCGAGCCACGAACGCATCGGTGAAGAAACGGCCGGGCAGGCCGAAGGTGAAGCCGCCTGCCACGCTGCGGCCGCTCGCATCCACGGCGAACGCCAACGGCAGCATGGGGAAAGCGAGTTCCACCGTGACCAGGCCTCCCTCGCCGAAGCCGGGCTCGGGCGCGCCCGCGGCGGTGAGACGCGCGATCCCGACGGCCTCGCCAGCGAGGCCGCTGAGCCGGGCGCCCACCAGGATGCCGCCGCCGGGTGCGATCCCCACACCGGCGATCGACGAGACGATCATGGAGGGCATGAGCGCCGCACCGTCGCTCCCGAACTCGAGGTCGGGTGTGCCGTCCGTCCGGAAGCGCAGCACCAGAAGACCGGCCGGCGCGTCGTCGCTTCGGGTCGCGAGCAGGATCTTGCCGTCTGGCTGCAGCGCGATGCGTGGGGGCGGCTGGGTGTAGCGATCGAGGACGACGCGCCCGGCGTCACCGAAGGCCGTGTCCGGCGCGCCGTCGGAGTGGTAGCGCACGAGGAACGGATTCCGCGTGCCGTTCCAGTCGATGGTTCCTGCGACCAGGATCCCACCGTCCGGCTGGACGAGTACATCGGAAACGTTGTCCCAGCCGCCGATGTCGGTGCGCACGACGCCGCCAGTTCCGAATGCGGGGTCGAGGTCTCCCGCCAGAGCGGCGACCGCTCCAGCCAGCATCACGGCAACGACGGCCACGAGCGCCCTGGTTCTGTCGAACATCGTCAACCCCCTGGCGAGACCCGAATGACCCTGCTATGGCCCACCGCGGCTTCGTGGTTCATTGACGGCCCCGCGTCGCTCTTTTCGCCGAGAGAACTGTCGGAGGAGGCCTGCCGGTCGTCGTGACCCAGAGGCGGCCTCGATCTCTCCTTGCCCTGACAAATCTGTAACGTGCGAGCGAGGTGGCTACAGAATTGCGTGTTCGGCCGTGAGGCTGGTTCCTTCGGCCGTCTCACGTAAGGCTTGGTGCGACAGCATGTTGAAGAGCAATACGAGGGTGGACCGCCGTTGCACGGGGCTTGCACGACTCCGGGCATGCGCGCTCTCCACGACTCGTTCGTGCTTTTTCCCGGCGCCGAGCCGAAGACCGTCGGCCACCACGTCTTCGCCCACACGCGGAGCCTCTACTCGGTGCGGCTCTGGGGCCCGCTCCACCCGCTGTGGGCCGACCGCTTTACGCGCGGCCTGTCCAACCTCGGCATCTCGATCCAGAACGGCTTCGCGCGCCAGGAAGCCTCCGGCTCGTGGGGCGCCGAGTTCCTGGTGGTCCCGGTGCCGGGCGGCGCCGACCCCGAGACCGTCGACTACGTCTCGCTCACGCAGGACCCGCCGCCGCCCTACGCCCCGCCCGTTGTCCTCGACGGGTACGACGTGGACGGCTCGCCCGACCGCGGTGGCTTCGTGTACCTGGCGGTCCGTGGACCGGACCGAGTGGGCTTCCTGGGCGGCCTGCTACGCATCCTGTGCGAGCATCGGCTGGTCCCGCGCGAGATGTGGGTGACGACGCGCTACGGCGAGGCGCGCGACCGCCTCCTGCTGACGTCGGCCGAGGGCCGCTCGCCGAGCGACGAGACCCGACAGGCGCTGGAAGCGACGCTCGACGGCTACCGCCAGCGCGGCTCGGCGCTGTCGGCGTGATTCCGGCGGGCGTCTGAATCTTCGCCGAGAGGCCCCACGGGTTGCTCGCGGCGTTCTTGCGTGGAATGCTTGGCGCCTGTCGCTCATCGGTGACTTTGGAGGCTCAATGTCCGTGATGTCGGACCGCTGGATCCGGAAGATGGCGCGCGAGCAGCGGATGATCGAGCCGTTCACCGACACGCAGGTGCGCGCCGGGGTCATCTCGTACGGGCTGTCGTCCTACGGCTACGACGTGCGGATCGCCGACGAGTTCAAGATCTTCACGAACATCAACCACACCGTGGTCGACCCCAAGAGCTTCGACCCGCGCTCGTTCGTCGACGTGAAGGCGGAGCAGTGCATCATCCCGCCGAACTCGTTCGCCCTCGCGCGCAGCGTCGAGTATTTCCGCATCCCGCGCAACGTCCTCGTGGTCTGTGTCGGAAAGAGCAGCTACGCCCGCTGCGGCATCATCGTGAACGTCACGCCGCTCGAGCCCGAGTGGGAAGGCATCGTGACGCTCGAGGTCTCGAACACGACGCCGCTGCCGGCCCGCATCTACGCGAACGAGGGCATCGCGCAGTTCCTGTTCTTCGAGGGCGACGAGCCCTGCGAGACCTCGTACGCGGACAAGCGCGGCAAGTACCAGGCGCAGCAGGGCCTGACGCTGCCCCGCCTGTAGCCAAGGACACTCCATGCCGCAGCGCACGGTCGCGGACACGATCACCCTCGAAGGGCACCTGATCGACTCGGACATCCTGCGCCGGGTGTTCGACCGCGTAGTCGAGGAGGGCGGCGAGTTCGAGGTCCGGGAGTTCCGGGTCGGGCGCACCAACGACGAGGCGTCCTTCGCTCGCATCGAGGTGCGCGCGCGCGACCCGCACGCGCTAGACCGGATCCTGGAGGCGCTGCGCTACCTCGGCGCGACCAGCCAGGTGGCCGACTGCCGCACGGCGGCGGCGGAGGCGGACGGCATCCTGCCCGACGACTTCTACGCGACCACCAACTTCGACACGCTGGTGCGCATGGGCGGGCACTGGGTCGAGGTGCACGACCAGAAGATGGACGCGGCGCTCGTGCTGCGCGAGGGCGGGCCGGCATGCGTGAAGCAGCGTCTCGTGCGCCAGGGCGAGCAGGTCGTGCTGCGCGGGCCCGGGATCCGCGTGCGTCCGCTCGAGCGCAGCCGCGACTACGCGGTGTTCGGCTTCATGTCCAACGACGTCTCGGCCGAGGTCAACAAGGTCATCGTGATCCGGGCGGCGGCGCGCGAGATGAAGCGCGTGCGCGCGGCCGGCGAGCGCATCGTCGTGGTGCCGGGACCCGCGGTGGTGCACTCGGGCGGCGAGAAGGCGCTCGCGGGCCTGGTGCGCGACGGCTGGATCGACGTGATCCTGACCGGCAACGCCTTCGCCGTCCACGACCTCGAGAAGGCGATCGTCGGCACCAGCCTCGGCGTGTGCCAGACGAGCGGCCGCGCCGTCGAGGGCGGCAGCCGCAACCACCTCTACGCGATCAACGCCGTCAACCGCGTCGGCGGGATCCGCCAGGCGATCGAGGCGGGTCTCGTCAAGTCGGGAGTCATGTACGAGGCCGTGACGCGCGGCACGCGCCTGGTGCTCGCGGGCTCGATCCGCGACGACGGGCCGCTGAAGGACGTGATCACCGACACCTCGCTCGCGCAGCAGGCGTACATCGAAGCGCTCCACGGCGCGGGCTGCTGCCTGATGCTGGCGACGGCGCTGCACTCGATCGCGGTCGGCAACCTGCTGCCGGCGCGCGTGCGCACGATCTGCGTGGACATGGTGGAATCGGTGCCGGTCAAGCTGGGCAACCGCGGCTCGATGCAGGCGATCGGCCTCGTGACCGACGTCGGCTTCTTCCTGGAGCGGCTGGCGGCCGAGCTGGAGACGCCGCTTCCCTGACCTATTCCGCGTCCATGAACGGATAGCGGAAGTCCCGCGGCGGGTTGAACGTCTCCTTCACCGTCCGCGCGCTCACCCAGCGCACCAGGTTCAGCTTGGAGCCGGCCTTGTCGTTGGTGCCGGAAGCGCGCGCTCCCCCGAACGGCTGCTGGCCCACGACCGCGCCCGTCGGCTTGTCGTTGAGGTAGAAGTTGCCGGCGGCGCCGCGCAGCGCCGCCGCGGCCTCGCGCACCGCCTTTCGGTCGTCGGCGAAGACGGCGCCGGTGAGCGCGTAGGGCGAGGTCTCGTCCACGAGCCGCAGCGTCTCCGCCCACTTGTCGTCGTCGTAGACGTAGGCGGTGACCACCGGCCCGAAGATCTCCTCGCACAGCAGCTTGTAGCCGGGGTCGCTCGTCTCGACGAGCGTCGGCTGGATGAAGTAGCCGGTGTCGCCGTCGACGCCGCCTCCCGTCAGGACGGTCGCGCTCTTCTTCGCCTCGGCGAGGTAGGCGGAGATGCCGTCGAAGGCCTTGCGGTCGATCACCGCGCCCATGAAGTTGCGGAAGTCCTGGACGTCGCCGACCTGGATCTGCGACGCCATCGCCACGATGCGGTCGCGCACGTCGTTCCACAGCGAGCGCGGCACGTAGATCCGGCTCACGGCGGAGCACTTCTGGCCCTGGTACTCGAAGCCGCCGCGGACCACGGCGACCGCGAGCGCCAGCGGATCGGCCGAGGCGTGCGCCACGATGAAGTCCTTGCCGCCCGTCTCGCCCACGATGCGCGGGTACGAGCGGTAGCGCCCGACCTGCTCGCCGATCGTGCGCCACATCGAGTTGAAGACGCCGGTCGAGCCGGTGAAGTGGACTCCCGCGAGGTCGCGGTGGCTCAGGACCACATCGGACACGACCGAGGCGTTCCCCGGGACGAAGTTGATCACGCCGGGCGGCAGCCCCGCCGCCTCGAGCAGCTTCATGATCGCGAAGGCGCTCGGGATCGCCGACGAGGCGGGCTTCCACACCACGGTGTTGCCCATGAGGGCGGGCGCCGTGGGCAGGTTGCCGGCGATCGACGTGAAGTTGAACGGCGTCACCGCGTAGACGAAGCCCTCGAGCGGCCGGTAGTCGAGCTGGTTCCACATCGAGGCGTTCGAGAGCGGCTGCTCGGCGTAGAGCTGCTGCGCGTAGTGCGGGTTGAAGCGCCAGAAGTCGACGAGCTCGGCGGCCGAGTCGATCTCGGCCTGGAAGGCGGTCTTCGACTGTCCCAGCATCGTCGCCGCGTTGATCGTGGCCCGCCAGGTGGTGGCGAGCAGCTCCGCCGCCCGCAGGAACACGGCCGCGCGGTCCTCCCAGGGCCAGCGCGACCACTCGCGGTGCGCCGCCGCCGCCGCCTCGATCGCCTGCGCCACGTGCTCGGCGCCGGCCCTCTGCCAATGGGCGAGCACGTGCGCGTGGTCGTGCGGCATCACGGCCTGGGCGACGTCGCCGCTTGCGACCTCGCGCCCGCCGATGATGAGCGGGATCTGCGCGCGCACCTTGGCCATGCTCGCGAGCCGCGCCTTGAGCTCGGCGCGCTCCGCGGAGCCGGGCGCGTAGGCCTTCACCGGCTCGTTCACGGGTGGGGGGACCTGGCGGATGCCGCCGAAGCCGAAGTCGCTCGTCACACTGGAACCTCCCCGGCACGATAGCTGAACCCCCGCGGATTTGCATGGCCACTGGCCGCGGAGTGGCCGAAGCGGAACGGGGGTGCTAGTATCCGCGGACTTCTTGATGGAGCACCGAGGACCTCTTGATGGAGCACCGAGGAAGTAGCAGAGCGTTACTCGCCCTCCTGGCCGTAGCCCCCCTCTCCTGCGGCGGCGCAGCTCCGTCCCTGCCGTCCGCGCCCACGGCCCCGATGGCGGCCGCCGTTGCCACGCCGAAGCCCGACCTCGGCCCGCCCAACGTGGTCCTGATCCTGGCCGACGACCTGGGCTGGGGCGACCTGGGGAGCTACGGCAACCGGCTGATCCGCACGCCGAACCTCGACCGCCTCGCCGCGGAGGGCGCCCGCTACACCACCTTCTATGTCCCCACCCCGGTCTGCTCGGCCTCGCGGGCCGGCCTGCTCACCGGCCGCTTGCCCGGTCGCGTCGGGATTCCCTGGAATCCTCCGACACGGCTCAACAAGGGCGAGGTGGTGCTCGCGAGCGTCCTGCGCGCGCGCGGCTACGCGACCGGGATGGTGGGCAAGTGGCACCTCGGCTGGGAGCCGTCGGAGATGCCGATCCACTACGGGTTCGACTTCTACTGGGGCGTTCCCGCCGGCGAAGACGAGACCGATTTCGTCTTCGGCGACGCTCCCACGCTGGACGCGGCGCCGCCCGACCAGCTGGCGCGCCGCTACACGGAGACGGCCGTCAAGTTCATCGCCTCCCAGCCGCGCGACCGGCGCTTTTTCATGTACCTCGCGCACCGCGACCCGCACCTCGTGAACCATCCGGCGGCCGAGTTCGCCGGCCGGTCGGCGTATGGCGCCTACGGCGACGTGATCGAGCAGCTCGACGCCTCGGTGGGCGACCTGATGAAGGCGCTGCGCGACACGGGCCTCGACGAGAACACGCTCGTCGTCTTCATGAGCGACAACGGCCCGGTGATCCCCCCGCGCGGGCCGGGCTCGGCGGGCCCCTGGAGCGGCGGCAAGTTCTCCTGCGAGGAAGGCGGCGTGCGCGTGCCCGCGATCATGCGCTGGCCGGCGCGCATCGCGTCCGGCCGCGTCGTGAACGAGGTGGTGAGCTCGCTCGACCTGTTTCCGACGCTCGTCACGCTCACGGGCGCGACGCTCCCGCCGCGGGCAATGGACGGGCAGGACGTCTCCCGGCTGGTGACCGGAGAGGTGGATCGGATCCCGGGCCGCGGCATCGACGGCGGCCGCGAGGTCGTCTTCTCGGGCCAGCAAGGCGTGGCCGGCATGCGCTCGGGCAAGTGGAAGTACCTCCGGCCGGGGATCTGGTCGGGCACGGCGACGCTCGTCGACCTCGAAGCGGATCCCGGCGAGACCATGGACGTGAGCCGCGCACGGCCAGAGCTCGTCAAGCAGCTCGAGGCGCGCGTCCAGGAGCTCATCCGCTAGACTGACGGCGCAATGCGGATCCTTCCACTGGCGGCGGTCGCCGCATTCGCCGTGGCGGAGGCTCGGGCACAGGCCCCGGGCGAGCGCTTCCCGAGCTGGGCTCCCGGCACGCTCGACATCCACCACATCAACACCGGCCGTGGCAACGCCACGTTCTTCCAGCTTCCCGATGGAACGACGCTGCTCGTGGACGCTGGCGACGGCGGCAACCCGCCGCCGCGCGGGACGCCGCCCCGGCCTGACGCCTCGCGGCCGCCCGCGGAGTGGATCGCCCGCTACGTAGAGGCCATGGGCGCCCGGGCCATCGACTACGGCTACATCACGCACTTCCACTCCGACCACATGAACGCGATGGTCGACGTCGCGAGCCGGGTCCCGATCCGGACGATGGTCGACCGCGGCTGGCCCGACTACGCCTTCCCAGCCCCGGACCACGGCGAGTTCAAGTCACCCGGCTTCGCGGCCTACAAGGAGCTGGTGACGTCCGGGAAGGTGAAGGCGATGCGGCTCTCGCCCGGCCGCAACGACCAGATCGTCCTCGTCCGCGACCCGAAGGCGTATCCGCAGTTCGAGGTGCGTGGCATCGCGGCAAGCGGCGACGTCTGGACGGGCGATGCGGCGGGAACGACGAAGCACGTGTTTCCCGACCTCGCGGGGCTGCCGCGGGAGGACTGGCCGACCGAGAACATGTGCAGCCTCGCGATCCGCGTGCGCTACGGATCCTTCGACTACTTCACGGGCGGCGACATGCCCGGCAACGTCCGCCCCGGATATCCCGCCTGGCAGGACGTCGAAACCCCAGTGGCCGGGGTGGTAGGGCCCGTCGACGTCGCGCTGCTCGACCACCACGGCAACCGCGACTCGCAGAACGCCTTCCTGGTGGCGACGCTGCGGCCGCGCGTCTGGATCCAGCACGTTTGGTCTTCGGACCATCCCGCCCACGACGTCCTCGAGCGCCTCTACTCGACGCGGCTCTACCCGGGGCCGCGCGACGTCTTCGCCACCAACATGATCGAGGCGAACCGCATCGTGATCGGACCGATGCTCGACCGGCTGGCGAGCGCTTCGGGACACGTCGTGGTCCGCGTCGCGCCGGGAGGGGGGAGCTACCGCGTGATCGTCCTCGACGACGCCGCGGAGACGTTCGCGGTCAAGGCCGTGCACGGACCGTACGACGCGCGCTGACGGCCTGGGCCGCGAGCCAGGCGCCGGCCAGCGCGACGACGGTCGTCCAGTTGACGGGCTGGTAGATGCTCATGCCGATCTCGGCGAAGCGCTGGCCGGTCCAGAACAGGACCTGCAGCCCGACCACTGCCGCGAGCACCGGCAGGGGAGCGAGCCGTGTCGTCTCGAGGAACGCCCGCAGGCAGTAGAGCCCCGCGGGAACGAGAGCCGGCAGCGCGTAGGCGAGCGGCCGCTCGTTGTTGTTCGAGATCACGAGCGTGGCGTAGACCGATACGACGAAGAGCGCGCGGTCGAAGTGGCGCCGCGCCAGCTCGGGCAGCCGCCTCGGCAGCAGCAGGACCATTGGCAGCAGCACCCCGAAGGCTCCGATCGACACGACGTAGAGCTGGTTGTCGAGCAGGTGGTTGAGGCGGAAGGTCATGCTGTCCACGATCCCGGCTGCAAAGTCGTCCGGCTGGTTGGGTGTGACGGTCATCCGGATCGCGACGAGGATGACGAGCGGCAGCGCGCAGAGCGCCGCCGTGCGCGCGAGCGCGCCCGGGAGGCCGCGCCCCAGCCGCAGCTCGCGCAGGAACACGTACGGGTAGACGAGCACGTAGGTCTCGCGCACGAAAGCCGCGGCGACGCTCGTCGCGCCGAGAGAGGCCCAGCGCCCACGCTCGACGAGGAAGAACGCCAGCATCACCAGGCTGAGCGCGACCGGGTCGCTCATCCAGTACTGGTACTCGAACCAGCGGACGGCGCCCTGGGTGAAGCCCGTCACCAGCAGGCCGGTCACTCGCAGCGCGAGCGAGAAGCCCAGGTCCCGCAGGTGCAGCCACAGCAGCAGCAGGAAGCCGAAGAGCGCCGCATTCGTGACCAGATAGAAGGACGCGTTCTCGCCGAGCCCCAGCCGCGTCAGGCCGCGGGCGAGCGCCGGCACCGCGAGGCGGAAGCAGTAGGGCGGCTCGCGCTGCAGCTCGGGCTTGCCCTCCGGCCCGCGCGCCATCTCGAT